>CAYULG010000007.1:29191-38485 GCA_964445365.1 uncultured Salinivenus sp. | reverse complement strand
TTCTTCGGGTCGATGACCACGAACCGCAGGTTCATGGGGTGGCAGGCGTAAATCAGGCCGGTGATCAGGCCGTTGAGACCCACGGACTTGCCGGACCCTGTAGCCCCGGCGATGAGGAGGTGCGGCATCTTCGTGAGATCCGCTAGGAAGACCTCGCCCTCAATGGATTTGCCCATCGGAAGGGGCAGGGTCATGTCCGAGTCGCGGAACTTGGCTGTCCCGAGGACTTCTCGGAGGCGGACGAGCTCTCGGTTCCGGTTGGGAATCTCGACGCCGATGGCCGATTTGCCGGGGATGGGGGCGAGCATGCGCACGCCGGACGCGGCCATGGCCATGGCAAGATCGTCCTCCAGGGACTTGATGCGGCTCACCTTCACACCCGGCGCCGGGGTCAACTCATAGCGTGTGACCGTGGGGCCGACGACCGCACTGATGTCCTCGATCTCGACGTTGTACGTGTCGAGCTTATCCAGAAGGATGCGCTTGTTCTTCTCGAGCTCCTCGCGGTCCACGGAGGGGTCCTCGTCGGTTGCTTCGACGAGGAGGTCGAGGGGGGGCGGCTCGTATTCAACCTGCTCGGGCGTTTCGGCGGGCCGCTCAATCTCGTCGGCCTTCTCTTCTTCGACCCGCTCTTTCACCGTGAGCTCCACGTCGTCTTCTTCGGGCTCCGGCTCCTCGGGGCCGTCCACCTCCGGGGACGCGTCATCGGTCGCTGGGGTCGGTTCCTCCGAGGACGGATCGGGGCGGTCAGGGGGGGCAGGAGACGACTCCTCCGGGGAAGATCGCTCATCCTCGGTTGTGGATTCCTGCGAAGAAGGAGGGTCGATCACGGGCTCCTCGGGTGAGGAACTTGTGTCCTCGAACGCTTCCCCAAACTCCTCCTCCAGCTGTTCGAGGTCGAACTCATCGGCGGAAGAGTCGTCCTCTTCTGCGTCCTCCTCGTCAGATGAACGAAGGCGGTCCCGGAACAGATCGTTTCGGCGGATGGGGCGCCCGTCGCCGGCGCCTTTGGGAACCTGAACGGTTACGGACGGCGCATCGCCGCTGCCCTCGTCGGCGGAATCATCTTTGTTGTCGGAGGGGGGCGAATGGGACGGTTCGCTGTCCGGGTCCTTCGTCTGTGTGGCGTCCGCAGATGCGGTAGATGAGGACTGTTCGGCGGTTGTCTCGACCGATTCTGTGTCGTTGTCGGGGGTCGGCTCGGCCGGTTTGTCGGTGTCCGACGATTCGGTGTCGGCCTCTTTCGCAGCTTGCCGGGCCTCTTTCCGTTCTTTCCGTTTGCGGGCCCGTCGCTCCTGCCATGCCGTCCACCATGACTCGATCTTGGCCTCAATCTGGTGGACAGCCTCGATCACGCGGTCCACAGACCGTTGGATGTCGTGGTCCACCACCAGCAGCAGCATCACGGCCATCACCAGCATCAAGAGGATGAACGAGCCGGTGGGGCCGAAGACGCCCTGCATCCAGCCGGCCATGCCCATGCCCACCGCGCCGGCCCAGCGAACGAGGTCGACATCGAGGGTGTGGGCGAACCAGCCCACGAGGTCGGCCACGACGAAGGCGGATAGGAAAACCAGACCCGTGGGATAAAGGAAGGGCCGCAGGTTCATGTGTCGAAAAATTGCGTAGCCCCACACCATGAAGGCAAGGCTGAAGAACAGAATGCTGTATCCCAGGAAGCCGGGAACGAGGGTGCGGGCGAGCTCGGCCCCCAAAAGCCCCAGAGCATTGTCGACGGGGGGATATTGGCTGGGATTAAGAAGGGCATCGACCAAGGGGGCCGCTTGTGCTACCCCGTCGTCACTTGGCTGGTACGTGACAAAGGCCAGCGACAGCAGCAGCGCCAGGACCATCAAGACCAGGCCGAGGACCTCCATTTTCCGGCGGGTCGAGACCACGGGGGAACCCTTTTTCTTGGTGGAGCCGGAGGAAGCCATACGATCGAGTCGTGCGACACGTGAACGGAGCCGCGAGGGCGCCAATGCCAGCGAAAGGGGACATGTGCACCTCATGTTACAGGTGCACGGGTACAAAGTGGTTCGAAACGCGCAAAGATGCAATCACGCAGGCCGTCGACTGGATCTCCAAGACGGAAACCTAGCGATGCTCCTCGTAGCGAAGTAGACGGTTGTCTGTATAATATGGGAGGACAGGCAGCGCGTCCGTTCGGAAGCAGTAGTCAAGGTCGTCCCCGAAGCCTTTCTGGTTGAGGCGTTCAGCGTGGTTGGTTCGACGGAGGGACGAGGAGAGGTCGGTCCGGTCGGTTTCGTAGAGCGTGAAGGCCATGTGGGCCGAATCGGTAATCACGTCCGGCTCCTCGTGGTCCCAGAGCCGGGCCAGTAGCAGGCCGGCACAGAGGGTGTCCTCTAGAGATACGCGATTTCGGCTACCCGCACAGACAATGGTCACCTCGTCGTCGACCGTCCGCACGAAATCGACGACCCGCTCGGCGTTGAGGAAACAGGCCGCGACGAGGTGTTTGGCCTCTCCAGCCTGGTTCAGGGCGCGCGTACCGTTGGTGGTGTTGAGGATCACGTCGCGTTCTTCGACGGCCTCTTGTGTGTATTCGCGGGGCGAGTTGCCCAAGTGGTAGCCGTCGATCTTCTCGCCGCCGCGCTCCCCCCCGAGCCGATAGATGTCGGGATCCAGATTGCCGGCAATCTTGCCGGCCTGTGCCATGTCCGAAACCGGCAGAACGGCCCGAGCGCCCCGGTCGAGGGCGGTTACGATGGTCGAGCACGCCCGGAGCACGTCAATTACGACGACGGTCCGGTCGCTGACGTCGTCCTCACTGACGCTAGAATACGTGAGAAACACTTCGGCGTCCATCGGGGCAGGCACGTTGAGGAAAGAGAGAGCAAAGAACGGGGTCTCGGTCGTTAGTCCGATTCGTGGAAGGGAGGCGGTTCGACGGTGGCCTCAAAGCTTCGCCGCCGGCTAGCAATGAGAAGAGATTGGCCGGGCTCGGTATAGGCTGGGTTGTTGGAAACGTACCCGAGCCCGATGCCCGTGTCGAGCACCGGCGACTGGGTGCCGCTCGTCACGATGCCGATTTCCTTCTCCTCGGGGGAGAGGATGAGGTGATCGTGGCGCGGGATGCCGCGCTCAGCGGCGACGATACCCACGAGCTTTCGAGAAGGGCCCTCCTCCGCAATCGTACGGAGCGTCTCACGCCCGATGAATTCCCCTTTGTCGAGCTTCACGAGCCAGCCAAGGCCGGCCTCGTAGGGATTTGTTTGCTCGGTGATGTCGTTGCCGTGCAGATGCAACCCCGCTTCGAGACGGAGGGTGTCGCGCGCGCCAAGACCGGCGGGCTTCAGGCCCTGTTCCGCCCCTGCGTCCAGCATCGTGTCCCAGACGTGCTGGGCCTCGTCCGCCGGCACGTACAGCTCGAGCCCCACCTCGCCGGTGTACCCCGTTCGGGACACGATGGCCTCGTCGCAGCCCATGAACGCTCCATTGTCCTTTTCCCAGAAGTGATAGAACTTAAGGTCGTCGAGGTCGTCGTCCAGGAACGGCTGGGCGATCTCGAGGGAGCGGGGACCCTGAAGGGCAATCAGGGCCGTGCCGTCGGAGGCGTTGTCAAGGTCAACGCCCTCGTCGTTGTGGTCACGGATCCACTCGACGTCGCGCTCCACATTGGCTGCGTTCAAGACCAGCATGAAGTGGTCCTCCGCCCGGCGGTATACGATGAGGTCGTCGATGATGCCCCCGTCGGGCCGGCACATGACCGTGTACATAGCGCGCCCATCGTAGAGGTTGCTGACATCGTTGGTGACAAGACGTTGAATGAGGTTCTGGGTCTGCGGGCCCTGAACCATCAGCTCGCCCATATGGCTGACATCGAAGAGGCCGGCGTCGTTGCGAACGGCCATGTGTTCTTCCATGATGCTGCTGTACTGCACGGGCATGTCGAACCCCCCGAACCCCATCATGCGGGCATCGAGAGCGTCGTGAGCGTCGTGCAGGGGCGTGGTCCGTAGGGTATTAGTGGAAGCAGCCATGGCATGGAGGGGCGATCAGCGAAATGAAACAAGGGGTCGATGGGATCTTCCAACGTCGGTCCCACCGAGACTGTATGATAGCTGCCACAAGACGTGTAAATCAACGAAGGCGGCGTGATTTTGCGATCACGGGGCCAGATCAAAACGACGAAGCCAAATGCAGCTACGCCACTCGAAATGTGTAGGAGGGAGGCTCCAGAAGGAGAGTAGCGGAGGGCACGATGCCCGTATCTTTGTGCTCCGCGACCAGCTCAATCCAAAGAGAAATGAGGACAGAGACACGCTCGCATTGACCGGACGGGGCACCGCGCCGAAGCCGGTCATTCGGGACGCCAGGCATCGTAGTCGGCTGCGTGGAGGGCGTCCACAGCAGCGTCTGCATCCGCGTCGTTGGCGAAGGCGAGGCGAAAGGTGCCCCCGGTTCCCTCCCGGATGGTCTGGAGCTCAATGTCTTTGACGTTGAGGCCTGCGTCCAGGAGGTGGCCGGTGAGGTCGTGGAGCACACCGGGCTCGTCGGGAGCGCGCACCTGGACGTCCGCCAGGGGATGGAGGAAGCCCTTCGTGTCGCCCGGCATGGCGTCGCGGGCCTCTTGGGCGTCGGTGAACGCATCCTCCAGCGCGTCGAGGTCGTCTTCGATGAGGCGATTGCGAAGGGTGCGGAAGGAGCGCCGAAAGTGGCTCATGGCGTCAAGGATTGCGCCCTCGTTGCCCACAAGAATGTCGCGCCACATGTCGAATGGGGAGGCGGCGATGCGCGTCATGTCGCGGAAGCCGCCCCCGGCGAGCTCAAGGGCCAGGTTGCCGTCGTCTGCGTCGTCGGCTTCGGCGGCCGTATTGGCGAGGGCGACGGCCAGCAGCTGCGGGAGGTGGCTCATCGCCGCGACGAGCTGGTCATGCCGGTCGGGGGCGAGAGGAAGGGGGCGTGCGCCGGTGGCCTCGATGACATTGACGACGGGCGCGAGGGGACCGTCCAGGGCGTCCGTGTCTTGGTCGGAGGGGAGACAGAGGGCGTAGACCGCGTTTTCGAACAGAAGCGGGTCGGCGTGCTCGATGCCCGCCTCTTCGGCGCCCGCCATGGGGTGCCCGCCCAAAAAGTGGACGTGTTCAGGCAGCACGTCTGCCGCTTGGGCCAGGACCGGCTGCTTAACCGAACCCACGTCGGTGACGACTGCTCCCTGTGGAATGTGTTCGGCAATGCTACCGAGAAGTTTGAGGATCGCGGACAGGGGCGTGGCCAGCACGACAAGATCGGCCTCCTCCACCGCCGTAACGGGGTCGGCCGCCTTTGCGTCGATCGCGCCCCGCTCCTCCGCCGCTGCCAGCACCTCGGGGCCATCGAAGCCTACGATGGTGCAGTCCGGGCGGCGCTCCTGCCAGGCTAGGCCGAGCGAGCCGCCGATGAGGCCGGTGCCGAGAATCGAGATGCGGTCAATCATGGAAAACCGGGGCAATGAAGAGGAGATCGAGCGAGCCTTACAAGCTGTTTTGGGTTCAGGCGTCGGTGACTTGGCTCCGTCGGAACGACTGAGGGAATCTCTGTGGAGTTGCGCGATTATCCGGGGGACATCATCAGTTCTCGCCCGGGCACGATTTTCTTGAAGGCCGAAGGGGCTTTCTGTCGCTCCTTTGAGGCGTTTTGCCGTTGGGTGGCCGTCCGGCAATTAGTCTCGCAACGTCACAGAGATTCCCAATACTGGTTGACCCTTCAGAAGCTGTTTGGTGGATTGATGCGACGCCGAGACACAGTGGGCGACGGTGCAAAATGGCGCTCAATTGAGCCTTGTAGCGGGGCTACCAGGCGAATGCAGAAGCCATTTTGCACGAGATCCACGAAGTCGCAGCGCCCTGAGCGGAGCGAAGAAGTACTCCTGGGGTGGCCGCAGAGTGTCCGCCAAACAGCTTCTCAATCTTTTCGTGTCCATACGTCAGATTCAGGCCTCAAAAGAGAGGATGTCAGTCCCTCTCAGCTAGAGCGACCAACAATGAACTCAGGGTCTTGAGACACCCAAGACGGGCCGGGCGGGCGTAACCCCAGGTAAGCACGGTCGGACGGGGGCTGTGTTCGCGGGGAAACCGGCCGGTGAGGTCTTTTCGCGAGAAATCGAGACGGCGGGCCGGGAGTGAATGGAGCCCGGGACCCACGAAGAGGAGAACAATGAGCACGTCTTCCGTAACTGGGGCGCTCCCGTGCAAAAAGTCGTCGAAGGAAAGCGGTTCCGTTTACGGCCTGATGCCACTTCAACTGGACTGCCGCATAGAGTAGAGCGTGGATAAAGCCGCAGGTACACTAGGATTGGTACCGGCGTTAATTCTCACCTCTCATTGCATTCCATCAAAATATCCAGCCCTCCCACCATGATTAAGAAAGTAAGCAAACGAGACAGCGACCAAGTGAAAGTGACCTTCGTCCTTCCAGAGGATCATTCCTTCGGTGAGGAGGTGTCCGTCGTGGGTGACTTCAACGACTGGACGCCGGGCGAACACGAGTTTGTGCGCCGCAGCAACCAGACCTACAGCACAAACGTGACGCTGAGCGAGGGGGATCGCTACGCCTTCCGCTACTATAGCGAGGAGAAGGGCTGGGTCAATGAGGAGGAGGCCGACGACTTTCAGTCCAATGAGTTTGGAGCGACTGACTGCGTCGTTGAAACCTAAGCGATTTGCGTGAGGTCTCCACTGGAGAGGGCCGACCATTTCCCACGAAGAGGGACTGGAAGAGCATTCCAGCCTTCTTTTATCTGCTCGTCCCAACGTCGGACCGAACGGCAGTCAGTCGTGGAGTTCATTGGCAATTTCGTCTGCGGTCGTGGACCGGTTGAAGGTCTTCTCCGAGACATCGTTCAGGAGCACCACCGTGCCACGCGGCGACACGACGAGCCGTTTCTTTTCGCTTTCAGGCGTCGGAAAGTGGGCCTCCACGGAGACGGCCTCCGTCTCGGCTTTGTCGCGGAGGGTGGTAATGGTCGAGGCGTCGGGGATTGCGTCGAGTTCGTGGCGCTGGACCGAATCGGGCATCCGGGAAAAAGGCTTGTATTAAACTGTCCATGAGGAATAAGTGAACGACCAGTACGGTCGTACGTTCAGGGGCCTCGGTGTTACAGTGGATGCTTCTTCGAATTCGTGTCGATTCTCTGGACGTTCCTCTATGCCCAACGACCCGACGCGCCAGATGCTTACCCGCATTGCTGCCCAACTCATGGTCCTCTACGATGAGGCCATGAGTGACGACCGGAAGGAGGCCGCCGAGGCCTACGCCATGGCCTTAAACGTGGTGCGCGACGAGACGCCGGGCGTAAAGATCACTTTTGACGGGCCACCTCCCACGCTCCGGGGCATTCCGACAAAGGACTTTCCCGAGGACCTCGTTGAGCGACTCGCCTCGAAGCAGCAGCCCATCCGCAGCGATACGGAGTGACCCCTTGCGTCCTCGTCGTCCCGCACCGCCACCTTGTCGTCTCACAAAAGAGCCCCATCCGCTCGCACGGGATGGGGCTTCGTCGTTTGGCGACGGATCTGTTGGGGAACGCAAAGGGGCCGTTACTCCGGCTTGCGGAGGCTCGTCACGTTCACGAAACCCTGCGGCAGGCGCACGACCACCCGAAAGGCTTTCCCGGCAGGAAGGCCGGCATAGACCTCTTGAAACGTCTCCACGTCCGAGATCCGCTGCCCGCCCATCTCGATGATCACCTGACGGGGCTCAAGGCCTGATCGGCGAATCATCGGGTTTGACTCGTCCACCTCGGTAATCACCACCCCATCGGTGTTATCGAGCCGGAGGCGGCGGGCAATCTCCGGGGTGAGGTCCCGCACGTTCAGCCCGAGCTCCTCCATGAGTTGATCCTCGGACGGTGCGTCGCTCTCGTCCGTCGTTGAGCCGTCGTCGTCGCCAGCGGCCCCGAGCGTGGCGGTGATCTCCATCGTTTCTCCATCTCGGCGAATGGTTAAAGTGACCTCGTTGCCGGGACGTTTGCCGGCCACGCGGTTGCCGATCTGGAGGTGATTGTCTAGCTCCTGACCGTCAATGGCCGTGACCACGTCTCCTGCTTCCAACCCAGCTTCGTCGGCCGCGGAGCCGTCCACCACCTGCCGGATGACAGCGGCGCCGCTGGGCAAGTTCTCATTCTGAATGAGCGATTGTGAGGCGGGGCCGTACGACACGCCCAGACGCGCCCGACGCACCTCGCCCTCCTGAATGAGCTGGGTTGCTACCCGCTCGACGGTATTTGCGGGGATGGCAAAACCGATGCCCTGGTACCCTCCCGTCTGAGAGGCGATGGCCGTGTTGATGCCCATCAGCCGCCCCTCCAGGTCCACGAGCGGCCCGCCCGAGTTTCCCGGGTTGATGGCGGCGTCGGTTTGGACGAAGTTCTGGATCGGGCTAATTTCTCGGTCCTGCTGGCTGGGCCGGCGCTGACGCCCGCGCCGGGGCGCGGACTGGAGCCGGCCGATGGCACTCACGATGCCGGCCGTCACGCTGTTATTCAAGTTTTCCGACAGCGGCGAGCCGAAGGCCAGGACCCACTGCCCGGTCTGAATATCGTCGGAATCGCCGAAGCTGATCGCCGTGAGGTCGTTGGCCTCAATGTCAATCACGGCAAGGTCGCTGAAGGGATCGGTGCCCACGACCTCGGCGTCGTATTCGGTGCCGTCGAGCGTCGCAACACTGAGCTGCTTCGCGTCCTCGATGACGTGGTTGTTGGTGACGATGTGGCCGTCGGACCGAATCACGACCCCGGAGCCGAGGCCCTGCCGGACGGGTCCCTCGCCTTCCGGTTCACGGGGACCACCGAAGAAGTCCTCAAAGGGAGTGCCCTCAAAGGGACTCTGCATGCGGCGCTCCACGACCTTCTGCGCCCGGATCTGCACGACCGCCGGGTTTACCGATTCGGCCACGTCCGTAAAGGCTGTCTGGAAGTCCTGCGGTCCGGTGGGGGCTGCCGCCTGCTCGACGGCCGTCGACCCGTCGAGGGGGGCCGCCTGGCCGGCGGTGCCGATAGCGTCACCGATGCCGAACAAGTTGGCGCCCGCCGTGGCGAAGAGGATGCCGGCGAAGAACGCCCCACCTACAAACAACGCGATCGAAGCTTTGCCTTTTGTGCTCATAGAAGCAATGTCGAATTCGTGGAGGGAGAGTCACGCGCAAATCGTGCGACGCCCAAGACATTGGACTGCGCACCACATAGACCAACGGGCAGTGAGGGACAATTCGTACCGCCCTTTGATAACAGTTTGTTATAACGGGGCAACGTCGGAAAAGGTGCCGCGCTCCGCTCCAAGATCAGAGGAAAGA
>CAYULG010000007.1:0-29091 GCA_964445365.1 uncultured Salinivenus sp. | reverse complement strand
CTATAATCCCACTGCCACCAGGCCAATGAGCCAGCTGCAGCCGAGTGCGGCGTAGATCCCCAGGATATAGCCGGCCACGCCCATGAGTAGGCCCACGGGCGCCATCGCCGGCAAGTAGACGCCCGCCACGATGGGGGCACTGGCCGCCCCGCCTACGTTGGCCATGCTCCCGGTGGCCACAAAGAAGAGGGGCGCCCGCACCATCCGCGCGGCGGCCAGGAGGAACGCGATGTGGATCGCAATCCACACGACGCCGGCCAGCAGGTACAACGGCACGTCGAGCACCGCCGCGAGGTCGGCCTTCGCCCCAATGGAGGTAAGCAGCAGATAGAGTGCAAAGTAGCCGAGGCGCGATGCCCCTGCGTCTTCCATCGCCTGCAGCGGCGTAAACGAGAGGAGGAGGCCGGCCGTCACCACCAGCAGGATGGCCCACGTTCCGGCCGTAATGATGGTGGGGTCCCCGAGCTCCGGCAGGTGGCCGGCCAGGGCCTCCGCGCCCACCGTGGCGGCCAGGGCAATGCCAATCATCACCGAAAGGTCTGCCAGGGTCACGGGGCGGCGCGTCTCCTCCGCGTTTTCCATCTGCTCGTTGAGGTCGTCCATCGCCGTGGTGTCGGCCTGAATCCACTCGTCGAAGCGGTCCTGGTAGGCACTCAGAAAGATGAGGACCCCCATCCAGCCGTATCCGGCTACCACGTCGACCACCAGGAGCGGCCCGAGCGTACTGTCGGGCGTGCCCACGCTCTGCTTCATCGCCACCATGTTGGCCGTCCCGCCGATCCAGCTGCCCGAGAGGGCGGCAAACCCCTTCCAGGCCTCTGGATCCTCAAAGAAGGGCATGAAGAGGCCAAAGGCCACGGGGCCGCCCACCATGATGCCGAGGGTGCCTGCGCACAGCATGAATAGTGCCATCGGACCGAGACGGATAATCGCCTGCAGGTCCACCGTAATCATCAGCAGGAAGAGGGAGAAGGGGAGGAGGTAGGTCGACATCCAGTCGTAAACCACGCTCTCGGCCGGCGTGATGCCGAGTGTTGTGCACAGCATGGGTACGAAATAGGCCCAGATGACGGGCGGGAGGTATTTAAAGACCGACTCCAGGGCGTCGAAGGTATCGAGCCAAAAGACGACGCCGAGGATGGCACTGAAGAGGGCGGCGATGGCCATCGGCTCGGACACGAGGGGATCGGCAAACACGGGCGGGCGGGGCTTGTGGCGAGACAATGCGTGGCGAAAGCGACCACAACCTGTCAGTTGTCGGGGAAAGGGTCAACTTTTGACTATCTCGCGATGACACACCGGGGGCCGCTCGGTGGGGTTGTGCATCGTTCGGTCGGTCTGCCGAGATGGCTTCGGTGCGTTGGGACAGTGGGACGAAGAGACGTTGAGAGGTGGATACGCGGGGAAGTCGGGATGGGGGAGATGCAGGGACGGGCTCCAGGACTGGGAGATTGGAGGGGTGTAGTATCGTCTTTGTTGCGTGAAGGGGCCGTGAGTGTGACACTGGGGTGTTTTCGTCCAATCTGCTCGAATCGTCCCGCGGGTTTTTTCATTGGACGGTCACGGCGCATTGTCGCTCTTTCGAGGCGCCGATATTCTTGACTCCCGGCTATACGAACAACAATGCTCCATGCAGACGCTGTACCTCGTTTATCTCGACCGGCATCACCTCGGCGACTCGCTCTTTCTGAAGTCGCTGGCACAGCTTTTTGCGGAGGGCGCCAGTGGGGAGCCGCCCTGCGTCCTCGTGCACGGGAGCGGTGAGAAGGTGGAGCGCACCCTGGAGTCGCAGGGCTACTTTCCGGAGCGTAGCGAGGGCGTCCTCCAGATCGAGGGGGAGGAACAGCGGCAACTTGTGGAACGGGCCGTGCGGGAAACGAACCAGGAGATCGTGGCGGCGCTCACCGACGAGGTTGTCTCCACGGTCGGCGTTCAGGGCGTCGACCGCAACCTGTTGGCCCGGGACGCGGACGGCGAGATTCAGGCACAGAACGTCGGCTGGGTCACCGCGCTCGTCAAGCAGCGGGTGTTGCCCGTGGTGTCGGCCCTCGTGGAGGATGAAGACGCGACCACCCAGGAGGTGGGGGCGGCTGAGGCTCTCGGTGCTCTTGCCCAGGCGTTCGAGGCGTCGTTCGACCCGATCGCCTGTGCGCTCACGACCACCGACCAGCCAGGCCTCTTGGCCGCGGACGGCATCAAGGACGAGGTCTCCATCGACGCCCTCGGTGCGGACGCACTTCCCGACCCGGCGGCGGTGCGGCGGTTGCATGAGGCCGGGGTGCCGGTTCTGCTCACGAACCTTAAGGGGCTCTTGAGCGGCGATGGGCCGGACGGCACCCGCCTTCGCACGGCCAACTAATTCTGGGAGAGGAAACAGGGAGCTTTTGAACCTTTTGCCAAGTTACGTGCTCTTCACCCTGGACGCCGGGTCCGGCTCAATCCGGCTTGACAGCGGCTCAGGGACGCATTACTTTCCCGGACCACGGTAGCACAATCGCACGCACTCACGCCTACAACTTATCAGAGGGACTACATATGAGCACATTTGAAGAACGCTACGGAGAACTCACCGACATCATCGAAGACGCTGAGGAGGACCTGCTGAAGTTCTACGAGAAGGGCAACAAGGCGGCCGGCACGCGGGCCCGGAAGAGTCTTATGGAACTGAAGAAGCTCGCCCACGAGGTTCGCCAAGAGATTCAGGACATCAAGAATGACGAACTGTAGGATGGGCGCTGTCGCGGTGCGCGACACGTCTAGTTGAAAACGACTCCGTACCAGTCCCGTATCGCTGGACGTTGCTGCCTCGGGATGGCAAACTCCTCGTTCCGATTCGCGCTTCAATAAGGTCTTTGGGTCTTAACTGTCCCGGCTAAAGCTTTGCGCGTCATTTCTACTTGCTTTTCCCATGTCGTCAATCTGCCGCATGTCTAGCATTCTGCGACTTCTTGTGGGCGGGACCGTTCTCCTGGCCAGCCTCTTTTCCGTTGACGCCACTCGGGCTCAATCGTCGGACTCGGAATCCGAATCCACAAAGGGCGAGTGGACCTATGGGGCCTCGGCCCGGCTCAATGCCTCGCAGGCTGCCTACTCGAACTGGGAGGAGGGTGGGGGAACCAACTCTCTCTCCTTCACGACCGCGTTGGATGGAGAAGTGGCCAAGCGCGGTGCATCTTGGATCCAATCGTACCAGCTCCGTCTCGCTTTCGGCCTCATCGACCAAGAAGATCAAGAGGTTCGCAAGGCCGAAGATCAGATCGTCGTGAATACAAGCCTCCGGTACGAGGGAGAGGGCTTTTTCCGTCTGTTCAATCCTACAGTTGCCGGAAATTTTCGGACCCAGTTTGCGTCCGGTTTCGACTTCGAAGAGAACCCGTACCCGGAAACGAGTCCAAGATCCGATGAGCTTCTCCCGGTTGAGAACTCGTCGTTCCTCGCCCCGGCCTTTATCACCGAATCGGTGGGACTCACCTACGAGCCGACAAGAAGCTTCAAGGTGCGGCTCGGTGTGGCGTCGAAGCAGACCGTCGTCACGGAGCCGGACTTTCGCGTGCTGTACGGGGTGGATCCGGACAATGCGGTCCGTGTCGAAGGAGGAGGCGAGTTGGCCTCGTCGTACGATAAGCAGTTCACGGAAAATATTCGGTATCAGTCGCGGCTGAATGTCTTTTTTGCGGTGAATCAGACGGACAACCCGCCCGACGCACGATGGTCGAATGTCGTCAATCTCAAAGTCAACGACTGGTTAAGCACGGATCTCACTTTCGAGGCCCTCTTCGATAACGACATCTCCGACGCCATTCAATTGAAGGAGACCATCTCGGTGGGCGTTTCGTTCACGCTTCTCTAGCGGCTCGCCACCCTGCCCATGAGTTGAACATGAGACGCGTCTCCGCCACCTACGGTGTTCTCGGCCTCCTTCTGTGGCCGATTCCACTGCTGAATGTCCTACAGGTCGAATCGGCGGTGGTCGTGGCGTTTGTCTCATTTTTTGTGGCCGGGTGGTCGGCCACCGCTCACTTCCGGGGGCAGTCCCCGTCCTTCTGGCGAGAATTGGGGCGACAGGAAGCAGCGCTTTTAATCCCCTTGGCTATGCTGCTGGTGGCCCCCCTCTGGGCCCCAAACTGTACCCTCGGGCAGGGCCTGCTCTTCTACGCCCTCTTTCCCGGCGTCACGGTTGTCCTGGCGGTTGCCCTCGCGTACGCCCTCACCGGATCGGGCCTCTCTCGGCCACATCTCGTGCTGGGCGGCATTGGGGTCGTGGTGAGCCTCATCGGTCCGATCTATGACCTGGGCTTTCACCCGCAGCTTTACACGTATAATCACGTGTTCGGCGGGGTGCTGGGGCCCATCTACGACGAACAGCTCGCCGTGCGGAAGGGCCTCTTCGTCTTTCGGGGCCTAACGCTCCTATGGGCCGGTGCGGCTGCTGTCCTCGGCGCCCGGCTTCGTGGCCATGGTCCCAGGTGGGTCGTCCCGGTCTGTGCTCTCGCCATCGGGGCCCTCTACTGGTTCGCGGCGCCGTTAGGGATCAACACCCCGGCTGATCGTCTCCAAGAGCAGCTCGGGGGACACCACCGCACGCCGCATTTTGACCTTTACTACGACCCCGACCGACTGGACGAGCGGGCCGTTGCGGCGCTGGCGGACGACCATGAGGCCGCCTACACCCACATCCGTGACCGACTGGCAGTTCCGCCCGCTGAGGAGCCGGATCGTATCCAAAGCTACCTGTACCCGAATCGGGACGTGAAGGCTCGGCTTACCGGCGCACGAGCGACGAGCGTCACGCCGGTGTGGCTCGACGAGCCGCAGATGCATCTCCTCGTGGATCGCGTCGGGCCGAGTCTGGGCCACGAGCTCGCCCACGTTTTCAGCCGGCCGTACGGGCTGCCGCTCCTCCGAGCATCATGGGCGCCCGGGTTGGTAGAGGGGTGGGCCGTGGCCCTGGAGCCCCCCGATCCGTTCCCCTCGGCGCACGACCTTGTAAGCGTGGCAACGAGCGTGGATTCGGTCGGAGCGCTCTCAAACAAAGCCGACGCCATTGCGGGTCGGCTGTCCCCGTGGGGCTTCTGGACGGGCCGCAGCGCCGTGTCGTACGCCACGATGGGCTCGTTTGTCCGATTCCTGTTGGACACCTACGGCCCCGAGCCTCTGAAAACCGTATACGCTCGGGGCAACTTCGAGGAAGTGTACGGGCGGTCCCTGTCGACGCTCGCTGCGGAGTGGGCCGAGATGCTCCGGGCCCGTTCGTTCGTGTCACGGGCGGCCCACGACGTGGTGGCCCGTCGGTTTACCCAGCCGTCACTCTTCGAGAAAGACTGTCCCCACTACGTGCCGCCGCACCGGCGCCAGCTACAGGACGCCCGTCGGGCGGCGCGGCGCGGGGACTCAACCGAGGCCGAACGGCACGTGCGAACAGCCCTCGCCGCGAAGCCGCGCTTTGGGGCCGCCCACGCCGTACGGGCCCGTCGGCGGCTGGCACGCGGGGATGCCGACTCCGTCCGGCGCCAGATCGACACGCTGGCGGCCGAGTACCGGTCGGCCGGCCTGCGTCGGCTCCAGGCAGACGCCCACGCCATGACGGGCGATTCCGCGTCGGCGCGACAGCTCTATCTGGAGGCCCGGGCCCGCATGCCCCGCTCCGCCCACAGGTCGCGAACACGCTTGCTGTTGCGCGCAGCGGTGGCCCATCGTGCCCAGGTCGTGCGCACGTTGACCAACGGGGCCCCCCCTCGCCAACAGGCGGAGGCCCTCGCGGGTGCGGATGGTTCTGGGACAGCGGCGGTTCAGGCGTGGCGGGCGCTTCGGCTTCAGGATGCCCGCCACTACGCCCGGGCCGATTCGGTCTGGCAGACGATCGCGTCGCCCCCGGTGCCAGATTGGCCCCGGGCCTGGAAGCAGGACTGGGCCCTTCAACGGATGGCGTGGCACGGCGAGGCGGCGTACCGAACGGGGCGGGGGACCGGGGACGCCGCAGCGCTGGAACGCTCCGCGCGTCTGTTCGACTCTGCCGCCCGCAAGGCCGCGGGTCACGGGGCGCGGGACTGGGCCGGCGTGCTGGAGGTCCGAGCGGGACGGGCCCGGCGCCTCCGGTTATCGGACGAGTAACGGCGGTTGGTCTTGAGCCGACGCTCGCGAACTACCTTCCGTCCGTCCAGTTGACATCCCAGGGCAACTCGCTTGCCATTGATTTGGTTCGCCACGCTGGATGCGCACGATTCTGCTTTGGCTTCTTGCCCTCGGGGTGAGTGGCCTGGTTCTCATCAGTGGCTGTGCCTCGTTGGAGGAGGGGGGGGCTGGGGCCGATGCGGACTCCTCAGAGGCTCAGCGCCGATCGGATGGTCGGGATGCTTCTCAATCGTCGGGCCCCGACCTCGCCCTGCAAGACGACGACATCCGGACCATCCAACTCTATCGGGGGACGGATGAGAGCAGCCTTCCAGTGACCGTTCTTGAGTCCGGGAAGGCGCTTACGCTGGAATTCGATCTGATGAACCGTGAGGGACGCCCCCTCTCCATCTATTTCTACCACGCGGACCGGAATTGGAACCGCGACCTGTCCCCGAACCAGTTCCTTGAGTCGTATCGTGACGACGACCTCGTTGAGTACCGCCCGTCCCAGGGCACTGTCGTCCCGTACGTTCACTACACCTACCGCTTCCCGAACGACGACATTCGGTTTCGGCTTAGTGGTAACTATGTGCTCCGGGTGACCGAGCGCGGGCAAGAGGACGCCGTGCTGTTCGAGCGCGCGTTTTTCGTGACCGATGAGGTCGGGTCACTCACGATGGGAAGCGAGTCGATCGTCGTGCCTGGGCAGTCGGAGCAGACCGTGCGTCCGGTCGCACGCTTCAATCCGCCCACCAACCTCCGGGGCGATCCGTTCGGGTACACAACCTGTTTCGTCCGGAACGGGCGGTTGTCGGACACGCGATGCAAAGACCGCCCGCGCCTCAGCAATCAGCCGAAACTAGCGTTCGAACTAGACCGAAATCGGGCGTTTGCGCCCACTACGGCCGACTACACGGTGGACCTGAGCAACCTCCGGGGCGGGGCCCAGGTGGAGCGGACCGATCGCACGGTGACGCCCATTCGGGCGCTTCTGGAGCCAGACTATGCTCAGTTTTCGGGGCGTGCGCTCGACGCCACCCTCAACAACGGCCAGATCCTGATCCGTGAGGCCCTTACGGCATATTCCGATCCCGCTCGCACGGCCGAATACGTCCGCACGACCTTTGCCTTTGTGCCCCCCGAGGAGCGGCCCCTCGCTGGAGGGGTTGTCGTGGCGGGGAGCTTTTCGGGAATGGATGCCACGCGGGGGACGGAGATGGATTGGAAGCCCACGCGGAGCCGATACGAGGGGGAGGTTTTGCTGAAGCAGGGGCACTATCAGTATTTCTACCAGGCCTCCGATCCCCTCCTGCGAAAAACCGTCCGAGAGTCCCAGTCGCGCCTCCAAAACACGTACACGACCTTCGTCTACTACGAAGATGCCAGCAAGAGCACCGACCGGCTGTTCCGTGTCAACAGTTTTCGGCAATAGAAAAAGCGCCTCACTCCGCTTAGAATGAGGCGCAGATCCTGGAAGGGCGGGTGTTGGGTCAGCCGATCACAACGACTTCCTGGGCATTCGGCCCCTTGTCGGTGTGTCCCACCGTAAACTCGACGCGGTCGTCCTCGTCGAGGCTTTTGAAGCCCTCGGTGTCAATCTCGCTATAGTGCACGAAAAGATCCTCATCCCCCTCTTCCGGGACGATGAATCCATATCCCTTTTCGTTGCTAAACCACTTGACGGTTCCCGTTTTGCGCTCTGCCATGGTGCTTCATTGAGTTCTGGAAAGAAGTATGTTGCTGCGGCAGAGCATCTGAAATCCATCGCTCAACGCCCAAATGAGCGCGCCCGAAAGATGAGATGAACTGCCATATCGAAATGATACGATATGGAAAGTCCCAATGTCAACACAGAATCTTGACATTTGGCCCCCGTGTCGATGAGTGCTCACGACCCAGAACCAACATACCGGTCTCTGATCCCACGAGCGGACTGACATGAAATATGTCAGAGTTGTTCGAGTGAGCTCCCAGACGGACCTGCTGAGGTCGGATTGACAGCCGGTCTCCTGTGAACCCCCCGGGGCAGAATCCTTTTTTTTCGGTCGCGCCCGGTGAACAGCGTTTGCGAGGCGTCGGCGGCCGGTTGTGCCCCCAACGGGCTGCCGGAGGTGGATCGTCCCCGTCCCGCCCTCCCTTCGTTCGTTCGATGCGGCCCCATCGCTCGTTACTGCTTTTATTCGGCTTGTCGAGGTCTACTATGCCTTTTTCGTTACCGCGTCTCGTTGACGAATCCCCCCACTTTCGGACGCACGACGGCGTTCGGGAAGCGATGGAGGCGGCCTGCGCCCGGCATCCGGATCTCGCGACCTTCCGGGCGTTGGGCTCGAGCGAGGAAGGGGCGATGCTGTACGGCGTGCGACTGGGGACGGGGGACCACACGGTGAGCCTTATCGCGGGCAATCACGCCGACGAGCCGGTGGGACCGGAGACCCTCCGCTCGTTCGTACTCAAGGCCCTGGCGAACCGGGACAAAATGGCACCGTGGCTGCGGCGTTTTCAATTCGTTATCGTCCCGCACACCAATCCGGACGGCGAGGCGCGCAACCGGCCCTGGATCGAGTCGTGGCCCGACCCGAAGGCCTACCTCCAACACGCGGTACGGGAGGCACCCGGCCGTGACCTGGAGTACGGCTATCCCTCGATGCGACCCGAGAACGAGGCCGTCGCCTCTTTTCTGCGAGAGCACGGCCCGTTCGCGCTTCACGCGAGCCTGCACGGGATGTCGGCCGGGGAGGGGGCGATGCTGCTCATCAATCGGCCCTGGACCTTTCGCACCCAGGCGCTCCGGGACGCCTTCGTACGGGCGGCCGACGCCCAGGGCCTTCGGATGCACGATCACAACCGGAAGGGGGAGAAGGGCTTTTTCTGGATCGAGCCGGGCTTCCAGACCACACCCCGGGGCGATGCGATGCGGACGTACTTTCGGGCCCAGGACGATCCGGCGATGGCCCAGCGGTTTCACGACAGCTCGATGGAGTTCGTGATGGGGCTGGGCGGGGACCCGCTGGCCCTCGTGACCGAACTGCCGCTCTTCGTGGTGGAGAACGATGACCCCACCCCCGGCCGCCCCGACGAGTACCTCGCGCTCCGCGAGCGCCTGCCGGAGATTAAGGCTCGCCTCGACCGGGGAGAGGAGGTCGACGATCTTTTGGCGCCGTTTGACCTGCGGCCCGTCCCGCTGGAGACGGCGATGCACTTACAGCTTCGGGCCATCGAGCTTGGGCTGGAGGCCGTCACCGAAGAAAGTTGAGAACGACGGGGACAAATCCTATTCTAAAGCAGCTGACCCTGTGTCTCAGTCCTGTCGCCAGCCCCCATGCTGCCCCATGATCTACGAGAGTCCTCACCCCGACGTTGATATTCCCGATGTTTCGCTTCCGTCCTTCATCATGGAGGACTTTGGCGACCGCGCCGCCCAGCCGGCCCTCATTGACGGACCCACCGGCCGCACCCTCACGTACGGCGAGCTCCAGAAGACGGTGGCGGCGTGTGCCGGGGGGCTCGCGGCCCACGGCCTGGAAAAGGGCGACGTGTTTGCCATCTACAGCCCAAACCTCCCAGAGTACGCCATTGCGTTTTACGGGATCGCAAAAGCAGGCGGGACGGTCACGACGATCAATCCCCTCTACACGGCCGAGGAAGCGTCTCGGCAGCTGAACGACGCCGACGCCCAGTACCTGCTCACCGTTCCGTCCTTCCTGGAGAAGGCGCAGGCGGCGGCCGATGAGGCTGGCATTGAGGAGGTGTTCGTTTTCGGGGACGCCGAGGGCGGGACCCCGTTCGAGTCCCTCCTGCACGGCGACGACCCGGTACCGGACGTGTCCATCACGCCCGGGGAGGATCTCGTGGCGCTGCCGTACTCCAGCGGGACGACCGGGCTTCCGAAGGGCGTGATGCTCACCCACCGCAACCTGGTGGCCAACATCGCCCAGACGATGCCGGTCGAGCGGCTGGCGGAGGGGGAGACGACGGTCGGCGTGCTGCCGTTCTACCACATCTACGGGATGACGATCATCCTGAGCATGGCCCTGCGCTGTGGGGCGACGGTCGTGACGATGCCGCGGTTCGAGATGGAGGGCTTCTGTGCGCTCGTGGAGGAGCACGGCATCGAAAGCGGCTATCTGGTGCCGCCCATCATTCTGGGCCTGGCCAAGTCGCCGGTGGTCGACGAGTACGACCTGTCGAGCTTCGACTACATCACCAGCGGGGCGGCGCCGCTCGGGAAGGACGTGGCCGAGGCCTGTGCCGACCGAATCGGCTGCATGGTGAAGCAAGGCTACGGCCTCACGGAGACGAGCCCCGTCACGCACCTGGAGGCCCGCGACGCCGAAGCGCCGGTGGTCGACTCGGTGGGCCACGCCGTGCCGAACACCGAGTTCCGCGTCGTGGACCTTGAGACGCACGAGGACGTGGCGCCGGGCGAGCGCGGCGAGATCTGGGTCCGGGGGCCGCAGGTGATGGCGGGCTACCTGAATCGCCCCGACGCCACGGCCGAAACCATCGACGAGGACGGGTGGCTCCACACGGGCGACGTCGCGAACGTGGACGAGGAGGGACGCGTCTACATCGTCGACCGGGTGAAGGAGCTCATCAAATACAAGGGGCACCAGGTGGCGCCCGCCGAGCTGGAGGCCCTGCTGCAGTCGCACGCCCAGATTGCCGACGCGGCGGTCATCCCCAGTCCCGACAAGCAGGCAGGGGAAGTGCCGAAGGCGTTCGTGGTGACGGCACCCGAGAGCGACGGGCTCACGGCGGCGGAGGTGAGGGCGTACGTCGCCGAGCGGGTGGCCCCGCAGAAGAAAGTGCGCCGCGTCGATTTTATTGATGAGGTGCCCAAAACCGCCTCCGGCAAAATCCTGCGCCGCGAGCTCGTGGAGCGGGAGCGGGCGGAGCAGGACGAAGGAGAGTGACGGGTAACATAGCGCTGACCGAAAGGGGAAACGTCCGCTGAGCCCGCTGGCCAGTCCGCAGCAGTCCCCGTCCACAACGCTGTATTTAGAGCGCATCGAAGCGCCAGCCTTTTGCGCTCAGCGTATCTAAAATGGTGTCGAGTGCCTCTGGCGTGACGTTCTCGCAGATCGGGTTGTCGTGCAGGACGATGACGGACCCGGGGCGCACGTGGTTGAGGACGAACGAGGAGACCCGCGAAGCGGTGGCGGTCTGGAGGTAGTCGCCCGGCATCACGTCCCACATCACCATCCGCTGGTTCTGGGCGGCGCACCACTGTCGGAGGAAACCGGTCGGGTGGCCGTATGGGGGACGAAGGGCGCGGACGGGGCCGCCGGAGAGGTCGCGGAGAATGCGGGTTGTCTGCTCCAGTTCGTCGGCCAGCTCTTCTTCCGAGGTCGTCCACGGGTCGAGGTGGCTGTAGGTATGGTTGCCCACGCGATGCCCGTCGTCCACGAGGGCCTGCACGAGGTCGGGATGCCTCTTCGCGTGTCGCCCCACGAGGAAGTGGGTGGCCTGCGCGTCGTAGTCGGCCAAAATGTCGATCAAGTCCTGTGTCACCTCGGGGGTCGGCCCGTCGTCAAACGTGAGGTAGGCCGTGGGGGTCTCCGCGTCTACGCGCCACAGCATGTCGGGAAAAAACCGGTGGAACGGTCGGATCATGTGGGTGGCGAGGTAAGGGACCAGGAAGCGCATACGTGATGTGACGGGTGGGCAATTGGGTGAACGACGGGCGTGTTCGGGCCGCTCGGGTTCCAACGCGGGATTTCGGCGTGGGCGGGTGTGAGTGTGTGGGGGTCGATGCGTGGAAGGGGGGGAGGAGAGCTACCACGTCGAGTGCTAGCGGCGCTGCCCCCGAACGCCCTCACACCTCGACACCGTGCCTCATTCCAGTTCCCGGCCCTTCCATTCGACGGCCCCAAACGGGCCCAGCAGGCCCACAATCGGGACGGCCACCAGCAGCAGTAGTTCGGTGGGCACGGCGGACCGAAGCAGGCCCCCCTGATCGAAGTGGCGGGCGGCGGGGGTAGCGAGCACGGCATCGGCCCCCATTTTGCCGAGGAACGCCACGAGTGTTGGCTGTCGCCAGGCAGGAACGGCGAGGGCGACGGCAGTCGCGAGGAGCAGGAGCGCATGCGTGAACCAGAGCCCGACGACGAGGGCGCGGGGCAATGCAAAGGGATAGCGGAGGCCCATGTGGGCCCAGCGGGCCTGCTGCTGGAGATAAGCATCGAACGAAGAGGCCGGCTCGGTCGTCACGCGGGCGTCTGGGTCGGCGTTAAACGCCACGCGTCGATCCGTATCGTAGGCTACATGCTGGAGGAGCATCTCATCTCGGGCGGCCCCACGGGGCGCTTCCTCGCATGATTCAATGACGTCGCGCCGGTAGGCCACATTGGCGCTGTTGCAGAACGTCGGAATGCCGAGGCCGAGGGTGCCGGCGCCATACGCCACGAGGCCCATCAACTCGAGGGCCTGCAGTCGGGGAAGGAAGAGGTCGTCGTGGTCGTAGGCCACGGGTCCGGCCACGAAGGGGGTTTCCGGGGTGCAGCGTCGTACCATTGAGCGAATCCAGCCGGGGGGAACGGTACAGTCCGCATCGGTCGTCAGGATCACCTCGCCCGAAGCGGCCTCGACGCCCTGCGCGACGGCGGCGGGCTTGTGGGGCCCGGTGCGGACGCTCGTCTCCTCCATGTCCACCAGTCGCACCGACGTGGTGGAGGACGGTACGTGGTGCCCGGCGGGCTGGCGGGCCTTCACGTGCGCAGCAGTGCCATCGGTCGAGCGATCGTCCACCACGATGATTTCGTACCGGTCGGTCGGGTAGTCGCAGGCGCGAAGGCTATCGAGGCACGCCTCGATGGCGTCCGCCTCGTTGCGGGCAGGGACGACGACGGACACGAGGGGCCAGGAGGAGGGCGCCGGTGGGGCTGGGGCGTGGCGCAATCGGAAGAACGCGAGGGCCGCGACCCCAACCTGCAGGGCGTACACGGCCACGACAACGGCAAGAACGGTAAGTACGGACGTGGGCACGGATCGACCGGAATGCGGTGCGGAGACTGTGAGGAGGCGCTTTGGGGAGGGCTAGACCGTCGAGACGGGCGAGCGAGGATCAGCTTGCTCCAGGCGGTCGGGAAGGGACAGGCGCGTCACGAAGGGCAGGCCGAGCAGGGCGGGGACCAGTATGTTGACGGCAAACAGAACGAGTGCGGCGTTGAGGCCCGCTGCGGCCCCGAGCCCCAGCTGCTGGAAGAAAAAAGCCGCGCCGCCCTCCCGGATTCCGAGGTCGAGCAGCGTAACGGACGGGATGAGGTATTTTGCGAAGAAGGTGAGTCCGGCGGCCGCAGCCAGCAGCGACCACGGGGCCGAGGGAGCGAAGGCCTTTCCCAGGCACACGAACTGGCCGGTGAAAACGAGGTAGCGCGTTAGGCTCCCACCGACCACGGCCCATCCCTGATCCGGAGAGAGGCGCTCAAAGAGGGCCGTCCGGTCGGTAATGCTCGGTCGGTTGGGAATCAGCCATTGCAGAAACCGATGGACCTGGACCGGGGCCGTGACGACGGCTGCGAACCCCACACCTGTGGCCACGCCGATCCCAGCGGTGGCGAGCCAGGGGGCAGACCGCGGGAGGCCGCCGTGCCAGAGGGCCCAGGCCAGCGCCACGAGGCCGACGTTAACCCCCACCGCCATGTCCACCATGCGCTGGGCGAAGACGGTCAGGGAGATCGACCACCGATCACCATCGGTCAGCGAAAGGGCGCGCCCGGCGTATTCTCCCGCCCGGGCGGGCGTCCAGAACCCAAGTGCGATGCCACTGAGCACGGCGCCGGCGAGGTCCCAATGAGAGACGCGGTCCAGTACAGGGGTCAGCAGTCGCTTCCACACCCAGCCGTCGAGGGCCAGGTTGATCGGAAGCAGAAGGAGGGCGACGGCGATCCACGGCCACTGGGCCTGCCACAGAGAGCGGAGGAGAGCAGACGGATCGACCGCCATCGCGACCGCCACCAAGACGCTCACGGTGAGAATGGCCTTCAGACCGAAACGCAACCAGCGGGGCACAGCGTGGAAGACGAGGTTAGCGAGATCGTGCACGAAATAGGCTTCTCCGGCACTGAAGAAGAAGCGTTTACCTGAACAAACGGATGAGGAACCAGCTACCGTAAATTGTTCGAGGAATGATGGGGAGATCGGATAGATCGCAAAGACCGGACCAATGAAAACCGCACCGCGGAGACGCCTTCCGGACTAAGTCCCGCTGCCAGTTCGATGTCGACGTGCTCGCGTCGGGGCATCGCAAAGCGAAGGCCCGCCGAGGCAGAGGGACGAAGGGGACGAGCTGACCCGTCAGGGACGACGGGGTCGTCGAACGAGACGGTCAGCGAGAACTGGTCCCCAATGGTCTCGTAGGTACTGGTCATGTGGATTCCCACATGCCCCTCGATCGTCAACAGATCCTCATACTGGAGCAGGGGAAAGCGGTAGAGGGCGCTGGCCAGCAGTCGCTCTGAGGCCACGAAGCGGCTGCGGGCCCACCCGGGCACGACCGATCCCCCGACCGTCGGTAGCATGTAGACCGGAACCGTTTCGTTTCCCCGATTTTCGGTCAGCGTCAGGGACAGCCGCGTCGCAATCCGGTGCACGCCCCCGAGTGGCACGTATCCGTACGCGTCGAGGTCGACCTGGTCGAAGTGGAGGTCCCGCTCGGTAAGCGGTATATACCGATCCCACGTGCCCTGCAGCAGGACACCACGGGTCGTAACCGATGACTGGTCACGAGTGTCATATCGGAGATCGACGCCGACCCGGGCACCGGTCTGTTCGCTTCCGGCGGTGGGGAGAGGAGCGGCAACAGTAGGTTCGGCCGACGGCAAACTGGTGTCGTCGACCTGATGATGCATCACCGTGAGGTGAGGCTGGACGAGCAGCCGATCGAAGACCGTTTGACCGACCCGGACGCGGGCTCGTAGGGCGGAGCGCTCCAGGACCGTCCGTTGGGCCGGGGGGCCCAGCCAGTCCCGATCTGTGTGCAGCGCCCGCAGGGTAAGGAGAACGTACCGGTGGGCCGGCTGCGGATCTGCACTGGCGAACGCGGCCGTGGCCAGCTGCTCGTGCTGCGCCGGCGCCGCACTGAAAAGCCACTGATCGTGTTGTCGGACGAGGTTGTGCAGCACCAGACCGCCACCAATCCCAAATCCGACCCGAGGCGACCAGAGGTCGGCGGGATACACCCGAGCGTTGGCGCCCCGCTCGTCCGGCGCGCCGGGAAAACTCGGCTGGGCGACGGCGGGGGCCACGCTCCCGAACAAGAGGCTTGCTAGGAGCAGGGCCCATCCCGCTAGGAGGACGCGGCGGGACCGTATGGCGCGAATCGTCGTGTGCATCCGTCGACCTCGTCACCTATCTTGTTCAAAAACCGTGATCCGTCCAATCCGGCGGCGCGCAATATCAGTGTAACCGACGTGTACGCCACAATCATCCAAAATCTCCATGCGAATTCTCGTCATCGGAAGCGGGGGCCGCGAGCACGCTCTCGTCAAAGCCCTTGCCCAGAGCCCGACCTCCACGACCCTCTACGCCGCCCCGGGCAATCCGGGCACCGCGCAGCACGCGACGAACGTTGGTGTGGCCTCGGACGATTTCGAGGGCCTCGTTGCCGTCGCGCAGGAGCATGACATTGATTTCACCATCGTGGGCCCGGAGCAACCGCTCGTCGACGGAATCGTCGATCGGTTCGAGGAGGCGGGGCTACGAATCGTCGGTCCCCCGTCCGACGCCGCCCGGCTAGAGGGGAGCAAGGCCTTTGCCGATCAATTTATGGAGCGTCACGACATCCCGACGGCAGGGTTCCGCGTCTTTGCGGCGGAGGAGTACGACGATGCAGTCGAGCATCTCGACGATGTGGGCGCCCCCGTTGTGGTAAAGGCCGACGGGCTGGCGGCGGGGAAGGGCTCGTACGTCTGCTCCACACGGGAGGAGGCCCACGACGCCCTGGACGAGATTGTGAACGAACGCGCGTTCGGGGCGGCGGGCGACCGGGTCGTCATTGAGGAATGTATGGTGGGGGAGGAGGTAAGTGTCCTGGCCCTCACGGATGGATCCCACTACGTTCTCCTATCTCCCTCCCAGGATCATAAACCGATTGGTGAAGGGGGCACCGGGCCCAACACCGGGGGGATGGGTGCCTTTGCCCCGGCCCCCGTCGTGGACGGCCCCCTGCTGACACGCATTTGCCGGGAGATCGTGGAACCCACGCTTCAGGGCATGGAGGAAGAGGGTACGCCCTACCGGGGCGTGCTGTACTGCGGCCTCATGATCACACCGGACGGGCCCAAGGTGGTGGAGTACAACTGCCGCCTGGGGGATCCAGAGGCCCAGGTCGTACTGCCCCTTGTCGAGAGCGACCTAGTAAAGGTCTTCGGTTCGCTGGCCGACGACTCGCTCGAGACCGGCTCGCTACGGGCCGCCCCCGGGGCGGCCGCCTGTGTGGTGCTGGCGTCCGGCGGGTATCCCATTACCTACGAGACCGGCTACGAGATCTCCGGCGTGGAGGAGGCGCAGGCCCTCTCCGACGTGGCGGTGATCCAAGCCGGCACACGTCGGCGCGAGGATGGCGCGCTCGTGACGGACGGAGGACGTGTCCTCGGCGTAACGGCTCGGGGGACGGATTTGCCCGAAGCGCTGGATCGGGCGTACGAAGGCGTCGATCACGTCACCTTCAAGGGGAAGACGGTCCGCTCCGACATCGGAGAGAAGGGGCTGGCGCACCTCCCGGAGGCGTAACACCGGTGGTTGCGCAGTCCCAATTGGCCGTCCGCCCCTTTCGAAATAGGCCGTGCGCCCTGCACCGTTGCTAAACGACGCCCTGTGTCATGTTGAGGACGCATCGTGGACGACTGATTGGTCTGATCGTGCTTTTAGGCCTCGTCGGTGCCATGCTGAAGCCGGTGCGGGCCCAGGGGAAGTCCGACAGTACGGTCATTGCTCGCTTTCGGGACGCGCAGGCCCTCGCCGTCGACCCGATGGGCCGTCTCTACGTGGCCGACGCCGGGCGCGACGTTGTTCGCGTTCTGGACCGGAAGGGAACCGAGCAGGAAACCCTCGGAGGAGGCGGTACGCGGGCCGGAGAGTTTGACCAGCCGGCCGACGTAGATCCCACGAACGGCCAGACCATCTGGGTGGCCGACGCAGAGAATGGGCGCGTACAGCGGTTCTCTGAAGAGGGGCGTTATCTGGAGGCGTTTCCCGTCGGGAGGTCCTTTCGTGATGGGCGCGAACAGCGCGTCTTCGACGACGGGCGAGACGGAGCCACGGTGCAGGGACAGGGACGCCCCCTTGCTGTCGCCAGCAGCAGCGGCGACCAGACGTTTGTCATTGATGGGCGCAACAGTCTGGTCCTGAAGTGGGACGAACAGCGTCGCCCCGAGCGCATTCTTGGACCGACGAGCCAGCGTGAAGGGGCGCTGCGGCGGCCGGTGGCCCTCGCGCTCGACGGCACCCACCGCCTCTACGTCGCCGACCGGGCTCGGGAGGCCATCCTGGTTTACGATCTTTTCGGCAGCTTTGTCAAACGCCTCTCGACCCCGTCGCTGCCGGAGGTTCAGGCCCTCTCCCTGCATCGGGACCACCTCTGGATCGTGTGTCCCGGGCGGGTGTTTGAGTGGACGATCGAAACCGGCGCCATCGACGAACACGTCGTCGACCTGCCGGCGCCGCTGGTGGACGCTGCGCCCCGTGGAAAGGACCTGTTCTTGCTGACCAATCAGCACCTGTATCGCCGCTCCCCCTGGTAACGACCGTGAGTTCGGGTCAACGACCGCTCCGTCCGTCCGATGTGTCTGATTGCCCGCCCGCTCTGACCCCCGTCCCGATGATCATCCGCCTTCTCGTCGTCTGTGCGGTGGGGAGCATCCTCTGTGCGGGGGGCGCGGCGGCGCAAGACACGACGCTTGTCCTGGAAGAAGTGGGTCTCCACCGGGATACCGTGGACACCTTCCAACCCCAGCCCTTTCGCCTCCGTCACTCCTTCATCGTGCCGGGCACCGAGCGCATTCGGGTCGGCCCCACCCGGCTGGATACTGCCGAGTACCGCCTCGATGCCCGCCGAGGCCGGCTTTGGATCCGCCGGGAGGACCTCCTCCGCGCCCACGATTCGCTCTTCGCCACGTACCGCCGGTTTCCGTTCGACTTTGCGGATGTGTACCGTCGACGGACGCCGGATCCGACGGCCTCGGACACGGGCACCGTGGCGGTGGTAGAGGAACGAGACGAGCGACAGCAGGAGGGCTTCTCTCCCTTCGAGGGCATCGACATTGAGCGAAGCGGATCTATCTCCCGGGGACTCGTCGGTGGCACGAATCGCGACGTGAATGTGAAGTCGGGTCTGCGGATGCAGCTAGAAGGAGAGGTGGCCGAAGACGTGCACGTACGCGCCCAAATCACCGATGAGAACACACCCATCCAACCCGGCGGCAGCACCCAGCGCCTCCGCGAGTTCGACCGCGTCTTTCTCGGCATTGAGGCCCCGCAGGGCCGCGCTCGGCTCGGGGACGTTGACGTGGATTTGGGGGCGGGGACGTTTGGGCAATTTGATCAGAAGGTCCAGGGGGCGACCCTTGAGAGCGACGGCCTCGGGCCCACCGTGGGCCTGGCGACCGGGGACGCTACCGTCGTGGGCGCG
The DNA here is from genome assembly GCA_964445365.1 of uncultured Salinivenus sp. Lineage (GTDB taxonomy): Bacteria > Bacteroidota > Rhodothermia > Rhodothermales > Salinibacteraceae > Salinibacter. Next base: position 10,349 of record CAYULG010000007.1, on the reverse strand, counting down.
GTGAGCCGAGGGCGCTATCGCACACAGGATCTCGAACCGACCGACGGCGTGCAGGGCCCCTACCGATTGCGGGGCATGAACGGAGAGGATCAGATCATTATCATAGCGGGCTCCGAACGGGTCTTCCTGGACGGTGAGCGCCTCGATCGGGGCCGGACCAACGATTACGTGATCGACTATTCCCGGGGAGAGATTACCTTCACGGCCAACCGCCTCATCACCGACGATCGTCGCATCACGGTCGAGTTTCAGTACTCGACGACGCCGTTCACGCGCACCTTGATCGGAGGCGAGGCCCAGGCCGGCGCGTGGCGCGGAACGGACGGGGAGCCACGCGTCTCCGTCGGCGCCAGCGTGCTCCGGAAGGCGGACGGCCGCGACTTTCAAACGGCCTTCGACCTGTCTCGCCAGGACTCGCTGCGGCTGGCGGAGGCTGGAGACGACCGGGCCGTGCGGAGCGGGGCTGAACGCGTCGACTTCGATCCGGAAGCGCCCTTTGTCCACTACCGCCGCGAGGTGGTGACGACGCCGGGTGGTGAGCCCGACACTGCGTTTGTGGCCATCGACGAGGCCCCGGCGGCAGACACGCCGGTCTTTCGGGTCCGCTTCACGAGAGTGGGAGCGGGACAGGGCCGGTACCAGCGCGTGGGCCGGCAGTCGAACGGCCTCGTATACGAGTACCGGGGGCCGGGCCAGGGCGCGTACGAACCTATTCAGCCGCTCCCGGCCCCGCAAAAGCAGCGTCTCGTGGATCTCACGGGCTCGGTCGAGCCCGTCGAGGGCGTCGAACTCTTCGGCGAGTGGGCCCAGTCGGTCAACAATGAGAACCGCTTTTCCTCGCTGGACGCCGGGGACAACCGCGACCAGGCCTACGTCGCGGGCGTCCGTCTTCCCAGCACCACACTGGACCTTGGCGGGTTGTCCACGGGCACCCTTTCGGGGACGGCTCGTCGTCGGGTCCGTGGGCGGCACTTCAACCCCTTCAACCAGACCCGCTCGGTGGAGTACGGGCGGCGGTGGAACCTGTCCCGGCGCGGGTCCGGGCTGCCGGAGGACCTGCGGGAAAGGGGGACCGAGATCATTAACCGGGGGGAGCTTCGATTTGAGGGCGGCGAGGGGTCGGCGGTCGAAGTGGGCGGGGGACAGCTCACCATCGGGTCGGCTTTCGAGGCGTGGCGCCACCAGGAACGTGTCGATGTAGAGGAACCTGGGTGGCCCCGCGCTACACTTCAGTCGGCGTACGTGTCCAGCACGAATCGGCAGGGGAATGTAAGCGGGTCTTGGTTGCGGCAGCAGGGGGCGGTGCGTCAGCCTTTGCTGGACGGTGCGCTCACGCCGCGGGTGGAGGTCGAACGGGAGCGGCGCCGGCAGCGCGCGCTCGGAACCGACAGCCTTACCCGCGAGGCGTTTTCGTTCGTGGAGGTGCGGCCCGGCCTCGCGTACCGGGCGGACGCGGTCGAGGCGTCCGGCAGCGTCGAGTACCGGACCGAGGACGGCGCGGCCGACGGCGCCTTCCGGGACGCGTCGCGAAGCTGGACGGTGGAGTCGGAACTGGCCTACGATCCGGCGGCACCCTACGACGCATCGGCCCGCGGGGCCTACCGGGTTCGGGAGGTGACCGACTTTTTTCGGATCAACCGACAGCGAGAAGACACAGAGTCGCTTCTCCTCAATCTGGAGGGCCGCACGCGCCCCTTCGACCGGGCCGTGGACCTCAAGCTCCTCTACGACGCCGTCACGGAACGAACCCCGGTCCTGCAGGAAACCTATGTGCGGACCGGTCCCAACCTTGGCCAGTTCGTCTGGCGGGACGCGAACAACGACGGCATCCAGCAGGTCGACGAATTCGTGCCCGAGACGACGCCCAACGAGGGCGAGTACGTCCAGCGGTTCGTGCCGTCCGACTCGTTGGAGTCGGTCATCGACCTGCAGGCCCGGACGCGCCTGTCCCTGCGGCCCGCTCGCCTCTGGCAGACGCCGGACGGGTGGTGGCAGCGCGCCCTGTCGTCGGTCTCGACGCGGACGACGGTCGAGGTGCAGGAGAAGAGCCGCACACCGGACGTGGCAGAGATCTACCGCCTAAATTTGGCTCGCTTCCGCCGACCGGATGTCACGCTCGACGGCACGCTTCGGCTGGAGCAGGAGGTGGAATTCTTTCGGGACCGGCAGGCCGTTGGCGTCGAGGGATCGTGGACCCAGTCGCGCAGTCTGACCGAACGGGCGGCGGGGGCGGAGCGCTCCTTCCTCAACGAGTGGACGCTACAGGGGCGGGTCCGGCCGGCCTCGGACTGGCTGGTGCGGTTGCGAGGGCGCCACGAGCTGGACCGGACGCGGAGCGAGGCCTTTTCCGATTCTCGGAGCTTTGCCATTCGGACCCGGGAGGCCCGTCCGAGCGTGTCCTACCAGCCGTTGCGGACGCTAACGGTCACCCTCTCGGGCGCCTGGGCACAGAAGCGGGACCGCCTGCAGGCGCGCCGGGCGCGCATCCTGAAGGTTCCACTGGAGCTCGAGTGGACCCGGGCGGGACGCCTGCGGCTGACGGGCAACGCGGAGGTAGCTCAGGTTGACCTGAGCGAGGAGGCCGTTGGGCTTGCGCGATTCCAGCTCACGGACGGCCGCGGCCCCGGCACGTCGGTGCTCTGGGGGCTTCAGGGCCGCTACGTGATTTCCAACAATCTGCGCGCGTCACTCAGCTACGATGCCCGTGCCCCCGCCAACGCGCCGACTATTCACACGGTGCGGGCCAATCTCAGTGCGACATTTTGATCGAAACCGCCTGCGCCGAACAGTTCGGTCGGACCGGGTGTTCGGTGTCGATGTCTGCGTCAATTTTACAGCCTACCTGCGTCCAGTTCGAGCGTCGTCGGCGTTTTCCTCGTTCGACTGGTCACTCGCTACGATCTGTTTTTAGCACGTTCTATTTGCCGATGTCCCCGTTTCGACCAGTTCGTTTGCTTTCCGTGCTCGGTTTGATTGTGCTGCTAGTGTCGGGATGTCGAACGACGCGTCCCGAGGATGCGACGCCGTCGCCGGCTCGGGTCGACAGTCTCGCCCGAGTGGCGGACAGTCTAGAGGCCACCGTCGCCACGTGGAAAGAGCGCGCGGCGCTGCGTCACCCCAATCTTCACAGTACACTCTGGACCCAGACCGCCGTCGAGTACGATGGGGTTGTGCGTGGAGCTTATCGCCTCGCCGGGACCATGATGGAGCGCGCGCTGGACGACTCGATTTGGACGGCGGCCCTCCCGCAGGCCGAGCAGAAGCCGGCTCAGTATCGCGGGAAACCCCCGGCCGTGATCCTGGACGTCGACGAGACGGTACTGGACAACAGCCCGTACCAGGCGCGGCTCATCGAGAACAACGAGACCTACGACGCGGAAAGCTGGCAGGCATGGTGCCGAGAGCGAGGGGCCGGGGCCGTCCCCGGGGCCCGCGCCTTCACGCGTCGGGCGGACTCGATGGGCGTGCAGGTGATCTATCTCACGAATCGCGACTCGGTCGTCGAGGCCGCAACCCGTGACAATCTCGAACGGCTGGGCTTCCCGGTTGAGGATGCGCCTGACGCCGTGCTTACGCAGGGGGAAAAGCCGGGCTGGGGACCGAAGGAACCCAGACGCGCCTGGGTGGCAGAGCGGTACCGCGTGCTCCTGCTTGTGGGCGATAATCTTGGCGACTTCGCCGAACCCGCCGACACGACGCTCGCGGCTCGCCAGTCCATTGCCGATCGCTACGAGCGGTTCTGGGGCACCCGCTGGATTGCCCTCCCCAACCCGCAGTATGGGTCGTGGGAGGGAGCGCTGTTTGATTACGACTACGGCCAATCCCCGTGGGATCAACTGCGCCGAAAACATGACCAACTGGAGACCAGACCGGACGAGTGACGATCTCCTTCCGATTGAAAATCTCGCAGCTCCGACCCGAACACCCGATCCATAGAGACAACTCGCTTTGATTACGGGTTTGAAAAAGAGGACACCAAGTTCGCTGTAGACTTTCGGCGCGTCGTTCCTTAACGTTCACACATGCAGCGTCAGCACTTGGCAGTTGAGGACGAACCCATGCACGTATCCGACGTCACGTTCGTCGTCACCGACACGGAGACGACGGGCACGACCGCCGAGAAGCATCGAATCATTGAGATTGGGGCGGTGAAGGTGGAGGATGGAGAGGTTGTCGACCGCTTCCAGCAACTGGTCAATCCTCAACGGTCGATTCCGGGGCGCATCACGAAGCTGACCGGCATCACCACGGGCATGGTGTTCGACGCGCCCTCGATCGATGACGTGCTGCCGGCCTATCTCGACTTCCTGGGCGACGGCATTCTCACCGCGCACAACTTGTCGTTTGATCAGGGCTTTCTCGACGCGGAACTGGGCCGGGTTGGGCGGGACGGCCTTTCGAACGAAACGCTGTGCACAGTGCGGCTGGCCCGGCGCCTGTTGCCGGGGCTCGACTCCAAAGGCCTCAGCCGGCTCACCCAGTTTTATGACATCGACGTGGATGGGCGGCACCGGGCCCTCGGGGATGCGGAGGCGACGAGCATCGTGCTGCGCCGCCTGCTGAGCCAGCTCGCCTTTGAGCACGAAATCGAGTCCGTCGAGGGGCTGCTGTCGTTTCAGTATCGTCAGTATCAGAAGGTCCGGTCGGTCCCAAGCAACATTGAATCGATCCGGGACGAGACCCTGCCGGAGGTGCCTTGCGAGCCGGGCGTCTACGCCCTCAAGAACAGTAGCGGGACCCCCCTCTACGTCGGCAAGGCGAAGTGTCTGTCCGATCGGCTCCGCAGCCACTTCACGGCCGTCGAGTCGAAAGGGGCCCGCAAGCGTACGATGCTGCAAAAAGTACGGTCGGTGGATTGGGAGTCGACTGGAACAGAGCTGGAGGCCATCCTGCGGGAGTCGCGCCTTATCAAGACCGAAAAGCCCCGCTACAACCGGGCTCAGCGCCGCTACTACAGCCGCCCCTTCATTCGGCTCGACACCACCCACGAGTATCCAACCATCTCCTGGACCCGCACCCTCTCCGACGACGGGGCAGAGTACTACGGCCCGGTCCGCAACGTGGAACGGGCCGAGATGGTGGTCGACGTGGCCAGCCGCTTTTATCGCCTGCGTGAATGCGACGACGAGCGTCTCCACCTCGGCCAGCGTTGCCTGTACGCGGACATGGACCGGTGTACGGCGCCCTGTGAGACGGACGATCCGGCGGCCCACACCGAAGAAGTCGAGCGGGTGCGGGCGTTCCTTACGGGGCAGGATCGCTCCGTTCTTGACCGCCTCCGCGAGCGGATGCGGCAGGCCAGCGAGCAGCGCGAGTTCGAAAAGGCCGCCGAATTTCGGGACACCGTGGAGAGCCTGGAACGCATCCTCGACCGCCAGGCCCTGATGGCGGCCCCGGTGCGGCGTCATCACGCCGCGCTCGTCCATCGGGAGGACGAACAGGAGGAGGCCGACGTGCTGTTTGTGCGGTTTGGGCAGTTTGCCGAATCGGTGGGGTGTCGGGTGCCGCCCACCCCCGACCAGCGGGCCCGTCTCGCCGACCGGTGCCGAACGCATTTCGATCCCGAGGCAGATCCGCCGTCGGACCTATCGAAGCGGGCAACCGACGAGATTCGCCTGCTGTCGCACTGGACCACGGCCCACCGCGATGAGCTCACGGTGGTACGGTGGGCGCCCGATCGGTCGACTTCAGAGGTGATGGAGGGAATCAACCAAGCCTTGGCCGAGCCTGTGGAGGCGTAGTCCGTGGCGCAGGGGTTCTCGTATTGGGCAGCGACGATCATTGGAGACCGTTTTGACTTTCGACCGCGTTGCGATTGGAGAACTTGTATTCCGGCGTCGGCGCTTGCACACCTTACGGGAGGGGGGCACAGGCCCGGGCCCCAACAGCCAGCAGCCGTCGCGTTCTGCTTGATACGCCGTCGTTTGCAGTCAAAACAGTCTCCTGGCCGCCCGTCATCTGTCTCAAGGCGAAGACGTGATGCGGAGTTCAGGTCCCCAGTGAATCTGGTACCGATTGGCCTGCGGGACGTAAAAGCGGAGACGGTAGGAGCCGGTCGTCTCGGGGAGCTGAAGGGTATCAGCAAAGAGGAGCGGACTGGCGACTTGTTCCTCTTTGTCGGGATCCCAGTAGTCATACTTTGCGATCACCGCGTCACGGGGAAAGGTCCGTTCGATCGGAGCCACGAGGGTCTCGCCGACGGGTGCTGTGTAGGGAAGGGGATCCTGGAGGTAGGCTCGGGCCCGCGCGAAGACCTGCGCGCCTCGTATTTGCTCTCCCCGCTGTAGGGTGCACACGCCCAGGTGCGAGAATCTGGATCGCAAAATGTTTTTCCGGTGCGGAGAACTCCTCATCCACCGATTGAAAGTCTCTTCAGCGAGCGCCCGGGGCTCTACGGTCTCACGGCCTGTCTGGCTCCAAAGGTTTTCCCCAACGCCGCCAATCAGGCGTCGATGGTGTTTCGCCACGCGGTCGGCCGGGCCGTTTCCGTCCGGGTTTTCGTGACGAATGAAGTCCCGATCGAGCATGTCGCGGCTGTGCTCGCAGGCAATGCGTCGCAGCTGCCGTTCTTCCGTCAGCGAATCCAAGCCCCGCTGCGTTCGCTTCTGGTTGGTCAGCCGGAAGAGGTCGCGGCTCACCACGCGGAGCGTATCGATGTTCTGCGCCTGCGGGCTCGCCGAATGGGGAGGCTGCGAGGGGAAGTTGGTGATGGGCACGGACGCGCCCAGGCCGGTCAGGACGATCCCTGCGAGGATAAGCGTCGAGAGGAGTTGGAACCAGGCTGACGAACCGTCAGAGATCATGAAAGGGAGGCGATTGCTGAGGGCACGCGACCCTAGCATTCGATCAGAAGAGTCAAGTTCCGGGAGTGTCTGCACTCCGCAAAATGCGGTCCTATGAAGTCGAGACTCACCCACTGAGATCGGGAACTTCGGGGAGCAATTTTTGTGTTGTAACATGTATAATTCCAAATCGACAATACCGACCCATGGGACAAATTTTACGTGATCGAATCAAGCAGACGGCGCCCTTCGAGGATCGGGCTCAGGAGGCGATGCTGAATCTCTTTGTTTCGGCCGCCCACGTACGAGAGCGAGTGGAGGGTGTCTGTGCCGAATTCGACCTCCAGTTTAGTCACCACAATGTGCTGCGAATCCTACGGGGTGTACATCCGGAGGGACACCCTCGCTGCGAGATCACCGACCGCATGCTGGACTCGTCTCCAGACGTCACCCGTCTGATTGACAAGCTTGTAGACCGGGGCCTGGTTGAGCGATCCCGGAGTGAGGAAGATCGACGCATGACAATTCACACCATTACTGACGACGGCCTCGCCCTACTCGATGAGCTCGACCCACAGATTCGGGAGGTACAGGACTGGTTTGGTGACCGAGTGTCCGACCGTGACCTCGTGCACCTTTCCCGCATCTGCGAGAGCATCTATGGCGGGTACGACGAGGAGACGTGACCGCTACTTTTTCGTGAAGTCGTATGTTGTAACAGATAATGTGGCAACATAACAAAGACCTTGCTGTAGAAGAGAGGCAGAGGTTGACTTCCTTTGTCAATTTCAACGACTCAATCACCAACGACGACATCCATCCATGAGTGACATCGATAGCCGCGACCAAGAGCTAAATGACATGATCCTCCACGGAAAAATCCTGGAGGCCTTTGAGGAATTTTACGCCGACGATCTCGTCATGAAGGAGGACGGCGAAGAGCGTGTCGGGAAAGAGGCAAATCGGGAGTACGAAGAGCAGTTTGTGAACGCGCTGGAAGAGTTTCACGGCGCCGAGATTGTGTCCCGAGCCGTGGATGAGGCGAACAGCGTAACTCTCTCGGAGTGGCACAACGAGATGACACTGGAAGGCGTGGGGCGCGTTGATCAGAAGCAGGTAGCAGTGCGCACCTGGAATGACGATGGGCAGATTACAGAAGAGAAGTTCTACAAGCTTGGGTAGCACCTACGGTATGGGGAGGGGGATGGCTCTCTCCCTATTTTTGCCCGACTTTTAGACCAACTTTCTGTCACCATGCGCTCGTACCTTCCCCTTATCGCACGCGTCCTGCTGGGCGTTATCTTCGTGCTCTCTGGGTTCAACAAGATCACCGGCTTTGAGGGCACGCAACAATACATGGCGTCGTATGGCATGCCCTTGACGGCGGTTCTTCTCGTCGGGGCCATTGTCCTTGAGGTGGCCGGCGGTCTTTCCGTCATCCTTGGCCTCTGGGCTCGGGCTGGTGCCGTCGCGCTGGTCCTCTTTCTGATCCCTGCGACGCTGATTTTCCACACCGACTTCAGCGACCAGACGCAGATGATCATGTTCCTCAAGAACCTCTCAATCATGGGCGGGCTTTTGCTCCTGACGGTCCATGGGAGCGGAGACTATTCGATTCGCTCGCTTGGCGTCGGTGAGGAATAACCGGTTCCCTGATCATTGCCGGTTCTGAATAAAGTAGAACACCCTCGGGGCCTGGCACGGGCGTTGAGGGGTTTTTGCGGTGTTCTTTTCCGGCTGGACCTACGCCTCTCCCCGCAACACGGCTGCGTCGCGCTCGGGGATTGAGGGGTTGATCTGAACGCCGGTGCTTCGCTCAAACCCGGCCTCAACAGTTGTACGGGGCTCAATCCGAAGGCTCCAGTGGAGGTGTGGGGCGTCGGACTGGTAGTTGAGGGCCGTCCGGACGAAAAAGTTGTAGTCTGGATTATCGAGGCGGTCGTGGAGCCGTCGGACCGCTTCGTGGAGCGCGGGAGCGAGATGCGTGCAGCCCTCGTCTGTCAGGCGCCCAAACTCGGGCTCGTGCGTACGAGGGAGAATCCACATCTCGTAGGGTACGCGAGCGGCGAAGGGGACGAAGACGACGACGTGCTCGTTCGACCAGACCATTCGGGCCTCCGCTGCTACCTCATCCTCGATCATTTCGCAGTAGGGACACGATCCCTCTTCGTCGTACCGTTCGCGAGCAGCGGCCTCCTCACGCTTAATCTGAGGCGGCGGAAAGTCGGGAGCGATGATCTGGCTGTGCGGGTGGGCGATGGAGGCCCCGGCTCCGGCCCCGTGATTGCGGAAGATGAACGGGTAGAGCGGGGGATCGGCCTGCCGCAGGGTGTGGTAGCGAGTGAGGTACGTTTGCAGCATCGCCTCCACCTGCTCAACCGGCATCTGTGCGAGGCCCTGACGGTGATGCGGGGTGTCGATCACGACCTCCTGCCGACCGTGGCTCCCCCGCGTTTGGTAGAGCCCGCAGCTTCTCTGCTCGGGTTGCTCCTCCGGCCTGAGCGCTGGGTATTTGTTTGGGACTACGCGCGTCTGCCAGGGGCGGTCCTCGCCGGCGTCGAGCTGGTAAAGCACCGCGGGCAGCATTTCCTCGTGGCCCGGACAGAACGGGCACCCCTCGACCGGCGTATCGTCTGTCGGATCGTGGGGGGGCGAAGGGGAGCCGGTCTTGTGCGGGCGGGAACTGCGGGCGGGGGCGCACGCCACCCATTGCCTCGTAATTCGGTCCTGTCGCGTTTCTGGCGTGTAATCGAGATCCATGGAGAGCGTAGGCGTAGAAAGTAATTGAACCCTTTTCCAACAAAACGCCCGATTAGCGGCCCATCAAGAGTCCGCTGTAATGGTCGGGTGATCAATGGTCCACGTGTTCAGGGTTTTCGCCGTTGTTTTGCCCATCAAAGCGGGGACGGTGGGGAGGCCGGATTTCCACCGTCGAATGGGGGCGTTTCGCTGTGGATCAGCGAGTGAGGCGCACAGAATCTTATTGCCGGAGCGAGGTTCAGACCAGCATGACTGACGGATTCGTTGCCGCGGAGGACGCGACCGCGTCGTCCCGAGACGCAGGGATCCACTACGATCGCCTTGATCCGTTCTACCGCGAGATCTGGGGCGAGCACGTTCACCACGGACTGTGGACACAGTCGTCCTTCACCCCTGAGGAGGCGGTGCGACACCTCGCGCGGCGGGTGGCGAAGGACGCTCAGGTTGCCCAGGGGCATTGCATATGCGATGTTGGATGTGGGTATGGAGGGCCGGCCCGCCTCTGGGCCCGGGAATGGGGGGCGGAGGTGACGGGCTTCACGGTGTCCGAGGCCCAGCGTGCGTTTGCCGAGCGACAGCAGGTGGACGGGCCATCGCCCGAGTACCGCGTGCAAGATTTTTTGGACAACGATTGTGCGAGGGACTCCTTCGACGCGGTCGCAGCCATCGAAAGTCTAACGCACATCCACGACCAGCCCGCCGTTTTCGACGAGGCGGTGCGGCTATTGCGGCCGGGCGGGCGGCTGGTAGTCTGCGTGTGGATGGCCGACGCGGCACCGTCCAAGTGGCAGCGACGGCACCTGCTGG
>CAYULG010000006.1:0-38569 GCA_964445365.1 uncultured Salinivenus sp. | reverse complement strand
CCCGCGATAGTCCCCGGGGATCCGTGTGAACTCACACCAGTCCCTAAAAACGCATTATGCTATGTACGAATGGCATGCGCCCCATCCCCGACGCCCGGAGAGGGCTCCCAACGTCGCTCCTGGGAATTTGAAATCCCTAAACTTGCTTGGACATCTGACATGTCCGGAAGCCTATCCAGCCGAATGATTGAGGCGTCGGCTGCTTGGGATCCCCCGTTTCATAGCATCTCCCTTGCCTTTTTCCGGAGCACCTGAAAGGAATCAGCATACAGCCAGCCGGCCAACAGAGCAGCTCCTCCCCACCCAAGCACGATCCAGACCCAGTACGATCCATCGATGTAAAAGAGATACGTACCAATCGAAAGCGTCCCAAGCCAGAACCATGGCCAAGCTGGCTGGTCGTGAAGAACCCCAAGAGCTAGGATGGGCAAGATATACCATGGATGGACCGTTGTGCTGAGGATAAGAAACAACCCAATGGTGATGAGGCTAGCCCGACGGAGCGACCAGTCCTGTTTCCAGTCGAGAACATATAGAAGCGGCAGCAGAGCGAGAAACAGGTAGCGAAAGCTGGGCCCAATCTGCTTGCTCCAGTCGGCCCCCGTCCAGAGCCAGAAGAAATATTTCGTCAGGTAATAAGGGCCGGCATTGAATTCAAAGAGCCGGGCAAAGAGATCCACAGAGTCCCAGAGGTGGGAGAATGTGTATGGGGCTGCGTACGGCAAACTGAACCCTATGAGGACGAGCATACCGGGCCAGATCGCGGTCCACCCATATCGTCGAAGCAGAAAGGGACCGAGCACGAAGGGGTAGATCTTTATCAGCCCGGCCCCGGCCACCACTACGGACGCCAGCTTGCCCGCACCGCGTCTCGCTGCCCAAATCAGGCCCACGACGAGGGGAACCAACAGAGCTTCGGTGTGCCCCTGGCCTGCCGTTTCGAGAAGAACGAGCGGATTCCAGGCATACAGAAGCAGGTTTCGTGCCGTCGTTAGTCGACTGAGAAGGAGAACTCCTCCAAACTCCGCGATCCCGAATAGCCCTTTCAGCACATAATAGGCCGTAGGCCAACCAGCGATGGTATACGCCCACCCTCCTACCGCAAAAGCTGTCTGGGCAAAGGGGGGATAGACGCTATAATACGGCTGTGAATTGAGTTTCTCGTAGAGGAACGATGATTGGAAGGGGACAAGCGCCTGATCCTCAGGGACGTAACGATAAGGATTGATGCCCTCCACCTGGAGCCATCCGTCCCAAATGTACCGATAGAGATCGTCTGTAAGGCCGGGAAGAAGGGGCAGAAACGCGAGGCGGAGAAGGAGCCCTCCCCAGAGCACTTCGGTCCTCGTTAGTGGATCACGCCTCCACAGCAGGACGAGTCCGCCGGACGCCATAAACACCAGCGCGACCAAGCTGGGCCACCTCGAGGGAGAGGCAGCCAGTAATGGACACACAAATAGAGCCAGTGCAGAAGCTCCTGTGAGAAGATGGTCGGACCCGGATCGGTCGTACCAGGCGGTGCGCATGCCGTCGCGACCTGCAGTAGAGAACTCGAGGGAACGAGAGGGACCTGTGGGATGCGGGTCCGCTGTCCGTCTCAGCGGATGATGGCCGCCTTTTCCAAAACGGGAGTCTCGTCCGGAGCGTTAACCCGGAAGAGGTACACACCAGAAGACACCTGTTCCCCACGCTCATCGTGGAGGTTCCATTCCTGCCCCCCATCCCGAGTCCTCTCGACGGAGAGGGTACGCACAAGCCGTCCGCTGGGCGTGTAAATGCGGATGGTAGCCTCCGAAGGAAGCCCCGCAACTGTGAGGGGACCCTCGTGGGTGCTTATCCGGTAGGGATTCGGATACACGAACACGTTGGACAGGTCGTCCGCCGGCCGGGTGAGACGAACCGTACCCCCCTCCTGAGATAGACGGTTGCCGTCCGCTGTTATCATGTCGGTGACCGTCAAAGACGATTCCTGACCGCTTGCGCCGAGCACGAGTCCACTCACACGAAGGGTCACGATACGAGACGAATCACTCTCGAACTGCACGCTTGCCACCCGACCTCGGGGACGAACCTCGTAGCGATCACGCTCCTGGGCCGCTGTTGGATCGAGCGGATCGCTAAACGCAAGTCGCACACGACGTTCGTCAAGAACCGTGGCTTCTTCGATGAACAGTGAGCGTTGCTCGGACGTGGGAAAGGTCACCTCCGTGGCGGATTGCCCCACCCCCAACCCGTCCGCGTCGGATACGCCCGTCCAGGTCAATTGGCCCGTCTGGCCAGCCACCTCTGATGGGAAATGAAGAACGACGGCCTCGCCGGAACGAGTGCGACCCAGGCGTTGGGGAGAGGTGCCCGCTGATCCAAATTGGAACTGGTCTACACGAAGGTTTGCGGCGAGCGCCTCGGTGAACTGGACCTCAACGGTTGAAGAGTTCGGATATGACACGTCAGCCACCCTGGCCGGCGGATGTGGCCGAACGGTCCGGGTCGGTGAGAGCAACGATTGCGAGCCGTCCTGCCAAGCCCGCAGTCTATACCGACGCGTCGTCGATCCACTGACGGTGGTTGAGGAATCGGTGGTTGTGACGATCGCGTCCAACTCGTCTGATGGGCGGCCGGCATAGACGCGAACCGAGTCCGCACCGGAGGCCCGCCACGACAGCGAAGTCGACGAAGCGTCCTGCGGCCGCGCCCGGATCCACTGCGGGGGCGTGACGCCCAATGCATCTGGATTGGATTTGTAACGGACCATCTCACCGGCGTTGGTTAGCGCAATAATCGACGGCTGTCCCGACCCGGACACATCTGCGGCGAGAAAACCCCGGCCTAAGATGGATGAGTTCCGATCTTCGTATAGCACTCGCCAGGAACCGGCCGGCGACTGATCCAGGATAATCAAAGAAGGAGGATGGGCAATCACAATCTCTGGACGGCCATCCCCATCAAAATCAGCAGATTCCAGCCCCCCTCCTTTCGGAAGAAACGGACCAGGGATTGGGAGGCGGAATGATCGCTCGTAGGCGTCATCTCCACTCCGACGCCACACCGAATAGTAGCTGATCGACGGAAGATCCGGAGTCGTGGTAACGGTCACAAAGTCCGTTCGACCGGTCCCGGAGAAGTCTCCCACGGTAAATCCCGACCCCGCCCTCACGCGATCGGTTTCTTCCGTCCACGTCGGTTCGATCTGGTCATCTGCTTTTGCCTCGTAGACAATCAGGTCCCCGTCCCGGTCCCCAACAAGCAAATTTCCCCGCCCATCCCCGTCGAAATCACCCATCGCAGATTCGACCAGATCAAACTGGTTCCCGCGTGAGGAGTCGAGGCTAATTTCAGTCGGGTTTGAGAGGCGGGCAATTTCTTGGAAGCCATCGGCCTTACGCTCCAGGACGGTCCACTGCTTCCCTGAGGTCCCGATCACCTCCCCCCGACTGTCACCGTCTAGGTCTGCCAGACGAGATCCTTCCAGTGTGTCCTCCGGTGGGTCTGAGACAGAGCTGTTTGCTGGAAAGATCGGATCGGACGGGAAGCCCGTTTCATTCGGCTGTTCGAGAAGAAAAGTGGATCGGTTTTTCTGGAGAAGGAGTTCCTCAAGACCGTCCCCGTTTGTGTCACCAACGTCTTTCGGAAAGTAGGAGCCAACCACAAGGGTATCCTTGGGGACCAGACGCGACCCATCCCACTCGAACGAGCGCAGCGTATCGGACAACCCTCCCCCAGCAAACTGGTTCAGCAGCACCTCATTCAGCCCATCTCCATCAAAGTCTACAGACGAGGATAGAAGGCGCCCCTGGGGAAGCGACGTGCGTGTTCGCTCGAAGAGACGATTGTTCTCTCGTGATGCCGGAATGCGGAGGCTCGTGTCAATGGTCGTGGTGAGGCCACTGGAGTTCGTGGCGTCCAGTTTCAGCACGGCCCGCCCCCCCGTCCCCGTCTCGTCGGGCCACGTGATGCCGTGGCGACGGGCCTTGTTCTCACTGAGGACGGTAGTCTCCCGATTCCCGATCTGAACCTGCATCCGTAGGCGGGTCACATCGTCGGTTTGCACCTCCGCCACAATCCCATTTTCTCCTTCAACGCGGCCCGAACCCAGGAATGAAACCTCAACCTCAGCCTTCGACGAATCGATCCGGAGACGCCGTCGGTCCTCGATGGTCCCCCCATCATTGAGGGTGGTTACGAGGCGGATGGTATACTCCCCCTCCTCCAGGTCGGAAAGCGCCTGCTCAGACCACACCCCCAATGTGTCTCGGAGCTTCTGCTGAGACGTTGGGGGCGTGATTTCAGTCCACGGATCACGGCGCTGGCCAAGATCACGCGTGCCCTTCGCAAAGTAGAGGGCGTAGTGCTTGAACGCAGGGTCGATTACGCTTCCCCTAATTGCAAGGGAAGACTGCCCCTGCACCCCCTGGTTATGACTAGGGTCGGTGATCTCCGTCCGGGCTGGATATGCCCGCATGAGGGCTTGATCAGCATTGAGAAGCCCCGCTCCTGTCTGGTGGTCCCAGTTTGCCCCCTCAATGTCCTCTGCTGTACTAGTGAGGATGCTTCGGACGGAGGCGGGGGAGAGCGACGAATCGGCCGATCGGAGCAAGGCAGCAGCCCCAGCCACCTGTGGAGCTGAGAACGACGACCCAGTGTAGCGGCTGTATAAGTCGTCCAGTTCAAGCGGCTCGTCTGCTCTCACCGCCTCCGCGGGGAAATCAGCCGTGTAGACGTTGCTCCCCGGTGCCCCAAGGTCCACGCCGATCCCGAACCGGCTCTGGTTCACCTGTGGAAGTTGTCCATCCTCCCCCAACCAAACGACCGACAATACCTCTGGATAATCGGAAGGATAATGCGGATCATCTGTCAGTCTATTTCCCGCAGACCCCACCACGATGGTCCCCTGATCGTTAGCATGCTTAATCGCATCCTCGATCAACGGTACGGCTCGGTCTCGCCCGAATGAAAGATTCAGGATATCCAGATCGTTCTCTGCCCCGTACATGATGGCCGCCGCAATGTCGTCGGATTGTGCCAACCCGTCTCGACCAAAAGCTCGGAGTGCAACGAGACGCGTGTCAGGAGCCACGCCGGCAATGCCCCTGTTTGCCGCACCGGGAGAAGCGGAAACGACACCGGCCACGGCGGTCCCGTGTCCGTTCGATTCCTCCGTCCGGTCGGCGGACGGATCCGGATCGCGATCCGTGAAATCACCGTCCAAGATAGCTGACGGACGGTCGACAAAGTCGTACCCAATCACGTCGTCGACGTAGCCATTGTCGTCATCGTCAATCCCATTCAAATCTCCCCCCTCTTCTACCGGATAAGGGTCTAACTGCCCGTTTCCATTGATGTCTTCGGCGTCGTTGATCCAAAACTGATTATTGAGATCAGGGTGCTCAAGAAAGATTCCAGTGTCAACAACGCCGATCCGTACGTCTGAATCGCCGGTCGTAGTGTCCCAGGCGTCTGTTGCGCCAACCACGGAGAGATGAGTGAGGCTGTCGGCAAGAACGTTGTCTTCGCGAAGTACCGGGTGATCGGTGTTCTGCAGACCTTGGACACGAAATTGAACGTTCGGGTGGGCATATCGGATGTCTGGGTGGCGCTGCCATTGACTGAGAAGGCGACGAAAGGCCGTCGAATCCGTCACACGGAGACGAAAAGCCGGGATACGATGAGGGGTCGTCCCTTTTCTCTCTTGGGTTCTATTCCCAAACACCGACGAAAGAGACTGCACGCCCGAGAACAAGGAGTCACTGTCCGTCTTCGGAATGGACCCGTTTCGTAGCGTCTTCTGAAGTGATGATTGCCTTGTCTCGGCCCGAACGATCAACTCAATGGCTTCTTGTGGGGACGACTGCGCCAGGGCGAGGGATGGAAGAAGCCCCAATCCACCTATTGCGAGCATGAATACTTTTTTGTACATACATGAGCATAATGCAATAACAGAAACAAACTTATGCCCACACTTACAGACGCTGTGTTCAGAGAACTCGTAACTCCTTCGATGTAGCAGTGAGGTTCTCAGAACCGTTAGTCTCCAGGACCACGATGTCCTCGATCCGCACGCCAAAATCCTCCTCGGGCACGTAGACGCCTGGTTCAATCGTTACACAGGCACCCTCAGACATTTCGTACCCAGCCGTGCGCGAAACGCGGGGCCACTCATGCACTTCCAGGCCAATCCCATGGCCCAGCCCATGCGAAAAGTATTGCCCCAGGCCTGCGTCTTCAATAGCTTCTCGGGCCACTGCGTCCAATTCGCCTCCGGTGAGGCCCGCCTGTGCAGCGTCGAGAGCCTTCTCTTGCGCCGCCCGAACCACCTTGTAGCCCTGTAGAGCGGTCTCGGGAGGGTCCCCGATTGCCACTGTGCGTGTCATGTCCGAGGCGTATCCATCGAGAAAACAGCCCATGTCCAAAACCACAAATTCTCCCTCTCGCAGTGTCCGATCAGTGGGCCGAGCATGCGGGCGAGCTCCATTGGGCCCTGAGGCAACGATGGGGTCAAATGCCATCTTTTCGGCCCCCTGCTTCAGGTGCCGGTACGTAATTTCGGCGGCGACCTCACGTTCCGTTACTCCAGGTTCCATCACGTCTAAAACGTCCTCAAACACCGACTCGGTAATCGTTTGGGCCCGTCGGATCCGATCTACTTCGGACGCCTCTTTTGTGCCGATCTCCTCCGTGAGGATGCCGCTGACTCCCTTCCAGCGAATCTCCGGTAGACGTTCCTGAAGTTGATTCCGTTTTGCAACCGTGACCTGGTCCGACTGAAAAACAACCTGATTAAGGTCTTGGAGATAGTCGAGCTCTTGAAGCCGTGAAACAAGACCGTCCACTGCGATGACGACCTCAGCCCCATTCACCTCCTGTCGGGCCTGTTCACTGTAGCGACCATCGGTCACAAAGACTGCATCTCGATGCCCTATAAGGAGCAGTCCATTCGAGCCCGTAAATCCACAGGCCCATCGGATGTTGGGAAGTGAGGAAAGCAAGAGCGCGTCGGTGTCGAGGTCCTCGATCCGGCGCTGGACCTCGGGAATACGATGTGCCATATGCAATTCAGGACTTCAGTTCATCAACATTCTCCCGCAGTCAAACCGTTTCTGTAGACTACTCGCGACTGTTTCCACCGGAGTAATAGTTCGGCGACTCCTGTGTAATCTCCACGTCGTGCGGATGACTCTCTCGGATGCCCGCAGCCGTCGTCCGGACGAACTGTGCTTCGTTGTATAGCGTCTGAACAGTTTCGCAGCCACAGTATCCCATTGCTGCCCGAAGCCCCCCACTCATCTGATGAATGACCTCACTCAGGGTACCGCTGTATGGCACACGACCCTCTACACCTTCGGGGATAAGCTTCTCCAAGTCGTCTTCGGCGTCTTGGAAGTACCGATCTTTGCTGCCGGCCCCCATCGCCCCCACGGAGCCCATACCCCGGTAGGACTTGTACTTCCGACCTTCATAGATAATGGTCTCGCCCGGACTCTCCTCTACGCTCGCAAACAGGCCCCCGATCATGACGGCACTCGCCCCGGCCGCCAATGCCTTCGAGATGTCACCCGTTTGGGTTATACCGCCGTCAGCAATGATGGGAACGCCTTCAGGCTGGGCGACCTCCGCGCACTCCATGATGGCGGTAAGCTGCGGAATACCCACGCCAGCGACGACACGCGTAGTGCAGATCGAACCGGGCCCAATCCCAACCTTCACGCAATCGGCCCCTGCCTCAATGAGATCAAGCGTGCCCTCCGCTGTCCCTACGTTGCCGGCCACGATATCCACCTCGCCCTCGAATCGGGAGGAAACTTCGTCAACCGTCTCGATGACACCCTCCGCATGGCCGTGGGCGGTATCCAGCACCACGAAGTCGACGCCCACCTCTACGAGTGCCGCAACCCGGTCGAGAACGTCGGGAGTAATGCCAACGGCTGCTCCCACCCGGAGCCGCCCATGGTCGTCTTTGCAAGCATTTGGATGCTTCCGGCGCTTGCGAATGTCTTTAAACGTGATGAGGCCCTTGAGATAGCCCTCGTCGTCGACGACCGGAAGCTTTTCGACCTTGTGATTCTGGAGAATGCGGACGGCCTCGTCAAGCGTAGTGCCCACCGGCACCGTGATGAGATCCTCCTGGGTCATCATTTTTCGGATAGGAGTGTCCCCCTCCAGCTCGAACCGAACGTCCCGGTTCGTCACGATGCCCACCAATTTTTCGGACTCGTCCACGACCGGAATGCCCCCAATCGAATAATGACTCATCATATCCCGCGCGTCGGCGACCGTGTCGTGGGGGGAAATGGTGATCGGATCCATGATCATCCCATTCTCCGACCGTTTCACGCGGCGCACCTCAGCAGCCTGCTGCTCAATCGACATATTCTTGTGTAGGACACCCGCTCCCCCTTCACGAGCCAGGGCAATAGCCATGTCAGCCTCGGTGACCGTGTCCATGGCGGCCGACAGAATCGGGACGTTCAACTCAATGTTTGGGGTAAGATGGGAAGAGGTATCCACCTCTCGCGGCATCACCGAGGATCGACCCGGAACGAGCAATACGTCATCGTAGGTGAGTCCCTCCGCCCGAATCTTTCGGTCCATTGCGGATTGGAGGGTGCCGTTCGTCGCCGTTTCGTCCATTTGCATGAGAGGTTGGAAGTCATTCGAGGTCAACACGTTTGCGAAGCGCGCGGACTTCCTCGTTGGTCAGTCGGCGCCACTCTCCGCGCTGAAGAGCACCGGTCGTAAGATTTCCGTACTTGGCTCGCTCGAGTTGCACAATGTCGTGGCCGAGCTTTTCCATCATACGACGAATCTGCCGATTCCGTCCTTCGTGCAACTCAAGTGCAACTTCGGTCTTGGAATTCGGATCTAGGTACGCAACCTGGTCACCCGACGCAGGACCGTCGTCTAACTCGACGCCGCGTCGCAGGTGATCGATCTGGTGGGGCTTTACGGGCTTCTGTGTCCGAACGTAGTAAATCTTTGACACTTCGTAGCGGGGATGCATCAGTCGGTGCGCCAAATCCCCGTCGTTCGTAATGATCAACACCCCCGTTGTATTTCGATCAAGTCGCCCCACTGGAAAAAGGCCCGAAGGATTTTCTTTGGGAACCCCAACCACATCGAGGACCGTCTGGCGCTCCTTCTGATCCTCCGTCGTGCTGATGGTATCCTTCGGCTTGTTTAGCAAAATATGTTCGAGGGAACGGAGCGTGACAACCTCTCCGTCGACGGTAACTTTTTGCCCTTCATGTACGCGCGTGCCGTGCTCAGAGACACGCTCCCCATCCAGTTCGACGCGCCCTTCTTCCACCAGTTGATCCGCGTCTCGGCGGGAGCAGTAGCCTGTGTGAGCGATGTATTTGTTTATCCGCATTCCCGTCGTCTCTGCGGAACCATTGTCCACGGGCATAAAAGAGAATGTTTTCAAGGTCGAGGATTGAAGAAACAAGCCCCCTTGGGAAAAAGGTCCGTCCACTAACCCTTTGTCGACGACGACGTTTGGGGATCGTTCTCAGACTCATCCTCGCTCAGGTCCTCTGCGACATCAACAGAAACATCCTCTTCGGCGTCCAACTGGAGAAGTTTGGCGCGCTCTTCGTCAAAGGCCGGATCGTCGAGCAGGTCCTCGACCTCGCGGAGCGTAGGCAGATCGTCGAGACTACTCAGCCCAAACTGCTCGAGAAAGAGGGATGTCGTACCATACAATAGGGGCCGTCCGAGCGAGTCAGCGCGACCCTCTACGTCCACGAACCCCATCTCCAACAACTTCCGGATCGCGTAGTCCGAGTTCACACCACGGATAAAGTCGACTTCCGGTCGCGTCACGGGCTGTCGGTATGCAATGACAGCTAAGGTCTCCATCAGGGAGCGCGAGAGGCTTGTCTCCTGTTCGCCCACGAAAAGCGTCTGGATGAAGGGCGAAAGAGCCGATCGGGTGGCCATCCGGTACCCGCCGCCCCACTCATGGATTTCGAGCGCGCGGTCGGACGCCTCAAACTCATCGTTCAAGCGACTGATGGCGTTCTCAACGTCCTCAACTGTAAGATCGCTCCGCCCAGTAACCTCACCAATGATTTCGGCAATGCGCTCAGCCTCGACCGGTTCGTCGGCCGCAAAGATGATGGCCTCGATCGCCTCTTCGAGGCTGTGACTGTCCGTAGCTGAGGGATCATCCTCCGCGGTTTCGTCCGAAGCTATAGTTTGTCCCTCGTCGGCTGCTGATTCTTTTTTGTTTTCTGTGTTTTTGGACATATTTTTGCAATAACAGAAGCAAGTATGAGTTACTCCCTCTCGTCGGGCTCGTTACCGATAGCCCCATCGCCAGACGGCCGAGGAGCATCTTGGAATGCAGGATCGGCCGGTTGCAGGGGCTGTTCATCTCGTTCTTCTACCAGAAAATCCACCTGCTGGTCTCGTAGCCGGACCCGCAAATAGTGCTGACGAGCCAGCTCGAGCACAGCAAGAAACGTCGCGATGACGAATCCCTTCGACCGCCGCTCGGTCAGATCCCGAAAGGAAACTTGAGCATCGGATCCTAATCGATCGATCACGTAGCGCTGCTGGTCTTCCACGGAGTGCTCGACAGGCTCCACTTCATGGACGGGATCGGTCTCCTCCTCGTCTTCTTCCAGCATCTCACCGAGGGCTTCCACCAGGTCGTAAACAGAAGCATCCACATTGACGTCGTGGTCTTCCTGCACCCGTTTGCGATCGTTTGCCGCGTCGCCCCGCGTAAAGTGCTCCCGGCGACGCTCCCGGCGCGTAGCGAGTTGATCGGCTGCCTCCTTGAACCGAACGTACTCCAGCAGGCGCTCCACGAGTTCACGCCTCGGGTCAACCTTTTCCCCCTCCTCGTCCGTCTCGGTGGACGGCAGGAGCATCCGCGCCTTAATGTTGATCAGAAGCGCGGCCATGTAGATGAAGTCACCAACGCCGTCGAGATCGATCTCCTCCAGAACCTTAACGTAGGCGAGGTACTCGTCCGCAATGCGCGCAATGGGAATGTCGTATACGTCAATCTCGTCGCGCTTGATAAAAAACAGCAGCAGGTCCATCGGACCCTCAAACTGCTGAAGCTCAACGCGGTACATGGTAGGGCGGTCGTGATGGCAGATTCAGTAGAACCTGAATATTTTCGAAGGGGGCTTCTCCTCAATCATCATAACCGTGAGGATGCTTCTGGTGCCACTCCCAGGCACTGGCGATAATCTCCGCAAGATCCGAATATTGGGGACGCCAGCCCAGTTCATCGTGGATTTTATCGCTGCAGCCAATGAGTTTCGGTGGATCGCCCGGACGAGGAGGCCCTACTTCTGCGGGGATCTCAGCGCCGGTCACCGAGCGTGCAGTCTCAATCACTTCTCGAACACTGTAGCCGTCTCCATTCCCAAGGTTGTAGACACGACTTTCGTCGTCAAGGGCATCTAACGCAAGGATGTGGGCCTGTGCCAGATCTTGGACGTGAACGTAGTCCCGGATGCAGGTCCCATCTCGGGTGCTGTAGTTATCACCATAGATCTCAATCTTGTCGCGCTGACCAAGAGCGACCTCGAGCACAATCGGGATGAGGTGCGTTTCCGGATCGTGGTCCTCACCTAAATCGGGAGAAGCAGCTCCGGCTGCATTGAAGTATCGAAGCGACGCAAACCGGAGGGCGTCCAATCGATCCAGCCAGTGCAAATTCCGCTCGAGAATAAATTTCGATTCCCCGTACGGACTTCCGGGATCGATCTCTTCTTCTTCGTCAATAGGGATGTCTGCAGGGCTCCCGAAAAGATTGGCCGTAGACGACAAAATAAACCGCTGAGTGCCATGCTCAACCGCGGATTGCATTACGTTCAATCCGGCCCGGACGTTGTCCCCGAGATACGAAAACGGCTGCTCCATGGACTCTCCAACGAGTGATTTCGAGGCAAAGTGCATAACCGCCTCGGGAGCGTATTTATTGAACACAGCGTCCACGAACCTGGCGTCCAAAAGATCGCCTTCCACGAAAGTTGCCTCCCCACGGACAGCGCCTCGGTGTCCTTGTGAAAGGTTGTCGATGACCACAACTTCGTGTCCCGCCTCTACGAGTTCATGAACGCCGACGCTTCCGACGTAGCCGGCACCACCGGTGACCAAAACGTTCATCGCTAACAGTTTGACTTCGAAAGAGCCCAATCATGTGGATGGCCCTGAAAGAACAAGATGAGCGTTGAGGCGCCCACCTACGCGAAAGGCGAGAGCCCGAGGGCCCTCGCCTTCACGCTGCTCGTAACAATGATCTCAGGGCTCGGCTGACCGCAGAGTCAGCTAGGGTCTCAGGTCGCTACGATTATTCTCCGTCTTCTTCGGAGACGAATGGCTTCCGCGTGAGGCGGAGCTTCCCGTCGTCCTTCACTTCGAGGAGATGCACCTTCACCTTGTCGCCGACCTGGAGGTAATCCTCTACGTTCTCCACGTAGTCGTGGTCGATTTCAGAGACGTGGAGGAGACCCGTCCGCTCCGGCATGATCTCCACGAACGCACCGAAGTCGCGAATGCCCTTCACGGTACCCATGTAATCTTCGCCTTCCTCCGGCACAGCGACAATCTGCTTCACGCGCTCGATGGCAGCCTCCGCGTCTTCCTGATTGGTGGCCGCGATCGTCACGAGACCGACCCCATCTTCTTCGTCGACGGTGATTTCCGTGTTCGTCTCTTTCTGGATGCTTTTCACAACCTTTCCGCCCGGCCCAATGACCGCGCCGATGCGATCCGGATCGATTTGAAGCTTGGTGAGTCGAGGCGCGTAGCGTGAGAGGTCCTCACGGGGCTCGTCGATCGTGTCCTGCATCTCGTCAAGGATGTAGTGCCGGGCCTCCCGGGCTTGGTTGAGAGCCTTCAGAAGCACGTCTCGTGAGAGGCCCTCAATCTTCATGTCCATTTGGCAGGCCGTCACGCCGTCGCGCGTGCCGGTAATCTTGAAGTCCATGTCCCCAAGGTGATCCTCCTGCCCAAGAATGTCGGTCAACACCGTTGTGTCGCCTTCATGCTGCACGAGGCCCATGGCGATGCCCGCCACCGGCTTCTCAATCGGGACGCCCGCCTCCATGAGAGCGAGGCTGCCCGCACAGACACTGGCCATCGACGAGGAGCCGTTTGACTCCATCACGTCAGCGTTGATTCGAATCGTGTAAGGGAACTGGTCCTGGTCCGGAATTACGGGACGAAGCGCCCGCTCGGCCAGCATGCTGTGTCCAATCTCGCGCCGTTTGGGACTGCGCAGGTAACTGGCCTCACCCACGCTAAATGGCGGGAAGCGGTAGTGGAGATAGAACGACTTATCGGTGTCGGCAAAGACCTCGTCCACTGGCTGTACGTCCTCAGACGTGCCAAGCGTAAGGGAACCAAGCACCTGGGTCTCACCCCGAGTGAAGATTGCAGAGCCGTGGACGCGTGGAAGATACCCAACCTCCATCCAGAGATCACGGACATCCTTTTCATCACGACCGTCAAGCCGACGACCATCATTTACGATCATCGACCGCATTTCGTCATTCTCAACCTCGCCGATCGCGTCGTGAATCTCGTCGCGAGTGTATCCCTCGGCCGTCTCATCGTCGTCACCGAGAAGATTTTCGGCGGCCTCTTCTTTGATGGCGTCGATGCCAGCGTAGAACTTGTCTTTGCTGTACTCACCGCGAATGGCGTCGGCCACCTTCCGTCCGTACTGCTGCTTCATCTTATCTACCAGCGCCTCGGGCACCACATCGGGCTCCCATTCGAAGGGCTCCGGCTCGCCAGCATCTTCGACGAGTTGGTGCTGGCCCTGGCAGAGGCGACGAATGGACTTGTGCGCTTCGTCGAGCGCATCGATCATGGTTTCCTCACTGACTTCGTGGGCCTCCCCCTCGACCATTACGAGTGCATCCTCTTTGCCGGCCACCAGAAGATTTATGTCACTCTCTTCGGTCTGCTCCATCGTGGGATTCACAACGAACTCTCCGTCGACACGGCCCACACGAACCTCGGCGAAGGGCCCCCCAAACGGCGCGCCCGACAGCATGAGAGCAGCCGAGGAGCCAACACCGGCAATGGTGTCCGCGTCGTAATCCAATCCGGCCGAGATAACGAAATTGACGACGTGTACGTCGTGGTAAAACCCATCTGGGAAAAGGGGACGAATGGCCCGATCAATGAGGCGAGCCGTCAGCGTTTCCTTGTCCGACGGGCTTCCCTCCCGCTTGATAAAACCACCGGGCACCTTGCCTCCAGCGGCGAATTTCTCCCGGTAGTCGACCGTAAGCGGAAAGAAATTGGACTCATTGACGCTGTCACTAAGCGTGGCCGTAGACAGGACCATTGTGTCCCCGATACGGACCACGGCGGAACCGTCAGCCTGCTTGGCAATCCGGCCAGTCTCGAGCGAGAGGGTGCGATCGGGGGCAAACTCGATTTCTTCTGTCGTTCCTTGCGGCTTCATAGTTTCAGTCATCTTCAATCAACAAGTGGCGAAAGAGTCGGGCGCGCCAGTGATCCCAAGATGGAATTGTCATTGACGCTCGTCTCCAACGAAACCCCTTCCGTAGGAAACGGCCCCCCGAAAATCGGGACGCCGTCGGGTCCATCCTACTTCCGGAGGTCAAGGTCGTCAATAATCTCTCGGTACCGTTCAATCTCGTTCTCTTCAAGATAGTTGAGGAGCGCACGGCGCTTTCCGACGAGATTCAGCAACCCATGACGGGTGGAGTTGTCGTTTGGGTGATCTTCAAGATGTTCAGTGAGACGCTCAATGCGCTTTGTGAAAATGGCAATTTGGACCTCAGGGGTGCCCGTGTCGTCCGGACCATTGCCATATTCTTCAACAATTTCCTGTGTCTCTTGCTTCGTAATCATAGTACGGTGTGGGTACCTCTTTAGATTGTGCCATGCTAAAGAAGAAACCGCGATACCATGAGGAGGCCTCGCGGGCAGGATTTTGACCGATCCAAGCAGAGTTGCTGCCCGGGCATGAGGCACGGCCTCAATTCTCAGTCAAAAGCCTTTACAATGCTTCTACAATGCCGTTCATCCTCCGAAAGTTGCATGACGAGCGCATCGGCTGAGTCAAATTTTTGCTCGTCGCGCAATCTTCGCAGGAACTGAACAGCAAGGCGGTCGCCATAAAGATCGCCCTCGAAATCAAACAAATGAACCTCAACGGTCACGTTCATGCCGTCGAAGGTCGGACGCCGACCGATGTTCATCATCCCCCCTCGGCGATCGCCCCCCGGGAGCCGGACGGTCGTCGCATACACCCCCCGCTTCGGGATGAGTTTGCGAGTGTCTTCGAGAGCAAGATTGGCGGTCGGGTAGCCGATTTGCCGACCTCGGCCCTCGCCACGAGAGACGAGCCCCGTCAACTCATAGGGACGCCCCAGACGCTCGGCGGCGGCCTCTACGTCCCCCTCTTCCCGCAATAGATCGCGAATCCGACGGGACGACACCACATCCTGGTCGATCTCCTGCGGCGGTATAACGTCTACCTCGAACCCAAATTCAGGCCCCTGTTGACGTAGAAAATCAACATCCCCCTCCCGTTTCTTACCGAACCGATGGTCGTAGCCGACCGTGATCTCCTTGAGTCCGATTCGCCCCACGAGAATTTCTTCGACATAGGCCTGCGGGGTCAACTGAGCAAACTCTTCAGAAAACGGAATGACCACGAACCGATCAACGCCAAGGTCTTCTAGCAAAGCGGCTCGCTCCTGTACAGTCGTGAGGAGGGGCACGTTCTTCCCATGCACCACCGACCGGGGATGTGGATCAAACGATACAAGCGTGCTCGGCCCGTTCTGTTTGTCGGCGCGCGTCTTTAGGTACTCGATGAGGGCCTGGTGTCCCCGATGAACCCCATCAAAGGTGCCAACGGTAACGATCGATTGGTCGTCTCGGTCGATCTCGTCCCAGCCAATCTCACGCTTCATGAGTCGTCCGTCGTCGTATGTGACAAAGCCTCTTCGAGAACGTCGAGGGGCCAGGCCACTTCCACCTGATAAGGGCCAATGGCCGTACGACGAAGTGTGCGAAGGTGTCCGCCCACATCGAGCGCTTCTCCAACGTCCCGGACAAGACTCCGAACGTACGTGCCCTTGGAGCAGTCGACACGAAACTGAAGGTCTGGGGGGGTCCAGTCGGTGAACTCAAAACGATCAATCCGGACTTCGCGGGGCGGGCGGTCAACGGTCTCTCCCCGGCGGGCTTTTTCGTACAGGCGCTCGCCGTCGACCTTTACAGCCGAGTACATGGGGGGCACCTGCTGAATTGCTCCGGTAAACTGAGACCGAACAGCCTCCAGCTCCTCGAGGGTGAGGTGCGAGGGATCATTCCGCTCCACAACCTCCGTCTCTCTATCGAGAGAGGGCGTTCGCTCACCAAGCCGGACAGTGCCCTCGTATGTCTTCGGGAGATGCATGAACGCCTCTTGCAGCCTTGTGGCCCGGCGAGCCACCAACAAAATCAGCAAGCCTGTAGCCGCCGGATCCAGGGTGCCAGCGTGGCCGACCTTCTGTACCTCCGTCCCCGCGCGAACAGCGTCGACAACGTCAAACGAAGTGGGCCCTTCGGGTTTATCAACAAGCAGTACGGCACCCTCCTGGGGCGCATCGGGGAGATCAGGCCGCTCGTACACGATGTCCGATGGAATGTCACGCTGGGCGGCGCTTGACGGCACGAATCGAGAGTTGGATTGACAGAAGCTGGAGGCACACGAAAGCACCGATCATTCCGACTCCGCAAGAGAATCATCGGACCCGTCTCGCCGCTGCCGCTCTTCCTGAATTCGGTCAAAAAGAGTCTCCATACGCTTGGCCTTTTGGAAGGACTCGTCGTGGAAAAACTTCAGCTCCGGGATTTCACGCACCTTGTGTCGAATGCGCGAAGCTAGCTTCTCACGGATCTCAGGGGCGAGGGATTTAAGTTGCCGGAAAGTCGCCTCTCGCTCCTCCGAGGTATCTCCAAGCACGCTGGCGTACACGTAAGCAATCGAGAGATCCCCCGTCATTCGTGCGCGAGTGACCGTGACCATCGGCTGGAGTTGGTCGGCATATTCGCGCTGGAGGATGAGAGCAACCTCTCGTTGAACCAGCTCGGCAACGCGTTCGGCGTAAACACTCATGACAAAACGAATCCGTAGAATCGACAACAGGCCCGGCGAGGACAGTACCGGAACGCGGGATCGTCCTTCCAGACCGATACGGGCAGAACACGATCCGGGGCGCCTAGACCTCAAGCTCTCGCTTCTCCTCAACAACCACGTAGGATTCAAACTCATCGTCGACCTTAATGTCGTCGAAGTTTTCGACGGAAAGGCCGCATTCGTAACCATTCTTCACCTCAGTGACATCTTCCTCAAAGCGCTTGAGGGACGCGATGTCTCCCTCGTGGATGACAACCCCGTCACGCACGACACGGACGCGATGGTTGCGGTTGACGGTACCTTCCGTGACGTAGCAGCCTGCCACGGTTCCAACATCGGGAACGCTGAACGTATCGCGAACCTCGGCGTAGCCTTTCGTTTCCTCACGGCGCTCAGGTGAGAGCAATCCTTCTAAGGCGTCGCGCACGTCCTCGATTGCCTGATAGATGACCGAATACGTCCGAATATCCACCTCCTCCCGGGCCGCGGCGTCACGGGCACCAGAGGTCGGACGCACCTGAAAGCCGAGGATGATGGCGTCGGAGGCACGGGCGAGCATGACGTCACTCTCGCTGATTGCGCCCACCCCACTGTGTATGATGTTTACGGCGACCTCGTCGGTCTTCAGTTTGAGGAGGGCATCGGAGAGCGCCTCCACCGATCCGCCTACGTCCGCCTTAATAATGAGGTTGAGTTCGTGGAACTCGCCCTCGGCCATCCGGCGACTAACCTGGTCAAGGGACACTTGGCTCTTGCGCCGCAGCTCCTGCTCGCGATGAATCCGCTGTCGCTCCTGCGCCACGTCGCGGGCCTTGCCCTGGTCCTCTGTGACGACGAATCGGTCCCCCACCTCGGGCGAGCCGTCACAGCCGAGCACAAGGGCGGGTTGGGACGGTCCAACCAACTCGATGCGGTTATCGCGCTCATCGAACATGGCACGCACGCTGCCGCTGTGGTTGCCGGCCAAGAAGGGATCACCGACTTCCAGGGTTCCATTTTGCACGAGAGCGGTGATGACGTTTCCGCGTCCCTTTTCAAGACGGCTTTCGATGATGACGCCGGAGGCTTCCCGGTTCGGATTGGCCTTCAGATCCATGATTTCGGACTGGAGAACGACCTTCTCAAGGAGATCATCGATCCCCTGACCAGTCTCGGCAGACACCTCCGCGGCCTGAACATCGCCGCCGTACTCCTCGACGAGGACATTGTGCTCCGCGAGCTCCGCGCGGACACGCTCATCATCAGCTTCGCGCTTGTCCATCTTGTTGATGGCCACCAGGATGGGGACATCAGCAGCTTGGGCGTGATTGATTGCTTCAATCGTCTGTGGCATGACAGAGTCGTCGGCCGCCACGACCAGAATGACGATGTCAGTGGCCTTAGCACCGCGGGCACGCATGGCCGTAAACGCCTCGTGGCCCGGCGTATCGAGAAAGGTAATCGCCTCGTCCTCGTGGTCTTTGAGCTCGACGTGGTGAGCCCCAATGTGCTGCGTGATACCACCCTCCTCGCCAGCTACAACATTTGCGTTTCGGATATAGTCGAGAAGAGATGTCTTCCCGTGGTCAACATGGCCCATCACAGTCACAACTGGGGCGCGGGGTTCAAGGTCTTCTGGATCATCATCTTCAATCTCGATGGCCCCTTCCCCAAACTCGTCGACGAACTGGGCTTCCAATCCGTACTCGTCAACAATGAACTCGATGGTCTCTCGGTCAAGACGCTGATTGATAGACACCATCATGCCCGCCTCAAAGAGCGAGTCGATAATGTCGCTTACCGGCTCCCCCATCAGGTTTGCAAGCTCGCCGGTCGTGACGTACTCGGTAAGCTGAACGACATCCTCGCGTTCAGCTTCCTTCTCTCGACGGCGCTTGCGCTCTTCCTCATGACGCTTTCGACGGCGACGGCGGCGGCGCTGGCGCTCGCGGCTGGCGCCCTGCTCCAATTCCTGGAGGGTTTCCTGAATGGTTTGCTCGACATCCTCCTCGTCGAGGTCTTTGTCCTTCTTCTTTTTTTTCTTTTTGCTCTTTTTCTTCTTGCTCTTTTTCTTTTGCTTCTGTTTTTCTTTTTCGTTGTCCTCTTCCTCTTTCTCTTTCCGTTTTCGCTTGCGACGCTGTGTCCGACTAACGTCGACTTTATCGACGACCTGCGTGCCGCTGAGAGCATAGCGATTGGCCTTGAGGGTGCCGGAGGCTTCCTTCTCTTCGTCGTCCGTCGCGGCCTCCGCCTCCCCATCGGAAACAGCCTCCTCATCGGAGCTCTCTGCAGTTGCCTCATCAGCCGGCTCCTCAGCGGTGTCAGGTTCAGGCGCCTCTTCGTCGGTCGACTCGTCAGTAGCTTCGGTCTCGGGAACGGGCTCTCCCGTGTCCGCCTCTGCCTCCTCCGTTTCCGCCTCGGAAGAAGCGTCAGTCTCGTCAACGGGTGCTGCATCCGGTCCCTCATCCGGTTCCTCGGGCTCAGCGTCGGCCACTGCTTCATCGGACGGCGCTTCGTCCTCAGTCTGGGACTCGGGCGCTTCTTCCGAATCTTCCACCGACGCGGTCTCCTCCTCGGACGGTGAATCTGAGTCGTCGACCGAGACCGACGACTCTGCCTCTGCGGGCTCTTCCGACCGTGCTTCCTCAGCAGTAGCCTCTTCATCGGGCGCCTCTTCTTCGGCGGGAGCCTCAGCAGGGGAGCCCTCAGCTTCCGTCTCAGGTTTTTCTTCGACGCCGTCGTCCTCCGCAGCTGCGGCCTCAACCTGCTCGTCGGGCTCTCGGTCAGGCTTTTGCGAAGAATCCGCTGTCGCAGCCTCGTCGGCTGCCTCTTCATCCGGTGCCGGCTCCGCTTCCTGCTCCTCGTCGAGCGTTGCAACTTCGTCGTGCTGGTTTTTGCCATCTCCCTCCTCTTCCGACCGAAGCTCACGGATGCGGGCCGCAGCTTCTGCGTCGTCGGCAAATTCGTCTCGGAGGACCAAGTACGCCTCTTCCTCTACGATGGAGGCGTTGAACCCGGATCCATTGAGGGAATCCTCATACCCTTGCTCGGCGAGGAACTCTTCCACCCGGTCAGTGGAGACGTTCAGCTCCTTCGCTACTTTGAAGAGCCGTTTCTCAAATGTGGTTTGTTCCGTCGTCGCCATGTAGGAGTGTAATGTTACTCAGTCAGCTTACGGGGCGGGGTGGCCGTTACGTACGAGATCAGACGGTCAGGACTTCACTTCGGTTTCTTCGGGAACAGGTTCCGATTCCGGAGTATCCATTTCTCCCCCGTCGGGGTTGTCAGTCGGTTCACTTCTTTCTTCTTCAACAACCGGGTCCGAGTCCTGGTCCAACTCCTCATCGGGCTTGCCTTCGGAATCTGCGGCGTCCTCGGAACTGTGCGAGAGGCCGTCCTCCTCGCTCCCGTCAGGGCTCCCAATGGCCTCATCTTCGGTTGGCTTGGAGACCGCAGCGTCACCCTCAGCGTCCTCCGACGCATCGGGTTCAGACGAGGCCGACTCGTCAATCGCCTCAGCAGAAGCGGTGTCGGCGGGCGAGGTGGTGTCGCCAGCGTCCGGGGCTCCAGGATCCACAACCGACTCAACAGTGAACCGGCCATTTCGAATCGATTCAATGATGCCCGGACCTTTCTCGAATTCGGTCTCGATAATGTCGAGGACCCGTTCCGCCGTCTCTCGGTCGAGGTCTGCTCGACGTGACAGGGCATCCGGGGAGAGCTCCAAAACTGCCTTTCCGGTGTCGCAACCAATGTGCTGGAGCTTCTCAATGGTCTGGTCAGTGAGCTCGTCGGCAAACTGTTCGATGTCGATGTCTTCTTCGTCCGCCGGGATCTCACGATAGACGTCAATCTCGAAGCCAGTGAGGCGCGAGGCGAGCTTAATGTTAACGCCCCGCTTGCCAATTGCCTGACTGACCTCGTCGGCCACCACCTCAACCCGAGCACGGGGCGGCTCGGCGTCCTCATTGAGCGTTACACTGGTCGGTTCCGCCGGGGAGAGGGCCCGAGCGATTAGCTCATCCGGGTCGTCCGACCACTTCATCACGTCGATATTTTCGTTGGAGAGCTCTCGCACGACAGCGTTGATCCGAACGCCCTTCACGCCCACACAGGCACCGACGGGGTCTACCTTTTCGTCATGGCTGGTAACAGCGACTTTCGCCCGGTCGCCCGGGATTCGGGCAACCTTTTTGATCTCGACCAAGCCGTCATAGACTTCAGGGACCTCCACTTCGAAAAGGCGCTCCATGAATACTGGAGACGTGCGACTTACCACCACCTGCGGATCGCTACCTGCATCCCGGCGCACTTCCTTTACGACAGTACGCAGCATGTTGCCCTTCCGGTAGTGATCGCCGGGAATCTGTTCATTCTTGGGCAAGACGAGTTCTGTATCCTCGTGCATGAGAAGCGTTTCGTGGCGGCGAACCTGGTAGATCTCCCCGACGACGATGTCCCCGATGAGTTCGGTATACTTGTCGTATACGTGCTCCTTCTCAATGTCGCGGATGCGCTGCCGGAAGGTCTGCCGGGCAGTCATCACTGCCCGGCGGCCAAAGTCGCTTATGTCGAGTTCGCTTGCGACCTCATCGTCTACCTCAAATCCCTGGTCGATCTCCTTCGCGTCGGACACAGTAATCTCAGTCACGGGATCCATGAGGTCCCAATTCCCCACGACCTCTTGGATGTGAAGGATCTGAATGTCGCCCTGCTTGGGGTTAAAAATGATCTCAAACGCTTCATCCGACCCATACCGCTTGCGTAACATCGCCTTGAATACATCCTCGACGATGATCTGCAGGGTATCCCGGTCAATGTCTTTGGCCCGGGCAATCTCCCCAAAGGAAGAGATGAGGTCTTCGCTTCGCATAAAATTTCAGTCGTACTATGATCAAAAAGATCCACCTCGATCGCCAAATATATCCCGGTTTTACACCAATCTCTACCAGGGAAGCTCAATTCGCGCCTGCGTGATGGATTGGTAGGAGAGCTGAAGTTGATCCCCGGAAGCCAGTTCCAACTCCACCTCTTTATCGTCTGCACTTGTCAAATCCCCAACGACAATTTCTTCATTGCCATCCATTTCGTACCGCACGCGCAATGTGCGACCCACATTCTTCTGATACTGTTGTGGCATCATGAGTGGGCGCTTAATTCCTGGCGAGGATACCTCAAGTTTGTAACTTCCATCTACAATATCTTCAACGTCAAGCAAAAACCCAACCTCTTTGCTAATGACAGCAAGATCATCGTGTCCAAATTCCTCTTTCGAGTCAATGTAAACCTCAACGACCCGCGTCCCCTTATGGCCGCGCACTTCGACATCGACGAGAAAGTAACTGGTCCCAGCAATTACTTCTTCGGTAAGGACCCGAACTTGATCGGCGATGCGCTGCTGCGTGGTATTCACAAGGTGAGAGCGTCGAAACCCTGGTCCGAAAGGTAAGAAAACGGGTACGCTGAAAAACGCCCGACCCGACGAGCGGGACGAGCGTTTCAAGGCAGTGAGCAGGTGCCGAATAGACAGGGCAGAGAACAAAAAAGGGCGGCATTTGCAGCCACCCATTGTTCATGCCACAACCTGAGTGTAGAACTCGTACCATTTGTGAAAACGCCTCCATCCCCCTGATGTTTCTGCGGCAGTAGCCCGAGTCGGTGCCTGATGCAAAGATTGATCGCAGATCACACATCGTGGGCTCGATATGTAGGATCCGGCTAAGCTGGCGACGTATCTCGGTCTTTTTTTCCTTTTAAAAGATACGCCTGAATAAATGGATCAATATCTCCTTCAAGTACCCGCTCGGCGTCGTTCACCTTCGTTTCCGTCCGGTGGTCGTTGACCATTTTGTACGGGTGGAGCACGTACGAGCGAATCTGACTTCCCCATTCAATACTTTTCTTCCGACTCTCAACTTCTTGTTTCTTTTCCTCTCGGATTTCGCGCTCGGCCTGGTAAATTCGGCTCTTGAGCATCTTCTCCGCTCGATTCCGATTTTGGAGTTGACTTCGCTCATTTGTACAGCGAGCTGTAATTTCGATGTCATCCCCGTTCGAAAGCTCGCCTTCCCAGACCAGCCGCACACCCGTCGCAACCTTATTTACGTGTTGTCCTCCTTTGCCCCCGGACCGAAACGTCTGAAAGTCCATCTCCCCCTGACTCAGGTCCACATCAATACTGTCGTCGACCTCCGGATAGACAAATACGCTTGCGAAGGACGTGTGGCGGCGGCTGTCGGAGTCGAAGGGTGAAATACGGACGAGCCGGTGCACGCCAGACTCACTCTTGAGGTGCCCGTAAGCGTACGTGCCCTTGACGTTAATCGTCGCGCTCTTGATACCGGCTTCCTCTCCGGGCTGCTGCGAAATCATCTCCACGTCGTACCCTTCCTGCTCCGCCCATCGCATGTACATGCGCAGGAGCATATCGGCCCAATCCTGACTCTCCGTCCCACCGGCACCAGGGTTAATCGTGACGATTGCGTTGCGCTCGTCGTCCGGATCATCGAGGAGACTCTGCAACTCTAACTGATCGAGGGCGTCCTCCAGTGCTTCCGCCTCAGCAAATATTTCTTCCTCCAAATCCTCCTCCTCCTCTTCTGCCAGCAACTGGAGAGTTTCAAGGGTTTCGGCCTGTTCTTTGAGGTCTTCCCAGGCGTCAACCCATTCTTGCTCGCGAGCGATGCGTTGCTCCACCTCTTTCGCGTGATCCGGGTGATCCCAAAAATCAGGATCCATTCGCTCCTGATTGAGCTCCTCAATCGTCGTGCGGCGACCCTCTACGTCAAAGATAGCCCCCGAGCGCATCGACGCGCTCGATAAGGGCTTCAAGTTCGTCCTCGGTGTACTGCTTCATGGCTGATTAAGTCTGATAAGGTGAAACGAGTGCGTCGGTAAGCGAGGGAAATATCAATTTCCAAAAAGCGGACGGAGCACAGAACCGATGCCTCCGCCGAGGGCGCCGAGCAGCCCCCCCACGAAAACTGTCAGCCCAACCAGCGCCTCGCCAGGGATGTTTCCAGCCAGAGAGGCCACCGTGTCGATCATCACGCGAAGTGACATCGGCGCCAAAGCAGACGTGTAGACCACCAACGCCCCCCACCCGAGGGCAGCGCCGCCGGCTCCCACGAGCCACCCCGACAGCCGTCGTGCGATAATTCCCCCGACGATCCCAGCAAGTACAGTCCACTCCCATCCCAACACGAGATGGACCACAATCGAAAGCAGTGCCGTGACGAGAAGGGCCATGGCAATCGGTGGGATTTACGACTGATGGTTGTAGACGAAGCGCTGAATGCGGTCGATGGCCTCTTCGATCTCCTCCAAGCTGGTCGCGTACGAACAACGCACGTATCCTTCGCCGCTTGGCCCAAACGCATCGCCGGGCACACACGCCACCTGTTCTTCCTCGAGGAGAGTCTCCGCAAATTGTTGGGACGTTAGTCCTGTCGGGGTAATGTCGGGGAAGCAGTAGAACGCACCCTCCGGATCAAAGGTGGGGAGCCCGGCATCATTGAGTCCTTGCACAATAGTGCGACGGCGCTCGTCATAACTTTTGCGCATTCGCTCCACGTACTCATCGCCGTCGCGCAGCGCCGCGATAGCCCCCTCCTGGGACACGGTCGGCGCGCTCATGATCATATACTGGTGGACCTTGAGCATGCCTTGTAGAATCGGAGCAGGCGCGCAGGCATATCCAATTCGCCATCCCGTCATCGCGTGGTTTTTCGAAAAGCCGCCTAAGAGGACCGTCCGCTCACGGAGACCTTCCACCGTGGGGACGCTCACGTGACCCTCCTCATACGCGCTGCCGTAAATAAGTTGATCGTAAATCTCGTCGGATACGACCATGAGGTCGTTCTCGATGACCAGCTCAGCAATCTCTTCCAAGGTCTCGCGGCGGAGAACGGCACCCGTTGGGTTGTTAGGGTAACCAATGAAAAGGACCTTCGACCGCTCGGTGAGGTGCGGTTCGATATCAGCCGCGGTCACCTGGAAATCGTTCTCTACGGATGTGGGGACGTAAGCCACCTCGCCGCCGGCGAAACGGGCTGACGGCCCGTAAGACACGAAGCAGGGTTCCGGGATGAGCACTTCGTCGCCGGGATCGAGAAGTGCCTGCATGGCCAGCTGCATGGCCTCACTGCATCCTACCGTCACGAGAACCTCGTCCTTCGGATCATAGGAGAGCCCATGTCGATCTTCAAGGTCCGCCGCTAGAAGCTCGCGGAGCTCTTCCATCCCTGCGTTGGATGTATAGCTTGTGCGGCCATTTTCGAGAGCGTGAATGCCCGCGTCCAGAATGGGCTTCGGGGACACGAAATCCGGCTCGCCGATTCCCAGAGAGATCACGTCGTCCATCGTCGCGGCGATGTCGAAAAAGCGCCGAATGCCACTCGGTGCTGTGGAGCGGACACGCTCAGAAAGTTGGTTCTCGAGATCGAGCGTCGGGGTGGGTGCGGGCATGGTAATCGTTGTGATGTACGAAATGGTGTGGATCCACCACGAGTACGTACACGACTGGGGCTTCCTGGTTCACCCGGCGTCGTGCGTCGTGTGACGTATTGGTTCCGGTTCAGATGATGCACTAAGCAGATCCTACTGTGGTCCCTTTTTTACTTGAAGTGAACCTTGCAATAACAGAAATAAAGTAGGGTCTCCCAGTCAGTCCCCTGCTCTCCTGGCAATATGCCTCACTCGGCGGCGGAGAAGTCATTCTTCACCAGATCACCCACTCCTCATAATCGCCCTTGGAGAGCCTGTGAACGACTGTACTTTGCCCGGGCGCTCACATAGGTTGGAAGGGCTTGCACAGCTGTCGCACGAATCCCCCTCTCCCCCTATGTCCAACACCTTTCACAATCTCATTGATGGCTCCTGGACCGACGCCACCACCGGCCAAACCTTCGAGGTCACGAACCCCGCGGACCCAGACGACGTGATCGGCACATTCCCCGATTCCGGCCCTCCCGACGTGAACGAGGCTGCCACAGCAGCCGCTGAGGCACTCGGCCCCTGGAGCGACACCCCCGCCCCGCAGCGCGGTCACGTGCTACGCGAGGCCGGGGACTTGCTCAGCGACCGCAAAGCAGACATCGCCCGCTCGATGACCCGAGAAATGGGCAAACCCCTCTTCGAAACGAAGGGAGACGTACAGGAGGCCATCGACACGGCCTACTACGCCGCCAGCGAAACGCGGCGCCTCTTTGGCCACACCGTACCCAGCGAATTGCCCGACAAGATGAATATGTCAATCCGGCAGCCGGTGGGCGTCTGCGGCATCATCACGGCCTGGAACTTCCCGGTGGCCGTTCCCTCCTGGAAAATCCTACCGGCCCTGGCGGCAGGTAACACCATCGTCTTTAAGCCGAGCGAGGAGGCCCCTCACAGCGGCCAGCTATTCGTGGAGACGCTGTTGGACGCCGGACTGCCGGCCGGCGTGATCAACATTGTGAATGGCGCGGGCGAGACGGGACAAGCCCTTGTGGAGCATCCAGAGGTGGATGCCGTGGGCTTCACCGGCTCCTACGAGGTGGGCACGTCCATCGCCTCAACCTGTGGGCGTCTCAACAAGCGCGTCTCCCTGGAGATGGGTGGCAAGAACCCGATGATCGTGATGGACGACGCGGACCTCGACCTCGCGCTGGAGGGCGTAATCTGGGGGGCGTTCGGCACCACGGGCCAACGCTGTACCGCCACGAGCCGCCTCATTTGCCAGGAGGGTATCCACGACGAGTTGGTACAGATGATTGAGGAGGAGGCCCAAGCGCTCACCCTAGGTGACGGCAACGAGGACAATACCGACGTGGGCCCGCTCATCAATGAGACCGCCCGCGACAACGTCTCGCGGTACGTCGAAATTGGCAAAGATGAAGGCGCAACACTTAGGTTTGGCGGGAGCCAGGCACACGTGGACGGGCTGGACGGCTTTTTCTTCGAGCCTACGGTCTTTACGGATGTGGAGCCCAACATGAGGATCGCGCAGGAGGAAATCTTCGGCCCTGTCCTCAGCGTGTTTACGGTCAACTCCTACGAGGAGGCCGTAGAGGTTGCGAATGACACAAAGTTCGGCCTCTCTTCAAGCATTTACACCGAAGACGTGCAGAAAGGCTTCCAGGCCATGAGTGATGTGGAGGCCGGCATCACGTACGTCAACGGCCCGACCATCGGTGCCGAAGCGCACATGCCGTTCGGCGGCGTGAAAGGAACCGGAAACGGCCACCGCGACGGCGGCTGGGCCGCGTTTGAGTTCTTCACCGAACATAAGACGATCTACGTCGACTACTCGGGCCAACTCCAGAAAGCACAGATGGATTCGGTAGAAGAGTAGATCGGAGCTAGTGGCACCAAGCGCCCTACAGGTATCAGGGACCGGTGTCAACAGCACCGGTCCTTTCTACATTTCGGCACTGCGCGCAGAGGGAGTCACCTGTTCGACATGACATACGAATGCCGGCACATCTATTCGTGGAGACAACTGCCCTTCCCGTATAAAAAAGCGGATGGTGACGTATCTTGGTCACCATCCGCTTAATCTAGATCTCTGATAAGTGCATGACCCCAGGTTGCCGTTAGTCTTCGTCTCGGAGATACTCGTCTCCTTCTCGAGCCCGAACGACGGCCTTAAACGTGTCGTCCTCCTGCTTCGCGGACCGCACAATGACGTTTTCCTTTCCAAACCGGCGGTAAAGCAGGTTTCTCAGGTTTTGGATGTCGTTTTTTTCCAGATCTGAGAGTACGATAGACTCGCCATCCCCGAGCTCATCCCATCTCTGTGCCACTGGTTCGTACCTGGAGGTTCGCCCCCGTCCCCCGCCGGCTCCAAGCTCACGCTCTGCTTCGTCTTTATCTTTTACTTCCATTTGAAAATCGACTTCCATGACTGGTCAGTAGATCGATTACGAAGGCAATGTCATAGTTGCAATTTTTGACCATACGATCGGTTCCCTCCTTTCTTTTTCTTTCAAACACAAGAGCAACTATTAGTTTGACATCGCCACCGTAGAGATACTATGAGCGTTTGTGTCATCCACCTGCCCTCACTCGTTTCTATTCGACGTAGAGACGTGATCCCAATGTCGAACATCTTCAAACTACTGTGAGTCAGATATTTTGACGTAACCCGAAGGCTAGTGTCTCCACTTTTGCCTAAATTCCTCCTCTTCCCTTAGCGTATTACTCGCCAACCGGGCTCTGCCTCATCCCGAATTTACATTGAAGACATAGCCGTGCTCAATGTCGCCCCCTTGTTTTCCGTTACGAAAAACCTGCAATTGAAGCCACTCCACCTGATCAAATCGTTCTTCTACCTCACAAAGCACCACGGTTGCCGCCGGTATATCAGCCGAGAACGCACGGACCTCTTCGTCCAGGTCCGCGGCGTCGTCCAGCGGTTGCTCCAGTGCAAACGTCAGGGTCGAAAGCTGCTGCTCTCCAGCCTCTTGCCTCCCACGCTCCTCAAACGAGTAGGTCGAAAACAGATTGTGATCAGGGACGGCCGCGGACTGCTCTGCCCCGGAGACGAGCAGGTATGTCGTAATGGTGGCCATTGGAGGTGGAAAATGCGTTTATCTGAAGAGTACAAGCTATATTTGATCGTACATGTCATAACGTCGAATCGACTCCGACAGCCATTCAAAAAAGTGGTTCAGTCTGCCGGACCCTCGCAATCCGAGTCGGCACCGCGGTGAGAGGGCATGATTGCCATCAGTCTACGGCACGACGACGATCGCAAGTTGATCTCCCCTCGAAACAGAGGGGATTGGTGATGGCCTACCGTAATTCTTTTCTTCTCCTAGGATCCGTGCGATGGTAGCAATTTCGGCTCCACCCGGATGGCACGCCAGCTGAACCAGCTATGTTCGTTTTCGCGCCAGACCCTCCTGATGGGCAACCCGCGAGACGGCCTTTGCAACCCGCTGCACAACCTCCTCGTCGAAGACGCTGGGAATGACGTAGTCAGGTGTCAGGCTGCGCGAGTCGATCGTGTCGGCAATTGCGTGCGCCGCGGCGATCTTCATGTCAGGGGTTATGTCCGTAGCCCGACAGTCGAGAACACCCTTGAAGAGACCCGGGAAGCAGAGCACATTATTGATTTGGTTCGGGTAATCGCTTCGTCCTGTTGCCATTACCGCCACGTGCGGATACGCGTCCTCCGGCATAATTTCGGGGCGGGGATTTGCCATGGCAAAGACGACAGGGTCCCGAGCCATCCGTTTGAGGTCGTCCACGTCAATCACCCCCGGCACGCTCAGACCGATGAACACGTCGGCGTCCTCCATCACCTCCGACAGTGTGTTTTCGTTTCCGTTCGGCTCCGTCAGCTCGACGTATCGTTCTTTCGCTGCGTTCAGGTCGTCCCGCTCTTCCGTTACGGGGCCGGAGCTGTCCACGCCGACAACATCCTCAACACCCATCTGAAGCAGCATCTCTGTGACGGCCGTTCCGGCGGCTCCGATGCCTACCATCACGACCTTGAGCTCGTCGAGCGACTTGTCCACAATCTCCAACGAGTTGAGGAGCGCCGCCACGGTGACCACAGCGGTCCCGTGCTGATCGTCGTGGAAGACCGGAATGTCCAGACGGTCTTTGAGACGCTCTTCGACCTCAAAACATCGCGGGGCCGCAATGTCCTCCAAGTTTATGCCACCAAAGACGGGCGCAACACGAGCAACGGTCTCCACGATCTCGTCCACGTCGGTGGTGTTCAAACAAAGGGGCACGCCATTTACGCCGGCGAATTCTTTCAGTAACTGCCCTTTTCCTTCCATGACTGGAATCGCCGCATGGGACCCAATATCTCCAAGCCCGAGCACCGCCGTGCCGTCGGACACGACGGCCACGGTGTTGCTTTTGATCGTCAGCCTGTGGGCATCTGGCGGGTTCTGATGAATGGCCTCCGAGACCCGCGCCACCCCCGGCGTGTAGGCCATCGAGAGCTGATCCCGAGTGCGGAGCGGAGACTTGCTCTCCACCTCCAGCTTTCCCCCGATGTGAAGCAAGAACGTCCGATCCGAGACATTGACCACTTCAACCCCGTCGATGTTGACCACCTGAGCGACGATCTGTTCAGCGTGCTCATCGTCCCGAGTATTGATGGTGATGTCTCGAATGAGGAGGTCCTCCTCCGCCCGCACGATGTCGATGGCCCCGATATTCCCCCCTTCTTCTCCAACGACCGAAGTGACTCTCGCGAGCATGCCCGGCCGGTTCTGAATCTCGAGCCGGACGGTGATGGAATTACTGGCACTCGGCTGGTACTCCTCTTGATCGTTCATGATCGATTCCGTTCATTCTACAAACGTAGACCCGCTCACCCTCATAGCATCACACTTTGTATCACAATCCGCGCAGCCACCGCACGGCGTGCTGCCGTGAAGGATCAAATAGAAAAGGGACGGCCTCCGTCCTCCGGAAGCCGTCCCTGTCAAGTCGATGGTGCAGCAGGACTCCCTGACAATCAGGCGCCGGTTTCGGCCGTCTCGTCAAACTCGTCCAATCCGTCCTCAATGTCCTCGGCGTAGGAAGCACCAATTCCATCGAGGTCCGTCAGGTCCGACTGCTGTCGGATCTCGCGGAGTTCAGCGAGGGACGTCACGCCGGCATTCTCAAGCCGAGACGCTCGCGGGAAGTCCTCAGGGAAGCCAGAGGACTCATCGAACGTGATGTCCTCGGCCTCTTCGTCGGATTCTTCGGCGTCTTCTGGTTCGGCGTCAGCTGCATCGTCAGTCTCGGAATCGCCTTCAGAATCGGCGTCCGACGCCTCAAGATCCTCTTCTCCAATTGCATCCTGCGCGGCCTGCTCCGCGGCCTCGGCTCGGTCAGAGGCATCTTCCTCTTCCATCTCTTGCCGCAAGTCGGCAAGGCCAGAGAGTTCCCCGAGCGTGGTGGGGCCAGTCGTCTCTTCGCCCTCGTCGCCGGCGGTCGGGCTCGGTTCCGGAGGAGCTTCCTCACGATCCGGCGTCTCATCGGTCGGTTCGGAGGGTGTTTCCTCAACCTCCTTCTCTTCAACGTCGACATCCTCTTCAAGAGCCGTCTGGCTGAGAACGATGTCCTTCCGATCCTTGTCGAATCGGATAACACGCAGATCGAGCTCATCGCCCTCGTGGTAGAAGTTCTCGAAGTTCTGCGGACCATCTTTCAGTTCGCTGCCCGGAACGAAGGCCTCCACGTCAAGCGGAAGTTCCACGACAAGCCCCTTGTCTTCAACACGGACAACCTCTCCCTCCGTATCGGTGCCTTCCTCGTAGGCATCGGCAAATTGATCCCAAGGGTTTGTCTTCACCTGCTTGTGACCAAGGGAGATTCTTCGACGGTCCTCGTCGATGTTGAGGATAACAACGTCGAGATCTTGATCCTTCTGGACCATGTCGCCGGGATGCCGCACCTTCTTCGTCCACGAGAGATCGGAGATGTGAACGAGACCGTCGATGCCCGGCTCGATTTCGACAAAGACGCCGAAGTTGGTGATATTGCGCACCGTACCGGTCAACACCGTCCCCGCCGGATAGCGGTCGCTAATGCCCTCCCAGGGGTCGGGCTCCAGCTGCTTCATCCCGAGGGAAATCTTTTTCTCATCCTCGTCGATGTTGAGAATCTTGACATCGACGAGTTGACCCAGCGAGACCATCTGGCTAGGGTGCTTGATGTGACGCGTCCACGACATTTCACTAATGTGGACGAGCCCTTCAATGCCCTTCTCCAACTCGACGAAGGCGCCGTAGTTGGTGATCGAGACAACTTTGCCTTCGACCACATCGCCTTCGCCGTACTTGTTGGCAATGTTTTCCCAGGGATGATCCTGAAGCTGCTTCAGGCCGAGGGAGATGCGCTGTCGATCCTCCTCGTAGTCGAGCACAACCACTTCGAGCTCTTGGTCGAGCTCCACGATCTCGCTGGGGTGCGAGACACGCCCCCAGGAAAGATCCGTGATGTGAAGGAGACCATCCACGCCGCCAAGATCAATGAAGACGCCAAAGTCGACGATGTTCTTGACGGTGCCCTTGAGCACCTGACCGACCTCGAGCTCTTCCAGAATCTCTTCACGCTGCTCCTCGAGTTCGTCCTCGATGAGTTCGCGGTGGGAGACGACGATGTTCTCGTTCTCCGGATTGAGCTTGACGATACGGAATTCCATCCGCGTCTCCAGGTACGACTCGAAGTCGCGGACGGGCCGAACGTCGATCTGCGAGCCCGGCAGAAATGCCTCCATCCCGTCGAAGAGCTCCACGATCATGCCGCCCTTGATACGGCGGATAATCGTGCCTTCGACGACTTCTTCATTGTCGTAAATCTCTTCAACACGCTGCCAACGACGGACCTCATCAGCCTTCTCTTTCGAGACCACAAGTTGGCCGTCGCGATCCTCTTTGAGCTCCAGATACACCTCAACCGTATCGCCGGGACGGAGCTCTTCTTCCCCAAACTCATCGCGAGGGACGATGCCATCGCTCTTATAACCGATGTCGACGACAACGAAGTCTTCGTCTACGCGAAGCACCCGACCCTCAACAATGTCCTGTTCGCGGACATCGATGGCCGTTTCGTCAATAATGTCCCGAAACTGATCGTAAACTGGATCATCGGAGTAGCTTTGCTCCTCAGTCTCCAGTTCGTCAAGCGAGACGGTTTGGCCAAAGGTTTCACCCGTAAAGCCCTGCTGCTCCTCGGTGCGTTCAAGCTGATCGGCGGGTACGGACGGGGCCGACGGCCCTTCAATCTCTTCGACATCAACATCCATTTCCTCGCCGGTGGGGATGTGCATCTCTTGGGATGCCGCTTCGACGGCCTCTTCCAAGAGACGGCTTACAAACTGCGGCTGCTTAACAGGATCTTCGGTGACGAGATCATCGCCGCCGTCGTCGCTGTCCTCAACAGACGGATCTTCTCCCGATTCAGGAGAAGCATCAACTGCAGTGTCACCACCGTCGGGCTGGGACTCGGACGCGTCCGCCTCGGGCTCAACCGCTTCCTCAGCAGTCGAGTCTGCCGACGCCTCCGATTCGGGAGCCTCTGGTTCAGGAGCGTCTGCTTCCTCCGCGTCAGGGGCCGAATCTTCGGCCACCGCCTCGGCGGCGGACGCTTCCTCTTCCTGGGTCTCGTTCTGTGTATCGTCTGGGGGAGCTACTTCTTGCTTTTCTGCCATATACGTGAGGGTGATTGGGCTGCCGGGTGCATTCCGAGCAGCATTCAAAATTTGTACTTGTCAGAGCCTGGTTCTCGCGACAAGGAGTGAGTGTATGAGTACGATTCAAAGAGCCCCCATCTATTCAATGCATGGGGACTTAGCCTGGACGATTATGCGAAACCAGGGTGGTTCAGGCCCAAACAGAGAGGACCTGCCCGCACGTCGCCAGGTTGGACGGAGGTTGTATTGGGGGGCATCCGTCTACGTTCCCGATTCACGGGACTCTTTAACGCGATCTACCACAAACGCAATCTGGCTTTCAATGGTTCGATCGGTTGTGTCCAAAGTGATGGCATCGTCGGCCTTACGCAACGGTGCAATCTCGCGGGTTCGATCCTGGCGGTCGCGGCGGGCCAACTCATCTCGAACCTCCGAAAGGGAGACCTCTTGTCCCTCCGACGTATACTCTTTCAGACGCCGACGGGCTCGCTCGTCCAGATCCGCCTCCATGAAAATCTTGATGTGCGCGTCTGGAAAGACAACCGTACCAGTGTCCCGTCCATCGAGGACGACCCCCCCGTGCGCATCTTGCTGTTTGAAGCCAATCCGTCGCTGGTCTTGCACCATTCGTTCTCGCACCGGCCGCAACGTCGAGATGTCGCTGACGACCGTTCCCACCTCTGGGGAACGAATGCGGTCGGTCACGCTCTCTCCGTTGAGATACACGTGCATAGCACCATCCCGGTACTGGACGTCAACGTCGATCGTAGGCAAAACCTCCTCCGCAGCCTCGGGGGAAGGATCGGCCCCAGCCCTAATGAAGCCGAGGGCCACCGTCCGATACATGGCGCCGGTGTCCAGATATACGAAGCCGAGTCGCTCCGCTGTGCCCCGGGCTGTGGTGCTCTTTCCCGAGCCGGCCGGGCCATCGATCGTTATAATCACGCTTGGGGTCGATCTAAGAATAGTAACAGTGCCACACGAAGAGTTACTGCGTAACGCCCGTTCCCGCGCCTACATCCTCGCTCACCACCGTGATAGGCGTCGGATAGTTCATCGGTCCCAGGCGCGTTTGAATTGTCGGCTGAACTTTTAGCTTCACGGTTCGGGGTGATCCTTCTCCCGCCACCGCCGTCGCTACATCAACAAGCCCCCGCAGGTTTTCGTTGAAAAAG
The DNA here is from genome assembly GCA_964445365.1 of uncultured Salinivenus sp. GTDB lineage: Bacteria > Bacteroidota > Rhodothermia > Rhodothermales > Salinibacteraceae > Salinibacter. The sequence continues at coordinate 4,158 of CAYULG010000006.1, read as the reverse complement.
TCAATCAGGTCGAGTTGCAGGTCAACCGGCACGTCCGTCGGCGTCCCCGGCTCGAGAACGATTTCACGGTCAAACGTCCCCGCTATGGTTTCGCGATCCTCAAGGAAGAGCGTCCAGTCCATTTTCGTGAGACGAGCGTTCACGTCGTTGCTCTCTGGGTTTGTGCCCTGCACGTGAATGATAAGGGACAGAGGAAGCTCGCCGCGGGAGAGCGCGGAGCCGAGTCGGGTCACGTCGAGCCCGCTCAGGTCATCGTACGACTCCACGTCGCTAAGGTCAATACCAGCTAGACGTGCGTCACTAATCCGTTCGATCCGAAACTTGACGTTCTTCAGGTTCGAGACTTCGCGGAGCGTCTGACAAGCCATCAAGACTCCAACGCCCCAGGTCAGTAGCACGCCCGCAACAGCCCAGAAACGGATGGTGAAACGAGACATCGAGACAAAAAATTGGGTGAGAAGAAACAGGGAGCACCGGCAAGAAATATCGACGACGGAGCGAACGGTTACACACCATCAGAGACAGAAGGGGACATCCTATTTCGTCCGTGTTCTCGTAACCTTCCGACCAATCGTCAGATGCGCAAGCTAAGTTGGGATGAGATCGAGCGTTCCGATCCGGATGAGCTTAGGCGGCTACCCAAGCACCCGATCCGTGTGCTCGTTCACAATGTGCGGTCCATTCATAATGTCGGTTCCGTCTTCCGCACCTCGGACGCTGCCCGAGTGGAGCACATACACCTTACTGGATTTACCGGCACCCCCGACCACAAGGACCTCCACAAGACGGCGCTCGGCGCGCAGGATGCTGTAGAATGGAGTCAGCACGACGAGCCCCTCCCCGTGATCGACGATCTCAGGAGCCGCGGCTACACAGTCGGGGTGCTAGAACAGACGACTGAGTCATACCCACCAAATAAAGTTCTACCTGAGGTGTACCCCCTTTGTCTCGTGATAGGCAATGAGGTACGGGGTGTAGACGATGCAATTATTGAGGCCGCCGACCTCGCACTAGAGATCCCCCAGTACGGCGCAAAGATTTCGATGAACGTGGGCGTCGCGTACGGCATTGCCATCTACGATGTCATTCGCCAATACCGAAGCGCCCATGGACCGCCCGGCGACAACAATCGTACAGGGTAATACAGTATGTGTCCGCCCTCCGCCCTTGCAATCCAAGTGGCTCGCCATGTCGACCTCCGACTCTCTTCCCCCGCTGTTTGACGAGTTCCCCCCGGTGTCCACGGAGGACTGGGAGGCCAAGATCAAAAATGACCTTGGGTCGTCGAGCATCGACGACGTGCTGGCGTGGAATTCGATCGAGGGCGTGTCGTTGCCCGGATACCTCCGACGTGAAGACCTGGAGTCCCTCCCGCACGTCGATCCCGAGGCCGCCGCTCCCCCTCTTGCCAACACCGTGTCGGCCCCGGCCAACGACTGGCAGGTGTGCCAGCCCATCACCCATCCGGATCCAGAGGAAGCCAACCGGCTCGCCCGACGCGCCGTGCGAAAAGGGGCGTCGGCCCTAGCCCTGATCCGCCCCGCGTCCGGTAACGAGCGACACGGTCTCAGAAGCGAAACGGTTCGTGACCTCCGAACGGTGCTTGCCGAGCTTCCCCGGACAGAGGTCGACCTCCACCTCGACCAGGGCCCGGCGGCTCCTGTCCTTTTGGCCGCACTGCAAGAAGTTGCATCGGACCAGGGCGTCGGGGAGGCGCTGAGCGGGTCCGTCGGCTACGATCCGGCGGCCTCGCTCGCGACGGGGACCCTCCGCGACTCGACGACTGCGTTCGATCTGGTGAGCGATCTCGTTCACTCCGCCCCCTCCTCTTTCCGCGCGCTGAGCGTAGATCTTCGGCCCTACCACCACGCCGGCGCCTCCGCTGTACAGGAGTTGGCCTACGGTCTCGGCGCCCTCAGCGACCTTCTAGCTTCGTTGCTGGACCGGGGCCACACCTTGTCCACTCTCCTTCCCGAACTTCACCTCCGAACGTCCATCTCTACGAGTTACTTCGTCGAGATCGCGAAGCTCCGAGCACTTCGTCTCCTCGTGCCGCAGGTCGTGGATGCCTACGCGGCAGAAGTTGATTCGAACGTCAGTGTGGCGCCGGGCGAAGTCCTCGTCCACGCCGAAACGTCCCGCCGAACGGAGACGATCTATGATCCCTACGTGAACATGCTCCGGGGGACGACCGAGGGCATGGCGGCCGTAGTCGGCGGGTGCGACGTGCTCCGCGTGCACCCTTACGACGCCGCCCTCCGCCCCGAAGACGCCTTCGGCTCGCGCATCGCCCGGAATGTCCAGTTGATTCTCCGGGAGGAGGCCCACCTGGACGTAGTGGCCGATCCGGGGGCCGGCTCCTATTACCTCGAGGCCGCGACCGACCAGCTCGCCCAACGGGCCTGGGACCGATTCCAGAACCTGGAAGCCAGCGGCGGTCTGATCGAGGAGCTGCGAACGGGCCACGTCCAAAACGATATCTGCGCCGTGCGCAAAGACCGACGCGAAGAGGTCGACTCGCGACAGCGGGTGCTCGTGGGCACCAACCACTACCCCGACCTCGACGAAACGCGGCTCGACGACGTGGAGGCATCTTCCTCGATTGAGCACACTGGAGCCGACCATTCTCTCGACGAGCCGACGCTCGACGCCTTCCGTGCCGCTTTGAGCACCGGGCAGTCCGTGTCGGCCCTGGTTGCGGATCTGGCCGACGGAGACGAGACCATTGAACCCATTCCACGTGTCCGGATGGCCAACGGCATCGAGAACGTACGACTGCGCACGGAGCGGCACGCAAAGCAGACGGGACATACACCCACTGTCTTTCTCGCTCCCCTCGGTCCTCCGAAGATGCGGAGTGCCCGCGCCAACTTCGCCCGCAACGTCTTCGGCGTCGCCAGCTTCGACGTGGCGAAGCCCCTCAAATTTGAGACCGTGGGCGAGGCGGCCGAGGCTGCAGCCGATGCCAACGCCGATATCATCGTCCTCTGCAGCGCCGATGCGGAGTATCCTGAGCTCACCCCCGCGCTTCGATCCGCCCTCGATGACCACGACCTGTCCCCCCTTCTCGTGATCGCGGGAAATCCTGAAAAGATCGACGCCGACCTCCCGGCCGACGACTTTATCCATCGCGGTAACCTTCTTCGCAGTAAACTAAAAGCGATACAATCCCGCCTCGGCATTCCGGAATGAATGGATATATGGATATGTGGACTTCGCATTGCGTGTAAAGAGGAGACTAACCGGAATACGGAATACGAAATACGAGAATCAACTTTTCCTATCCCCCATCTCCGCTTCCAATGTCTCAGAGCCCCCAAATGCGCCCCGACTTCGACAATATCGCGTACGACCCGCCCTCCGAACCGAGTCCCGATCCATCGGAGACGGGCGCCTGGACGACGCCCGAGCAAATCGACGTGCAGGCCGCGTACGGACCCGAGGCGCTGGAGGACCTCGACCATCTCGACTACGCCGCCGGGCTCCCGCCCTTCCTCCGGGGCCCGTACTCCACGATGTACAATTTTCGACCGTGGACCATCCGCCAATACGCGGGATTCTCCACCGCTGAGGAGTCAAACGAGTTTTACCGGAAGGCGCTCGCCTCCGGCCAAAGAGGGCTCTCCGTCGCCTTCGACCTCGCCACGCATCGTGGCTACGACTCCGACCACGACCGCGTGCGGGGCGACGTGGGCAAGGCCGGCGTGGCCGTCGATACGGTCGAAGATATGAAAATCCTCTTCGACGGCATTCCGCTCGACGAGATGTCGGTCTCGATGACGATGAACGGGGCCGTCCTCCCCGTCATGGCGTTCTACATCGCGGCCGCTGAGGAGCAGGGCGTCGACCACCAGGCGCTGACCGGCACCATCCAGAACGACATCCTGAAGGAGTTCATGGTGCGCAACACGTATATTTACCCGCCGCAGCCCTCGATGCGGATTGTGGGGGATATTTTCGCCTACTGCGCACAGGAGATGCCGAAGTTCAACACGATCTCGGTGAGCGGCTACCACATGCATGAGGCCGGTGCCCCAGCGGACTTGGAGCTGGCCTACACGCTCGCCGACGGGCTCGAATACCTTCGCACGGGCCTTGACGCCGGGCTGGGGATTGATGACTTTGCGCCCCGCGTCTCCTTCTTCTGGGCCATCGGGA
>CAYULG010000005.1:0-39800 GCA_964445365.1 uncultured Salinivenus sp. | reverse complement strand
CGGAGAACACCACGCCCCTGTGCTACGGCCTCAAAGCGGCCCACCATCGTTGTCCACGGAAGGTCCAGCATCGTCTGGGTGTCGAGGCGGTGCGTCCCGAGTGGATCCAGGCTGCCCACCTCTTCGTCGTTCCAAAAAACCTGAATCTGTGATGCGTCGTCCGTCCAGCCAAACGAGAAGTGGGCGTCATCCGGGAAGTAGGTTTCGGGCTGCTCGTTGGTCGCTGTGAGGGGCGCGCTGCCCAGGTCGGCCCGGAGCGCATCGATGTGTTTCCGGGCCATCGTACGGGCCTCTTGTTGTTTCGCCTCATGCTCAGCCTGGGCTTGCCGGTAGGCATTCCGCCGCCTCGTGGCGCGGTCGATAGCCGAGCGGACGGTGTCGAGCCGGTCCCGGAGGGCGTTTGCTCGCTCACGAGAGGGCGACCACCACTGCCGAACGTAGCGCAGGAGGTCCAACTGAACGAGATCCCGGCAGAGACGGGCTACCGCCGCGTCCGAGAGGGAAGACGGCGGGCCGGTTAGGCCCTCACGGACGTGCCCAACCGCGGTAAGGCGTGGGTCAACCTCCGCTTCGCCCAGAAAGCGGGAGCGCTCCTCAGACGTGTCGGTCGCGAGGTAGAGGTGCTTGCGTGGGCGAGTCAGGGCCACGTAGAACAGGCGCCGTTCTTCCTCCAGATCCCGGTCCCCGTCGCGGTCGAGCGGCAGAATGCCTTCAGTGCAGCCGGGCACGATCACGACCGGCCACTCGGCGCCCTTGGCCCGGTGAATAGACCGCAGGTCGAGGGCCGGTGCCTCTTCGTCACGGCGCTGCCGCTCGGCAGCGAGCGACCGGATGCCGCGCAGGAGGGCGGGGGTCGAGTCGTAATTCTCAGCGTACCGGACGAGGGCCCGGGCCGTGCGGACTCGTGCGTCCGCCCGCTCGGCAAACGCACTTCGCTCCCGCAGAGCGGACTCGTAGTCGATGGCTTCGATCAGCCAGTTGAGCGTGTCGCTGGGCGATACGGCAAGGCGGCTCAACAAATCCTCGGCCACGTCCAGAAAGGTCTCGACGCGCTCGGTCGTCCGCTCGTGCATGTCCGACAGGTGTTCGCGCAGCACGTCGAGGACGGACGTGCGACGGCGCCGGGCCTCCTGGACGACCCGATCGATTCGGCCGTGCTGAACGTAGCGGTTTGGTGTTTTGAGAATGCGAGCAAACCGGTCGGTGTACCGATCCGCGGTTTTGTCGTCTGCAAACCAGTCCGTTTCACGAAGGCGGTCCTCCAGCACCGCCCAGTAGAGGTACTGCAGCAGCGTTTGCACCTCGCGGCGACGGTAGAACGGCTGGCTTCCTCGGATGCGATACGGAAGGGCCCGATTGAGAAAAGCCCGCTCGAGGGGCGGGGTCTGGCCGTAAGTGCGGACGAGGACCGCGATCTCGTCGAGCGTGTGGCCCTGGTCTTGAAGCGTCTCCACCGTTTCGGCAATGCGAGAGGCTATCGCCGCTGAACTGTCAGCTGAAAGGAGTTTAGTCGTTTCGCTAAAACCCTGTGTGAGATGAAGCCGCTTGGAGGATCGCCGGTCGTTCTCTTCGATCACGGGATTGGCCAAGACGAGGGGTGCGGCGGGGATCCGGAAGGAGTCGGTGAGTTCGTAGGCGGTCGCGTCGTAGCGGTCGTCGAAGTTGACCAGGAAGGACGGATCGGCGCCGCGCCAGCCGTAGATGCACTGGTCGGCGTCGCCGACGACCATGTAATTCCGGTGCCTTGCCGTCAGGGCGTCCAAGAGAAGAAATTGCACCCGGCTCACGTCCTGAAATTCGTCGACCAGGACGTAGCGGTAGCGAGCCTGCGCCTGCTGCCGCAGGGCGTCGTCCTGCATCAGGGCGGCCCAGCCCTCCCGTAGCATGTCGGTGTACGTAAGCCATCCCTCTTGTCGTCGGTGGCGCTCGAAGCGGCGGTAAAGGTTGATGAAGTCGTCGTTCTCGTGGGTGGCGGTGCGAGCCTGCTCGCGGGCCGCGACCGACAGGTCCGCCGCGTCGGGATCCGCGTACGCGAGCTGTTGCTTCCACGCCGCCACCTGGTCGGCGAGTTCGTGCGCGGAGATGCCGAGCTCTGCGGTGTCGATGTTCCGCTCGGCGGCGAGACCGGTCAATGCGCGTCGGGCGAGGAGGCGGGCGGCTGACCCCGGATCGGGGAGGTTCTCTCTAGGGACCGTCCCGGAGCCTCGGGTGCGGAGGAGAGAGAGGCCAAGGGCGTGCAACGTCTGTGGATCAACACCGTGCACCCCGAGCCTAGCCATCGTTGTCGCGAGGTCCTCGACCGTGTCGCGGCTGAAGGAACTGGCGAGGATGTGGTCGGGGGATACCCCGTGTGTGCTGACGAGGCGGGCGATGCGGTGGGCCATCACGGTTGTTTTCCCCGCGCCGGGGACGGCCCGCACCACTGCCGGCCCGCTGGTGTGCGTGACAACGGCCCGTTGTTCGGCCGTCAGATCAATAGAGGAAGACATGCCGAAGACAGCCGAGAGAATCGTGCTATTCAGTGGAGGCCGGGACAGAACCCCCGACAGCCTTTGCCAGTCGGGGGAGGACCACGCCGGTCTTCCCGTCCACGCGGACCTGTGCCAGAGGATCGCCGCGCGTCTCGCCCAAGTTGACGATGCCGACGGGCTGGTTGGTTTGTGCAGCCTTCCGTACGAACCGAAAGCCGGAGTAGACGGTGAGGGAGGATCCCGTTACGAGCAGCGCGTCGGTCTCGTCCAACAACGCCCAGGCCCGGTTCACCGGACCTGGAGCCGTGTCCTCCCCGAAAAAGACGACCTTCGGCTTGAGCGTGCCGCCGCAGGCCCGGCAGTCGGGAACGCGAAAGTCCCACGTCGCGGAGCGGGGCAACCGCGCGTCCCCATCCGGCGCCAGTTCGTCGGCTTCCTGGGGCCAGCCGGGATTGAGGCGCAAAAGCCGACCTTGCAGGTCTCGCCGCGAAGAAATCGTGCCGCAGTCCAGGCACTCGACCTCCGCCAGAGCGCCGTGGAGCTCCACCACACGGTCGCTACCCGCATCCTGATGCAGCCGGTCCACATTCTGCGTAATGATGCCGTTCACGATGCCGGCCGCCTCCAGGTGAGCGAGGGCACGGTGGCCGTCATTCGGCGTGGCGGCGTCGAAGGTGGGCCAGCCCATCGCGCTCCGGGCCCAGTAGTGGCGCCGCGTCTCCTCCTCTGCGAGAAATTCACGGTACCGAATCGGCGTGTGGTCGTTCGCTTCTGTGTCGGGACCACGATAATCCGGAATGCCCGACTCGGTACTCACCCCTGCGCCGCTGAGGACCGTTACGGACCGGTCGCGGAGAAGATCGACCAGGGCATCGAACCCGATCCAGGGGGACGGATGAGGCATTGGACGCCAGAAGTTGGGCGAGTCACAGTAGGGGTGTACGCCTCGGGTCCGTTTCGGATTCGACGCTGACCTTTGAAATCCGGGCCGTTGTGACGAGTGCGAGTGGGGATTTTTAATTGTGCGAATTGACCGATTAACTGTGCGAATTGACCGATCACGGGTTCATGTCCAGTGACACCGCTGTTTCTTCCTGGCTGGGGATGGACCGCCGGGTCCTGGCCCTGGCGGGGGCCCGCATGGCCGACGCGATGGGCAACTCCTTTCTCATCATCGTACTCCCGCTGTACGTGGCGAGTGAATCGGTCACCGGCCATCTTTTCGGCGTTCCCTCGTCGTTGGTGGCGGGCGTGGTCCTGGCGCTCTTCGGGGTTGCCAGTAGCATCTCCCAGCCGCTGGCGGGCCGCCTTTCGGATCGCATGGGACGCCGAAAGGTCTTCGTGCTCGGGGGGCTTCTCGTCTTTAGCGTAGTGAACCTCACGTTCGCCGGGGCCACGAAATACTGGGAGCTCTTCGCACTTCGGATCGTTCAGGGGACGGCCGCGGCCTTCACCATTACGGCGAGCCTGGCCCTGGTCAACGAGGGCAGCCACGCCGGGGACCGGGGCCGTCACATGGGCATCTACAATTCGTTCCGGCTCGTGGGCTTCGGGGCGGGGCCCCTCCTCGCGAGCGTGCTCTTGGAGGTCGGACCCTTTCACTTGCCCGGTGACGTCGTGATAAGTGGCTTCGACGCGACCTTTGGCGTGGCGGCAGGGGCGGCTCTTCTCAGTGCCGGAATGGTGGCGGTGATGGTGGAGGATCCTCCAAACACGGCACCCGCCCCGCGCCGGTTGGCGGTTCAGGTCTGGGACCGCACCCGCGGGGGCCTCGACCCCATTTTTGCTTTGGGACTCGCCACATTGGTGATGGCGGCCTGTTTTGCGCTCCTGTCGGCCATCGAGCCGGAGGTCAACGCGCGACTGGGACAGGGGCCGGTGCTGTTCGCTGTGGAGTTTGTGTCCCTCATCGCGGCGCTCGCGGTGTTACAGCCATTCGTGGGACGGGCCAGCGATTCGTGGGGCCGGCGGCCGTTCATCATTATCGGACTCGTGGGCCTTGTACCAACGACCTTGGGTCAGGGACTGGTCGAGACCCCGCTTGCGATGATGGGAACGCGGGTACTTCAGGGGGTGGCCGGAGCCATGGTTTTTGCCCCGGCCCTGGCCCTGGCGGGCGACTATACTGTAGAGGGCCAGTCCGGCGCTCAGCTGTCGGTGCTTACGGTGTCGTTTGGATTGGGCATCGCCCTCGGCCAACTTACCGCGGGATTCTTCGTCCAGTACGGATTTGTGATCCCGTTTGCGGTGGGGGCAGGGCTCGCTGCGGGGGCCGCTTTACTTGTGTACACCCAAGTGGTTGACCGCGCGCCGGCCGGCGTAACCTCCAAGTAGACGAACAACCGCGACAGAGAAAACGCCCAGTCCAACCTGGAAGGGTTCAAACTGGGCGCGACGGATCCGATAAAAACGGTGTCCAGACCGGCCTACTGGGGCAGGTCCCCTGAGTGCGGATTGTGCTTTGTGCGAACGGCACGCCCCCTCCAACGGCTGAAAAGAGCTTCCATCGTCGCTCTCGGGAATCCGGAATTCCCGAACTTGTGTGGACGTGTCCGATGTTCTAAAGCGACGACGTTACTTTTTTCTTGGAAGGAGCTTCGTTTCAGGGTGCCGCCCAAACGTTGCACTGTAGCACGAGCCGATCTCAGTTGGTTTCGTTCTCTTCTTTCCCCTGTTCGAGAAGAATGTCTTTCAGTTTCTCGAATTCACCACGCTCGAAGGACAGGCTGTATTTGCCGGGTTCTTCGTCATCTCCGACTTCGGTAAGTGGCTCAACGTCAGAAGTCTGGACGACCTCGATGAACGCATCGGGGTCCATTTCAAAGGCCCCGGCAAAGTCTTCGGCGGTGGCAGCGTAGATGCCCCCGTACGATTTAATTTCCCCGGTGGAAAAATCTTCAGCGTCTTGGGGCTTAAAGCTAACTCCTCGCATACGAATCGGTTGAGTTGATTGCCGGCGTCGTGAGTTTGACTCTTACGTTAACTAGGGAGTGCTATAGATGTGGGTACTCAAAGTTTCTTGTCCTGACGTTTTCTCTGCTGCGAATGTACGTTAAAATATCAGTTTCCTTTCCGTGATGGATGCCGTACCCAACGCGTGGGACCAGGGGCGAGAGCACGGTACAAGTGCATTCTAGGTAGCTAATGGCGTGTTCGCGGTTCCGCCCTCGTTTTCTCTCCAGAATGGGGCACAATCCGCCCTGGAGGAACCGAATACAGCCGATACCCCTGCTTTTTCCGCTAGAGTAGGGACGACCGGCGGGTTGTCCCTACCGGGGCGGGATCGATGTCCTTGAGCGGATTCGCTTGAGCCGTCGACAGCGGGAATTTCGGGATACAGCCCGCAAAAAAACGTGCACACCGGGTTAGCTAACAGGAGGATTTCGTTGCGTGAAGGCAAAACGCGAGTCCGGTAGGGGTTGGTGTATCGATCACATCTTTGGGTCTTATCTGAGGGAGAGGCTCGTCTATCTGTTGGGAGGCCGAGGTTTACGAATTCGTCCAGATCCATAGGGGAGGCCCGAGGTGTGGCACACTGAGTCAACCCGCCGGTAATGACGTTCCCGTTTTGTCCGTAGGCGAACACAAATGGGAAAACCAGTTGGAACGTTGTCCGTCACGAATTGCAGTTTGCAATGGGAGAATCGGAGAGTGGGCGTCCATTTTTGGTGGAAGAGGAAGAAAACCAGCACGCTGGACCGACCTCGTCTCCTGCCCGATGGCGCTCTTGGGCGGGCTGGAAGGCCTGGGGGCGGTTTCTCCGCATGCGGCTTCGATGGGGCTCGACGGGGGAGGTCATCGCGACGATTCTGGTGGCCCTCGTTTTTGCCGGGTCGGTTTGGGTGATCGTCCAAGAGCTAAGTGGGTTTGAGTACGCGGAAGTCTGGGGGTACTTGACGGAGTTGCCGCTCTCATACATAATTGCGGCGCTGGGGCTCACCGCGCTAACCTTTTTGGTACTGGCCGGCTACGACGCCCTGGCGCTCCGCTATATAGACGTGACGCTTTCGAGTCGGCGCATCGGCTTTTCGGCGTTCATTGGGTATGCGGTCAGCCAGGCCATTGGGAATCCCATCCTCACAGGTGGATCCGTGCGGTATCGTCTGTACTCGCTCTGGGGGCTCACACCCACGCAGGTTGCGAAGGCGATCGTCTTTGCCGGGGCGTCCTTTTGGCTCGGGTTCTGCACGTTAGGGGGAATCGTTTTTCTGATCGAACCCCTGGGGGGCGCCGATGTCATCGATCTGCCTGGTTCTACGAGTGTGATTGGAGGTGTATGTCTTCTTCCCGTCGTTGCCTACATCGGGTTTGCACTTTTTCGGGACCGGCCGTTTGCAATTTGGGGATGGACCCTGGCGGTCCCTCCACTCTGGATGCTACCCATACAGATCGGCCTTGCGATGGGGGATCTGCTTCTCGCTTCGTCGGTGGTGTATGTCCTTCTTCCGCCCGAAATCGGGGTGTCGTTCCCATTTCTTGTGGCAGTATACCTTACGGCACTTCTCGCAGGACTGGTCAGTCACGTACCGGGCGGACTGGGGGTTTTTGAAAGCATTATGCTTCTGTTGCTGACTCCTGAGATCCCCCCGCCAATCGTGCTTGGGGCCTTACTCGCTTATCGCGGGATCTTTCACCTTCTTCCGCTGACGATTGCGATGCTGGCCTTCGGGTCGTTTGAATTACGGCGTGGCTTGAAGCAAATGGGAGAGGAGGCAGCCCCCGAGTAGAAGGGGACCCCCCACACCGCGTTCCGTTCTCTTTTTCCGGAATGGGGTGGGGGACGCACCCACGCGCATGATCGAGCCTTCCCGGCAATGGACAGGAAGAAAATCGTCCGAACACTGTCATTGCGGGTTGTCATCCTTAACCAGTGAGATGGACCCCGAGCACGTTCAGGCATGAGCCCTGCCGGTTGTCCCGGAAATTAAATCTTCACATTCTCCAACCTCTTCTTTAGGTTAACACCCACAGGTTCCTCGACCAAAGTCCCGTCCCATGCTCTCGATTGATCGCATTCTCTGGCCCACAGACCTCTCCCAGGGAGCCGAGTGGGCGCTTCCCCATGCCGCTGCTCTTGCAGGCTGGCACGACGCGGCGCTTCACGTCCTTCACGTCCGCGAGGATGGATCCTCCGTCCGAGAAGACGCTCCCCTATCTCGCGAGGCCCTTAAAAAGGGAATTGAAGCGACCGGCGCGCCGCCCCAGTCCTTTTCCCTCGATGGTCTTGATCTCCGGCAGAAGCAGACAGAAGCAGACGCGCCCGGGGAGGCCATCGCCTCCTACGTAGACCAGCATGAGGTGGACCTTGTCGTAATGGGAACCCACGGCCGCCGTGGCCTTCAACGCCTCCTGATTGGCAGCGTCACCGAGGAGGTCCTACGCACAGTGCCCTGTCCGGTGCTCACGGTGCGGGGGGGGGAGGATCAGTCCTCCGCCTGGAATGTGCGCAATGTGCTGGCACCGGTGGATTTTTCGGACGCGTCCCTACAAGCCCTCAAGCATACCAAGGAGTTGGCCCTCACCTATGGTGCTCAGATCAGCTTGCTTCACGCGGTCGAAGAAGTGATGTATCCGTCCGCCTACGGCCTCGAAATGGCCGATGTACCGGGACCGGAGGTCGTTGACCGCGTAGAGGAGAACCTCGCTGACCTCGCTCGGGACGAAATTGGCTACGAGCACGTCGTGGTCGATTCGGCCATTGGCTACGCTCCCTCATGCATCCTCGACCACGCAGAGGCCAACGATGTCGATCTCATCGTCATCGCTACGCACGGCCGATCGGGGCTTGAGCGCCTGCTGCTCGGAAGTGTTACGGAGCGCATCGTGCGGCGTGCACCCGTTCCGGTCTTCGTCGTGAAGTCCTTTGGGAAGTCTCTCCTCCCAGATGATGCGGCGTCGACGACTGCGGAATAAGCACCAACGCGTACAGGTACCCTACTTTCGATCCATTCATTCACGCTCACGCACTTCGACTATGACCCTCGAAAACGTCCTCATTCCCACTGACTTTTCGGCTTGTGCCGATCACGCCTTGAGTCATGCGGTCGAGGTGGCCGACCGGTTCGACGCGCAGCTGCACATCTTGCACGTTGTCAATGAGCTCGATCCGGACTGGTACGGCATTACCGACGCTCAGGAACGGGCCGTAAAACTACGCGATCAGATCAAGAGCGAGGCCCGGGAACGATTGGAGGACCTCGCCCCAGGGAAGGACCTCCACGACCTTGAGACCATCATTTCGCTTCAGTTGAGTTTCGACGTTGCGGACTCGATCAACGAGTACGTTCAGGAGCGGGAAATCGACCTCGTGGTCATGGGAACCCATGGTCGACAGGGAATCGATCGGCTTATGCTCGGCAACGTGGCGAACAAGATCATTCGTCATGCGCCCTGTCCCGTCATGACCATTCGCGAGGAAGTGCCCTGGACCGAGGAGGAAGAAGAGGTGGTGTACAACGACATTCTTGCGCCCATTGATTTCTCCGATCACTCGCGGGAGGCACTGCGGGTCTCAAAGTCCTTTGCTCATCGGTATGAGGCGCGGTTGCACCAACTGTTCGTCGCAGAACAACGAACGGTCCCGACCTTCAGTGATACTGGCATTCCCGGAGTAGGCGTAGTTGAAATGGATCCGGAAATTTTGGCCAACGCGGAAGAAGGACTTCAAAAACTCAGCGAGAATGTCGGCGGTCCGGAGGTGAAAAGCGCCTACCACGTCCGCGAAGGGGATGTCTCAAGGGATATCGTAGACTTCGCCGAGACGAATGGCGTGAATTTGATCGTGATGGCGACGCGGGGACTGACCGGGGTCAATCGGTTCCTGCTCGGTAGCAACACTGAGCGCATTATACGAGTGGCTCCTTGTCCGGTGCTGACCATTCCCTCACAGATTGTGGAGGCCGAAGAGGAAGGTCAGGACTGAGAAATTGGTTGCGTTTATCGCTCACGGGGCCCAATTCCCCTTTCTTTCAGTGCCAGCTAGTGAGGAGACAGATAGACTGCAGGATCGATTGATCTTGGGCACTTGTGTCCCTTTATGAGATTAATCGCCGGATGTGCTTCTTTGCGAAGCTGCCCTGTGTAAGGGAAGAAAGACAGATCGGCCTCAAAAAACGGCTGCCCGGATGCCTGTTGAAGTCGAGCGATCGAAACTTCACGTGTCTGAACGAGGCAATCTCAGATTGCTAAGTGAGTTTGAGACTGGAGATCCTAGATCTTCGTCAACAAAGCGCAGAAGGGAACCTCAGATTCCCAGGGTCAAGCCGCTTCTTCACAGGCGCCCCCTCGTGGGTCATCCCGCGTGGCCTTGATCTTTTCCGTGCAATTTTGGATTCAAGCCGAAACTGCACATCTCTTTTCGGGAAGAAGCAAGATTCTACGAAGAGAGCAGTATCGTACTGCGGCTAATCTCACAATCGCATAGAGATTCCCTCCGTCGTAACGACGCAGCCAAGTCCCCATCGTCTGAAACGAAAACAACTTCCGGGGCTGGACTTTACGGGGAGAAACCCACGTTAGGAGTTGTACGGCCATTCTTCTGTGTCGGCCGCTTCTTCTTGCTGGCTGATATCAACATCCTCGTCGACCTGAAAGGTTTGCTCGGAACGAGACGGTGTGCTCGACTCGGAAGATGGAGTTGAGGGAGAGGTGCCAACAAAGATGAACACAGGTGCGAGGATGACTGTCGAAAGCATGCTCCACATCAAACTTCGTGTCCATATGTCTGCCCGAGTCGGATCGAACATAACCCCCAGAAAACTGACCAAGACCCAAACGATGACGAGGACAGCGAGTGTCAGAAACAGCCGTTTCATAGTGGTGGAATGAATGTACCGCAAAAGAGCGGAGGTGAACCTGTCGGAACGGCAACAGGAAAGACCCAGTCCGCTACTCCGTGAAAAAAAGAAGCAGGTATGAGTCTAAATTTTACCAAACCTGACCACAATAGACCGAGTAAAGATAGTGCTATAACGTAGGCTGCGGTTCACTCCTAATCAATTTCTTCATTCTTTCTTTACTACACTAGGTCTTCTGAAACAGACAGGACCTGGAGTTGGCTGCTTTTTTGCGGTTCATCAGGTCCTTCAACACGATACGGAATCGAAGGAAGGGGACTTAAGAGTGTGGTCAAGCAATATCTTGGAAGCCTTCTGGCGGATTGTGTGTGGCCATTCCAGTTCCCGCTTTGGTACATGTGTTGTAGAGGTCTTTCCTTGCTGACAAACCCGAGCTCGGAGGGTCAGGGTTCGCAAAAGCGTTTGATTCCCCATCCCTTTACAGAGCTGCGTAGTGACAGGAGGTGGACGCAGACATCAGTTTTTGTCGAGCACGGATTTTGTCGGGCATGAGCCATCGAGGATTCTGCGTGATTGATTCGCTCGACACATCCTGACCTTCCCGTAGTTTTCGTGACTACTCCAGACTGGAAAATGACCCATCGGGCGTGACGGTGGTCTTGTTTCCCGAAGCCACTGACTTCATTGAACTGAGAACTCATTTCGTATTCAACGCAGTCGTGAGAACGGAAAGTGTATGGGATTGTAAGTACTAAGCTGTATCAAGAGGCTAGTCAAAGACAATCTATTTATGACGTTCCACGCGCTGGGACTGAATCACAAGCACGCCCCGATCGAAGAAACGGAAGCGTTCGCTTTGGACGAGGATGCCCAGTGTGCTGTCTACGACAACTTAATTCTAAGCGACGGGGCCGAAGCAGTCCTCCTCTCCACCTGCAACCGAACGGAGGTCTATCTTTATGGTCGCGAACCGGATGTTCGGCGGGTCAAGTCGGCCTTGGCGACCGCGGCGAACCGGACTTGGCCGGAGGAGTCGACCTTTCTCTACGAGAATGAGGCCGCTGTGCGTCACGTGTTGCGCGTGACTGCCGGACTGGAGTCGATGGTATTAGGAGATCAGCAGATCCTCGCTCAGGTGAAGGATGCTTACCAGCGTGCGGTTGATGCCGGCCAGGTCCACTCTCTGATGCACCGTCTCCTCCACACGGCCTTCCGGGCGGCCAAGCGCGTTTCCTCCGAAACCAGTCTTTCACGTGGGGCGGCATCCGTCTCGACTGCAGCGGTAGAGATGGCCCGGCAACACTTCGCGGACAAGCGCCCATCTCGTCTTCTCTCGGACTTGAATGTCCTGCTGGTGGGAGCGGGCCAGATGGGGCAGTTGGCCGTTAAGGCGCTTGAGGAGGACGATCCGCTCTCCATCACGGTTACGAATCGATCTCCGGATCGGGCCCGTCAGGTGGCTGAGAGTTACGGTGGAGAGACGGTTCCCTGGGACGATCGGCACCAGTGCCTTGCCGAGGTGGATCTTGCGTTCGTGGCAACCGGTGCTTCTGACCCTGTCCTTTACGCGGACGCACTCCCTGAATCTGAAACACGAGGGAACGCCACGCTAGTCGTGGACATCGCCCGGCCCCGCAACGTGGTTCCTTCGGTGGCCGACCGGGCAGGATTCGACCTCTACGACCTGGATGATCTACACGCGTGGGCGAAGCGTGCGCGGGAGCGTCGCACTTCGGCCGTACCCGAGGCGGAGGCCATCTGTGAAGACCTTCTCGGCGATTTTGTGACCTGGGTCTTTCATCAGCAGGCCCTGGAGCCGGCCATCCAGGCCATCCGTGATACGTTCGATGCTATTCGGAAGCAGGAAGTAGACCGGCACGCTCACCGCACCGACATGGACCGCGAGGAGGTCGACCACTTGACCCGGTCGATCATGCAGAAGCTACTCGCCGTGCCTATCGTGCGTCTCAAGAACGTCGATCCGGACAGCATTGACTTTGTTCAAGGCATTAAGCTCCTACACGCTCTGTTCGCTCCCGCCGAAGACAATGGGGGACGGACCCTTGAGGAGGCCCCGACCGACGAGCACCCACCGCTGTCGGAGGCTCCATCCCGCTGTCCGTACTTAACGCACGATCCTGGAGCCGACGCCTCTTCTGACTCTTTGGAAGATGCCTTAAAGTTGGACAATCAGGACACGGCTCAGGGGCACTCTTCCTCCCCCTCGCCGTCTGCTTCCACGCGGTAGTACGGGGAATGCTTCTTGCGCTAGAAAGTATTGACTTGGTCCCCGAAATCTAAGCGGGGTGCCCGTTTGTCCTCTCGTCTGTGTTCTGGAACAGCGTTTTCGCTTCATGACCGTCCCCGATCCGCTCGTTCTCGGCACCCGGAGCAGCGAGCTGGCACTCTGGCAGGCCAATTTTGTCAAATCGAAGCTGGAGGCGAAAGGGCATCGGGTTGAGCTTGAATCGATCACCACACGCGGCGACGAATCACGGGATGTACCCGTCTCGGAGATTGGTGACGAGGCTGTGTTTACCAAGGAACTGGACCGGGCCCTGCTGGCTGGCGACATTCACTTGGCCGTGCATTCGCTAAAAGACATTCCGTCGACCGTGCCCGACGGGATCACCCTCGCCGCGGTTGGGCCTCGGGAGGAGCCGCTTGATGCCTTTGTGGCCCACCCCTCGTTCGACGGCCACCTGGAGGATTTGCCCATGCAGGCGACCTTAGCGACGGCCTCGCTCCGTCGGACTGCGCAGATCCGCACCTGGCGCACGGATCTGGAGGTGGTTCCGGTGCGCGGGAACGTCGATACTCGTCTCGAGAAGCTTGTCGAGAGCGAATGGCATGGAATGATCCTCGCTGTGGCAGGTCTTCTCCGCATGGGCCTCTCTACCCACATTCGTGACCGTATCGACCCGGATGTGATGGTGCCGGCAGTGGGGCAGGGTGCCCTCGGCATTGCCTGTGCGGAGGACCAGGACGCCCTCGCCCAACGGCTACACGGGGTGTTGCACGATCAGGCCACCGGCTACGCCACAACGGCCGAGCGCGCCTTCCTCCGACGCGTGGGGGGGGGCTGTCAGGTGCCGCTTGGGGCATGGGCCCGTCTCACTGACGACGGGGCGTTGCTGATAGACGCGTGTATCGCGGACCTCGACGGGAGTGAGCACTACCGCGACCGCCGTCGGTGTGCGCCCGAAGAGGGCGGAGTGGTGGGACGGGAGTTGGCCACCGAGTTGCTCGAGGCTGGCGGAGAGGCCGTTGTGGATCGCATCCTCGAGGACCGATCTCCTCAACTGTCAACGTCCCCTTTTCGACCGTAGGGATTGAACCTTTTTCTGGTTGTCACTCGATTGAACACATTCCGTTAATGACTACCGAAGTCGCACCGCCCGATGTTATCCTCCTCCGCTCCCCTGAGGACCCGGACCCCTACGTCCAGGCGTTTAAAGAAGTCGGATTTCGGGCCGTTTGCAAGCCGGTCCTAGATTTCGATTTTCCGAACAAGGGACCGTTGCGGGAGCGTCTCCGCACGCCCGATCAATACGGCGGTGTCGTGGCCACGAGCCCGCGTGCAGGATCAGCCCTCCACCGCGTCTTTGACCACGAAGGGACGACGCACACGCAGTGGGAAGGGCGTCCGGCGTATGCTGTGGGGCCAAAGACCGCCGACGAGTTCCGCAAGCTCTCATTCGACGTGCGGGCTCAGAGGGCGGGAACGGCCGCTGAGCTCGCTGACCAGATCGCAGAGACGGAACCGGAGATGCCACTACTGTTTCTCTGCGGAAATCGGCGTCGGGACGATCTTCCCGATGGACTCCGGGAGGCGGGAATTCCCTTTGAGGAATTGGTGGTCTACGAGACGCGGCCTCGGACCAACCTTTCGCTTCCGCCACCCGGAGACGGGACCTGGCTCGCATTCTTCAGTCCCTCGGGGCTGGAGGCGGTGCAGGGGGGCGTTGGCCGTTCGCTGGCTGAGTATCGCTGTGCAGCCATTGGGCCCACCACCGCTACGGCCTTGGAGGAGGCGGGGCTGTCTCCGATAGCGGTCGCGACCTCGCCCTCTCCAGAGGGACTCGTCGACGCGATCCTCGGCGCCGGAGATCGCTCTCGCCCGAACTGACGTCGGGATAGACGCCCCTTCGGGAAAGGAAGGGGCGTCACGACTCGGTCTGGGCTCCATCGATCGCGGCTCGAAAGCGAGCAGTCGCACGCTCGGGACTTTTGGCCGTGCAGATGGCGGACAAAACGGCAACGCCGTGAGCACCAGCCTGAAGCGTCGGCCGCACGCGATCGTGGGTGATGCCGCCGATCGCAATGATCGGAATGGGTACGGCTTCGCTGGCATCTCGAACGCCTTCCGGGCCCTTCACGGACTTTGGGTTGCGCTTGGAGGTGGTGGGAAAAACCGGTCCGAAGCCAATGTAGTCAGCTCCCAGCTCATACGCCTCAATCACTTGCTCCGTTTTGGTTGCCGTGGCGCCAATGATGGCCTCCGGACCCAGGATTGCGCGCGCAGTGTCGATCGGGAAGTCCTGCTGACCAAGATGTACGCCGTCTGCGTCGATGGCTTGTGCCACGTCGATCCGGTCATCGACGATGAGGGGACTTGACGTGTCCTGTGCCACTTTTGCCACCTTTTGGGCCTCAATGAGAATGTTCCGGATCCCCCCGTGCTTCTGGCGGAACTGAACGGTGTCGGCTCCGCCTCGAATGGCGAGGCGGGCCAATTCAGCGTGGGGCCGCTCCTGCTGGAGATGGAAGTCCGTAAGGACGTGCAAGCGACCGATGTCGAGAGGGGAGACCGTGGGCTCGCCGTTCGTCGAGGGATCCTCCATAGGGTCGGATGGTCGTCGGGGGAAGTGGCTCGTAATCTGCACATGTGAGGCCGAGGGCAGTTCCTTGATTCTGGACGAACTCCCCACGACTTGGGATCGCGCTTTCGAACGAGCACCCTTTGATTGCCTATGACTGCCGCGTCTTCTCGCTCCGGTGTTGTTGCCGACGCCCGCGCCATCTTCGACGCTGCTGTGAAACGAGTGCAGGCGGACCGACTCCTCGACGCGACCGAGAGAGACACCTGGGCATCACAGGCGCTGGGGGCGTATGAGGAGGTACAGGTCGTGGGCTTGGGGAAGGCCGCGATGGCCATGGCCGGGGTGATCGAGGCGCGACACGCCGACGTGATCAGCGACGGCACCGTAGTCGTGCCGGAGGGCTATCCAAACACATTGCCGGAGCGCCTCCCCGCGCCCTCGATTGTGGGAGTGATGGAGGGGGGACACCCGCTGCCGACCCAGGGCAGCGTCCGCGCTGCCCGGCGCCTCCTCGACCAGGCGAAATCAGCCGGGGAGGGCGATTTGATTCTCGTTCTCGTCTCCGGCGGGGGGACGGCCCTTTCCACACTTCCGGCCGATCCGTTAGACCTCTCCGACCTCAAGACCACGTACCACCGGTTGATGGGGGCCGGGGTGCCCATCCATCCGGCCAACGCGGTGCGCAAACACCTGACGAAGCTCGGCGGTGGCCAACTCGCCCGGGCGGCCCACCCGGCAGATGTCGCCGCGCTGGTCGTATCGGACGTGCCCGGAAACGATATGTCCGTTATTGCAAGCGGACCCACGGTCCCCGACCCCACCACCTACGCGAATGCGATGCAGGTGCTGTACCGGCACGACCTCTGGCACGATGTCCCACAGGCCGTCCGGGACCACCTTGCTGCCGGGGCCCGGGATTCTCGGGCCGAGACGCCGTCTGCCGGCGACCCGTGCTTTGAAGCGGCCCGCGCCACGCTCGTCGGGTCGAATGAGATGGCCCTTGACGCGGCCCGGGCGGCGGCGGAGGCGCGCGGCTATACGGTCCGTTCGGTGGAGACGGACGTCGAGGGGGAGGCCCGTACGGTGGGGCGGAACCACGTCCAGGAATTGATGCAGCAGGAGCCCAAAGAGCCCACCTGTTGGCTCTGGGGGGGCGAGACGACCGTCACCGTGACGGGAGAGGGGACGGGCGGGCGTAATCAGGAAGTGGCGTTGGGGGCCGCGCTTGCGATGGAGGACGCCGACCAGGACTGTGTTCTTCTGAGCGGCGGCACGGACGGCATCGACGGCCCCACCGACGCCGCGGGGGCCTGGGCGATGCCCCGAACGGCGGACACGGCCCGTGAGACGGGCTTTGAGCCGGAGGCGCATCTCGACGACAACGACGCCTATCCGCTTTTCAACGCCCTCGACCAACTTCTGCAACCGGGGGGCACCCACACGAACGCCATGGACGTCCACGTAGGTCTCGTCCAGGTGTGAGTGACTGGTCTGGGCGTGAATCTCATTCGAGAGGCATTTTCACTGCTCCCGCTGCTTTGTATCCTTCTGATTGATCGCCGCACTAGCGAAATTTCTTGTTGTATCCACTCCGACCTTCCATGTTGTCAAGAACGAGTCCGTGCCTCGTCGTCAGTTTGCTCCTCGTCCTGGGACTGGGCACGCTGCCCGCTGCTGCCCAGGAGCTGCCGGTGGCAATAGAGACGCCCACCCCCGGAACGAACGCATACGACGACGCCATTCCCACGCCCGAAGAAGTGATCGGGCACGAGATCGGCACACGGCACACCCGTCCCGGGCAGGTGGTCCGATACTTCGAGGCCGTGGCCGAGACCAGTGATCGCGTCGCCCTGCGATCCCACGGGCGCACGTACCAGGGCCGCCGGCTGATCCACGCCGTCGTGACCGAACCGTCAAACCACGACCGGATCGACGACATCCAGGCTTCGAGTCGGCGCCTCGCCACGGAACCGGAGGCCGTCTCGGAGGAGACGATGGCGAACCTCCCCGCAGTCGTCACGATGGGGTACAGCATTCACGGCGACGAGGCGAGCGGGACGGAGGCCGCCATTCTCCTGCTCTACCACCTTGCGGCGGGCAGCGGGCCGGACATCGACGCCGCCCTCAGTGACGTTGTCACCCTCATCGATCCGATGTTCAATCCGGACGGGCGGGATCGCTTTGTCGATTGGGTGAACGACAATCGGGGGGGCACGCCCACGGCCGACCCGCAGGATCGAGAGCACAACCAGCCCTGGCCGGGCGGACGGACGAACCACTACCTGTTTGATCTGAACCGGGACTGGCTGCCCGTCCAGCATCCGTCGTCGCAGGGCCGCATCGAATACTTCCACGAGTGGAAGCCTCAGGTCCTGACGGACTTCCACGAGATGGGCGCGGAGGCCACCTACTTCTTTCAGCCCGGTGTGCCAAGCCGCACCAACCCGAACACGACGCAACGAAATCAGGAGTTGACCGGGGCGATTGCCGAGTATCACGCTGAGTACCTCGAAGACATCGGGTCACTCTTTTACACCCGCGAGACATTCGACGACTTCTACTACGGCAAAGGATCGACCTACCCGGACATCAACGGGTCCATCGGGATTCTCTTCGAACAGGCCTCTTCCCGGGCACTGAAGCGGGAGACGAGTAAAGGGGAGATGACGTACGCGTTTACCGTGCGCAATCAGTTCATGACGTCGATGTCCAGCCTCAAGGCCGTGGCCGATCAGCGCACGGACCTGCTCCGCTATCAGCGGGACTTCTTCGCAAACCGGGGGGAGGCGCTCGAGGATGTGGGCACTGAGGCCTACGTCATCGACCGTAGCGAACAACCGACGCGGGCGCAGGCCCTCGCTCAGGTTCTCGACCGCCACGACGTGGAACTCTACGACCTTAGGGAGACGGTCCAGGCCAATGGGGAGACGTTCGCGTCCGGCGAGGCTTACGTGGTTCCCCTCGACCAACCGCAGGGCCGGTTCGTCAAGGCCGCGCTTGAGCGCACCTCGTCCTACCCAGACTCCATCTTCTACGACGTGTCGACCTGGACGCTGCCACTGGCCTTTGGTGTGGACTATGCCGAGTTGACAAGCGCCCCAAGCGACCTTCGTGGTGATCCGGTCGAGGATGTGTCCTATGAGAGCGGTGCCGTGGTTGGGGGGCGTTCGTCGTACGCCTACGTGCTGCCGTGGGGCGACTACTTCGGCCCACGCGCCGTGCAACGCCTCCACGAGAATGGCGTGCGGCCCCGGGTGATGACGGATCCCTTTACCGCGGAGAGTGGAGGACAATCCCAGTCGTTCGGGCGGGGGAGCATCGTCGTACAGGTGCAGCAACGCGGCGTGACGCCCGACACCGTGCACTCGGTCGTCCAGCGGATTGCCCAGCAGGACTACCTTGATGTCTATGCCGTCGACGAGGGGCTCACGCCGTCCGGGCCTGATCTGGGGAGTCGGTACTCGCCGATTCTCGAGAAGCCAAATGTCGCGCTGTTAACGGGCACCGGTGGGGGCTCCCGCTACAGCGGAGCCAGCTCGTACAACGTCGGGGAGGTATGGCATCTGCTAAGCGAGCGTATGGAGATGCCGGTGTCGCTCCTGAACATCAGCGATGTCTCGAACGCGGACCTCAGCCGATACAACACCATGGTCCTCGCGGGCGGCAGTTTTCAGGACCTCTCCGAGGAAGCCGTCTCAGAGTGGGTGAAACAAGGAGGAACGCTCATCGCAATTGAAGATGCCGTCGAGTGGCCGGTCGAGCAGGAGATGGTTAACTTGAACGAGCGCTCGCTGAACGTGGACTCTTTGGTTCAGAAAGCCGACTATGCGGATCTCCCCGAGGCCTATGCCGCGCAGGGCATTGGCGGTTCTATCTTCCAAACGAACCTTGACCCTACACATCCGGTGGCGTACGGGTACGAGGAATCCGTGCCGGTCTTTCGGGTCGGCACGGGCTTCTACGACCCAAGTGACACGCCCGGGGCGACGGTTGGGACCTATGATGAGCAGGACCCGCGTCTCAGCGGATACCTGTCAGACGATCAGCGAGAACAGGCCCAGGGGGCAGCGTCCATTGAGGCCCATGAGGTTGGCGGTGGGCAGGTAATCTTGTTTATGGACAACCCAAACTTCCGCGCCTTCTGGTACGGCACCAACGGCCTCTTCTTGAATGCCGTGCTGTTTGGGCAGATTCTCTAGTAAGACCAACGGCGGAGGGGGGGGTGGGGAAAAGCCCTTGTGGAGAAGTGGCGAGTGCCGAACGGGGCGGTCCCATCTTCGTTGGGACACGTGCACATTTGCTTAATTCCCGAACTCCGTTGAGCTTCCATGTCCAATCGTCTCGCCGACGAGCAGAGCCCGTACCTTCGCCAGCACAAGAACAACCCCGTGGACTGGTATCCCTGGGGAGGGGCAGCCTTCGAGAAGGCCCAGGCAGAAGACAAACCGATCTTCCTCTCGATTGGGTACTCCACCTGTCACTGGTGTCACGTGATGGAAGAGGAGTCCTTTGAGGACGAGGAGGTGGCGGAGATGCTCAACGATACGTTCGTGTCGATCAAGGTGGATCGGGAGGAGCGCCCCGACGTGGACACCATTTACATGAACGTCTGCCAGATGATGCGGGGACAGGGGGGCTGGCCGCTGACCATTCTCCTCACCCCGGACCGCAAGCCCTTCTACGCGGCTACATATTTGCCCAAGACCGGCCGCTTCCAGCAGATGGGATTGGTCGATCTCGTGGAACGGGTCGGTGAGATGTGGGACGAAAACCGGGACCAGTTACTCGAGGACGCCGACGAGGTGACGAGTCTTCTCCGACGGTCTGTGGACGAAGCGGGCGGGACGGAGGCGCCCGGCGAGGCAGCCCTGAACGAGGCGCACAGTCAACTTTCCAGCCAGTTCGATTCCACCCACGGCGGGTTCGGCTCGGCGCCAAAATTCCCGGCGCCGCACAATCTGCTTTTCCTGTTGCGCCAGCGGCGCCGGACGAAAGACGGCCGCGCGTTGGAGATGGTGACTGAGACGCTCGATCAGATGCGGCTTGGGGGCGTCTACGATCAGATGGGCTACGGCTTCCACCGCTACTCCACCGACGATCGATGGGTGCTCCCGCACTTTGAAAAAATGCTCTATGATCAGGCCATGCATGTGATGGCCTACGCCGAGGCTTCTCAGGCTGAGGGCGAGGCCCGTTACGAGCAGACGGCCCGCGAGGTGCTCACCTACGTGCTTCGCGACCTGCGGGCGCCGGAGGGCGGTTTCTACTCGGCGGAGGACGCCGACAGCGAGAACGAGGACGGGGAGATGGAAGAAGGCGCCTTCTACGTGTGGTCCGTGGAGGAGGTGCGCGACCTGCTGAACGAGGAGACGGCCGACCTCGTCATTGATCTTTACAACATGACGCCCGAGGGCAACTACCAGGAGGAGGCCACCGGTCAGCGGACCGGCAAGAACGTCCTGTACCTTGACCGGTCGCTGTCCGAGGAGGCGGACCGGCGTGGCCTGGACGAGGATGAATTGCGGACCACGCTCGACGAAGTCCGACGCACGCTCCTGGAGGCCCGCAACGAGCGTCCACGCCCTGGGCTTGACGACAAGATTCTGACGGACTGGAACGGGTTGATGATTGCGGCCCTCGCAACCGCGGCCCGGGCCTTCGACGAACCCGACTACGAAGCCGCTGCCGCGGAGGCCGCCGACTTTCTTCTTGACACGATGCGGGGCGAGGACGGTCGCCTCCTCCACCGCTACCGAGACGGCGAGGCCGGTGTGCAGGCGCACCTCGACGACTACGCGTTTCTCACCTGGGGCCTTACCGAGCTTTACGAGGCGACGCACGAGCCCCGCTGGCTCGAAGTTGCGCTTGACCTGCTGGAGGAAAGCCTCAATCGCTTCTGGGACGGAGATGAGGGTGGGTTTTTCCTCACGGCCGAGGACGGGGAGGAGCTCATCGTACGCCCCAAGGAGGTGTCTGATGGAGCGAAGCCGTCCGGCAATTCAGTCCAGTTCAGCAACCTGCTCCGCCTCGCCCGTCTGACGGGCCGGACGGAGCTGGAAGATCGGGCCGATGCCCTCGCGCGCTGGGCAGGGGAGCAGGTGCGTGCCCGCCCGACCGGTTTCACCGCCTTCCTCAGCGGACTGCAGTTTGCCATGGGCGATGCGCGGGAGATCGTGATTGCCGGCCCGAAAGAAAGCGCCGACACGCAGGCGATGGTCGAGGCCGTCCGCGGTGCGTACGCGCCCTTCACCGTCGTCCTCCACCGCCCCCCCGGCGACGCGCCGCCCATCACGGAGCTAGCGCCCTTTACCGAGGCGCAGACGCCGGTGGACGGCCAGGCGGCGGCCTACGTCTGCCGCGACTTCCGCTGCGAGGCCCCGACGACCGATCCGGACCAGTTCCGGCGGCAACTGTCGACGCGCGAATAGCCGCGGCTCCGATGGTCACTGCATGCGAGGTCGATTGGGGGACTCAGGTCTGTCCTCCTTTTTTGAAAACGGCCAGCGCAACACGACAATCGCATGTCTGCGACGACGGCTGCTCATCCCGTTTTCTAGGGGCAGAGTGTCGGTGCCCCTACGCTCCCATTCGCCCGCGCATCCCTGGCATTTTCCTGCCATCAGACGCAGCTGCGTCTCCATCACTCGATGAGGCTTTAGGCATACAATCGCCCGGCCAACGCAAAATTCGATTGCGTTCTGGAAGCGCTCCCGGTATCCTACATACAGCGTCGGAAGTCGGCGCCCGCATCCCCAACGGTTCTCGAATCAACCGACTCGTTCCCATGCGCGATGCCTACATCGCCGCCGCCGTTCGTTCTCCCATTGGCCGATTCGGGGGATCGCTCAAGGATCACTCACCCGTCGACCTGGCCGCGCCGGTTATGGAGGCGGCCCTCGACCGGGCCGACGTGGATGGGGGAAGCCTCGACATCTACATTTTTGGCAACGTCCTTCGCGCCGGGCATGGGCAGCTTGTGCCGCGCCAAGCCGCTTTGCAGGCCGGCATTCCGAAGGAGATCGATGGGTACGCCGTCGACATGGTGTGCGCCTCCAGCATGATGTCCATCATGAACGGCGCGACGATGATCAAGGCGGGGCAGGCCGACCTCGTGCTTGCGGGCGGTACGGAGTCGATGTCCGACGCGGGCTTCTACGTCGACTCCGACGCGCGATGGGGCGTCACCATGGCCCCGACGGGCATTGAGATGCAGGACATCATGCACCGGGACGGCCTCAGCGATCCGATGAGCGGAGAGGCGATGGGCAATCAGACCGAGCGTCTTTGTGAAGACGTGGGCGTGACGCGGGCGGAACTGGACGAGATTGCCGCTACCTCGCAGCAGCGGGCCGCGGAGGCGACCGAGAATGGGCACTTCGACGACGAGATTGCCCCGGTGGAGTACCAGACCCGGGAGGGCACCGAAACCCTGGAGACCGACGAAGGCATCCGTCCGGGCACGACCGCCGACGGACTGTCCAACCTGAGTCCCGCGTTTCAGGAAGACGGGGTCTTGACGCCAGGAAACAGCAGCCAGATTTCCGACGGGGCGGCCGCCGTTGTGCTGGCGAGTGCCGATGCCGTCGAGGCACACGGACTCACGCCGTTGGCGAAGGTGGGGACGGGAAAATGGTCAGCGGGCGAGTCGTGGCGGTTTCCAGAAGCGCCCATCCCGGCCGTCCGGCAGGTGCTCGACGAGACGGGCACGGCGGTCGACGACTACGACCTCTTCGAAAACAACGAGGCTTTCGCCCTCAACAACATCCTGTTTCACCGTGAGCTCGGCGTGCCCCACGACCGAATCAACGTGCACGGCGGCGCCATCGCACTGGGGCACCCCATCGGGGCCTCCGGCACGCGAATCACGGTCACTCTGCTCCACGCCCTGCGGCAGCACGACGGCGAACGGGGCCTCGCGGCGATCTGCCACGGGACGGGCGGTGGGGTGGCCCTGGCCCTCGAACGAACCGAGTAGGGACAACCGGGCCTACGCCGGGCGACACCGGACCGTCCCCCCGCCCGTGGCGTGAAGGTGCAGAGAAGGGCCCCCGTCGTTTAGCTGGCCTTCGATTTCGTGCTCGGTGCGTTCGCCCTCAAACGCGAAGGCATCGGCGAGGGACAGGGTCGAGCCGGTCATCGTTAGGTCCGTGCCGTGTTCGGCCGGGAAACGGGCATCAATCGAACTGCCCACGACCCGGACCTCGATCTCGCCCTCGGGGGTGCCGTCGTAGGTTAGATCGCCCCCCTGCACGCGGGCGGTGCAGGGGCCGCCCACGCCCTGAAGGGTTACTGGGGCGCTTTTCGCCGTGACGGTGGTTGGACCCTCCACGGACGAAAGCGTGAGGGGACCGGCCACGGACCGGGCGGTCACGGTGTCCGCCTCCGCGTCCTCCAAGGAGAGGGAGCCGACGGCAACGCGGGCCATGATTTGGTCGCCGGAGAATCCGTGGATGGTCACGTCGCTGCTCTCGGCCCGGACATCGAGGGTGCCCTCAATGTTTTCAGCCTGGCAGGGTCCCCCCATTACCTGTACGTCCAGGTGCCCTTTCAAATTGGCGAGGTCCACCGCGCCCCCGGGGGCATGAATTTCGGCCTCGATGCGAGAGGGCACGCGGAGGTCTACGTGGAGGGCCACGTCGAGGGTGCGCACCCAGCGCCACCACTCCGCGTCGGATCGGTCCGCCTCCGCGTCGCTGTAGACGTGGACTGTATCCTTCATTTGGTGGGTCCCCACCTGCATACGGTCCAGGATGTTTTCGGCCTCTTTCGGCGGGCAGCCCGTTACCGAAACGTCGACCTCGACGCGCCCGTCGTCGGGGCCGGGACGGAGACGGGTGTGGGCCCCTGGAATGTTGACGGAGACGGAACAGGGCTCATCCACCAAGAACTTCTGGGCGATGACGGACACCGCGTCGTGCGGAGCGACTGAACTGGACATACGGGACTGATTGACTCGAAACGGGCGTTCGGTAGGTCAATATAGGACCAACACGTCCCCAATACCAATCGTGCTCCGGCAATGGCCCCCTGCTCGACCGACTTTTTTCGGCGGGACACCCTCGATGTGGCCCGCGATCTCGTTGGGGCCCGACTGATACGAGAGCGGTCGGACGGGACGCCTCTCATGGGCCGCATTGTCGAAACGGAGGGCTACACACAGAATGACCCGGCCTTTCACGGCTGGAATCTCTACGATGCCGAGACGGATACGCTCCGGGAGGAGGGACGAGGCGCCGATTTGTTCGAGGCACCGGGCCTCGGGTACGTGTACCTGTGCTACGGCGTGCACTGGTTGCTGAACGTGGTTACCGAGCCGGAGGGCACCGGAGGCGCCGTGCTCATTCGGGCCGTGGAGCCGGTGGACGGCATCGATGCGATGCGGTCGCGCCGCGGTGAGGATCGTCGAAACGTGGAACTGACAAACGGGCCGGGCAAGCTCACGGAAGCGTTCGACGTGGATGACGCCTTTCATCGAACCGAGCTCACGGGCCCTCCGCTGTATTTTGCCCCGGACGGCCTCCACGACGAGGAAACGATGGCCTCCTCGTCCCGCATCGGCATCTCGAAGGGCGTGGAGCGGCCCTGGCGCTTCTTCATCGAGGAGAACCGGTTCGTGTCGCCGGGGACGCCGAGTGCGGAGAAGGAATGACTGGTGTTCGGGTGTTCAGTGTCTGGGTATTCAGTGTTTGGGTGCTTGGTGTTGAAGTGTTCGGTTTTGGGGAGGAAGAACGCAGGGTAGAACCCGGTTGTAGGACGACGTTTCGATTTCGCAAAAGGGCGACGTATGTTCGTCGATAAGAACGGCGCTGCTTGCGAGTATGGGGAGAGCGCAGCGGGAATCTTTGGGGGGCTGGTCCGTACAGGGTAACACATCTTTTTCGAATTGGATGGCACCGCCCATCGCTATGGAAACGACCAAAGACCATCCCGACACCCGCACCGATTACGAAAAGGAGCGCAATAAACCCTTGCCGAGCCGGAATCACGGATACGTCCAGTTCTTGCTGTCTGGGACTCTTCACGCTTATCGGGATCAGTACACCATCGCGAGCGAAGTCACCCTTAAGTTGGATACGCTTCAGGTGACGCCGGACCTTTGTGTGTACCCGAAGATGGAGGTGAACTTTCAGGAAGACGTGGTGCGGATGACGGAGCCGCCCCTTCTTGCCGTTGAGATCCTGAGTCCGTCTCAAAGCACGCAGGATGTGGTGGACAAGATCAACGACATGCTCGACGCCGGTGTGCAGTCCTGCTGGCTCGTCCAGCCCGCGACGGAGACGGTGTCGATCTTTATGTCCGGGGAGAAGCCTGCCACCGTCTCGACCGGTACGATCACGGACCCGGCCACTGACATTGAGGTCGAAATCGACGAGATTTTTGACGAGGGATAGGCAGTCTGTTCCTCTCAGACGTGGTGCATTGAGGGGGGAGAGAGCCTCATTCAAGGTGATTGCTTAGAGTCATGAGGGCACAAGTCATGAGTGTGTGAGTCATGAGTTTAATGGGTGAAAGGATTTTCCGGGAAGCGAAGCTATTCACTCGGTTCCTCTGATCTAGGCTTCCTTTCTTTTGATCCCGAACTCTTCGAACCGACATCGAATCCGCCTTTTTCGAGATGGACCGACATTTGCAAGCCGACGCCGACACCGACCGCAGTTCCGAAGAAATTCGGGACGAGTTCCTTGCGTTTTTCGAGGAGAAGGGGCACGAGGTCGTCCCCAGTGCCTCGCTGGTGCCGGAGGGGGACGGGACACTCCTCTTCACGAACGCGGGGATGAATCAGTTCAAGGACGTCTTTCTCGGCACCGGGCAGCGCCCGTACTCGCGGGCGGTGGACACGCAGAAGTGCCTGCGGGTGTCGGGCAAGCACAACGACCTGGAGGAGGTGGGCCACGACACCTACCACCACACCTTCTTCGAAATGCTGGGCAACTGGAGCTTTGGGGACTACTTCAAGGCCGAGGCGATCCGGTGGGCCTGGGAGTTGCTGGTGCAGCGCTGGGGCCTGAAGCCAAACCGCTTGTACGCCACGGTACACGAAGGCGATAAGGACTTCGGCCTGGACGCTGACGCGGAGGCCTACGACCTCTGGCTGGAGGAGACCCCCATACCGGAAGAACACGTCCTTTACGAGCCCTCGAAAGAAAATTTCTGGATGATGGGCGACACGGGGCCCTGTGGGCCGTGTTCGGAGCTACATGTGGACCTGCGCCCGGACGATCTGCGTGCGGAGACGCCCGGCGTGGAACTGGTGAACGCCGACCACCCGATGGTCATGGAGATCTGGAATCTCGTCTTCATTCAGTACAACGCCCATCCCGACGGCAGCCTGGAGCCGCTCGACGACCAGCACGTGGATACAGGGATGGGCTTTGAGCGACTCGTAGCCGTGCTGCAGGGACAAGAGGCGACCTACGACACCGATCTTTTCGCCCCGCTCCTGCAGGCGGCCTGTGACCTCTCGCCGCGAGACGACGTGACGGGCTACGACGACCTCGCGGTTGAGGACGAGGACGACCGCGAACGGGTGCGGGTCGCCCTCCGCGTGGTGGCCGACCACATCCGCGCCATCGCCTTCGCCATCTCCGACGGCGTGATGCCCGGCAACACGGGCCGCGGATACGTCATTCGCCGCATCCTGCGCCGCGCCGTGCGCTACGGCTACCAGACGCTCGGCCTCGACGAGCCCTTCTTGCACCGCCTCGTAGACCCATTGGCTGCGAAGATGGGGGGGGCGTTCGACGGTCTCCTCGAGCAGAAAGACTATATCCAGCAGGCGATCCGGTCGGAGGAGGAGAGCTTCCTCCAGACCCTCGGCACCGGCATCGACTTCTTCGAACGCGTGGTGCCGTACGTCGAGGACTTGTCGGGCAAAGACGGGGCGGCAACCGACGAGATTCTGGGCGACCTCCAGCAGGACGGCCGCGCAATGGACCTCCTGGAGAAGGCGTACGTCGACGCCGATGAGGAGGCCGAGATGCTGCGCTCGTTTGCGACGGTGGCCCGTGAGGAAGCGGTCCCCGGACAGGTCGCGTTTCTCCTGCACGACACGTACGGCTTTCCCATCGACCTTACGGAGCTGATGGCTCGGGAGCGCGGGTTGGACGTGGACATGGAGGGGTACGAGACGCTGATGGAGCGCCAGCAGCGCCGCGCCCGAGCCGCTTCGTCGTTCGAGGTGGACCAGAGCGACGTCCACGCTTGGCAGCCCGTAACGGAGGGCGAGGAGGCGTCGGTCTTCGTGGGCTACGACCGGGACCGCGTCGAGGACGCCGACGTGCGGGCGGTCCGGGTGGTGGAGCAGGACGACGAGAAGCAGTACGAGATTGAACTCAGCCACACGCCCTTCTACGCCGAGGCGGGCGGGCAGGTCGGCGACACCGGCGTGCTCCGCATCGGCGACGAGGAGGTGCCCGTCCTTGACACGCAGTACGAGGGCGAGCGGATCGCCCACCGGGTGGACGAATTGCCCGAACCCCGACAGCTGTCGGGACCCGTCGAGGCCAGCGTGGACGCTGAACGTCGCCGTCGCATTCGGGCGCACCACACCGCCACCCACCTCATGCACGCCGCCTTGCGCGAGACCCTGGGCGACCACGTGCAGCAGAAGGGCTCTCTGGTGGCGCCGGATCGCCTGCGCTTCGACTTCAGCCACTTCGATGCGGTGGAAAAGGATACGCTCCGTGACCTGGAGCGACAGGTGAACCACGCCATCCAGCGCAACATTTCGAAACAGGAGGAACGCGCGGTCCCCATCGACGAGGCCCTCGATCGCGGGGCCACGGCGCTGTTCGACGAGCAGTACGGCGACGAGGTGCGGGTTATCACCTTCGATCCGGACTACTCGATGGAGCTCTGCGGGGGCACCCATGTAGATGCAACCGGCGAGATTGGACTCTTCCGGTTCCTCTCGGAGGGGTCGGTGGCGTCGGGCGTGCGTCGTGTGGAGGCAGTGGCGGGGCAGGCGGCGCTGGAGCATGTGGGACAGCAGCTCCACGAGCTCGACCAGGCGCGTCGTCAGTTCCGGTCCCTCCAGCAGCCCCTCCCCGATGCCATTGCGGAGCTGCAAGAGGAACGAGAGGCACTCCAGGAGCAGGTGGATACCCTTCGCCACCAGCAGCTTGCCGATCAGCTCGACACCATCATTGCCGACAACCGCAGGGACGTGGACGGCGTGACGGTCGTAAGTGGCCGGATTGACCGCGCCAGCATGGACGACCTCCAGGAACTGGGTCAGCAACTGCGCGACAAGCTCGGCGGCGGCGCGGTGGGGGTCCTAGGCAGCCGGGGCGAGGATGGGGAGAAGGTCTCCGTCGTGGCGACCGTGGCCGACGACCTTATCGAGGAGGGAGCGCTCCAGGCCGGGGGCCTCGTGGGCACCCTTGGAAAGCGCCTGGGCGGCGGAGGCGGCGGGCGGCCCCAACTCGCTGCCGCTGGCGGTCGGGATATCGAGAAGCTGGACGACGTGCTCGCGGACGTGCCCACACTCGTTCGGGAGCACATGGGGTAGGAATCGGAGCTGCTTCCGTTCATCCCCGGAGCTGGATTCAGGAGTCGGGAATCCGTCGGGAGCTGGGGGACGGTTTTTCGAAGGAGAGGGACGTGCCGTCGAGGGTTGGGGGCGGCTGCAGGCCGACCGGTTCGCGCTCCGGAACCTTCCGGGCGACGAAGGTCGTGAGGAAGTCGTACAGAAGGTGATCGACCGCCGTCGTGTCGGCCAGGTTGTCGAGCACGCGCTGGACCTTCCCATCGGCCGGGAGGGCATCTTGATAGAGCTCCTTGTACACCAGAATGCGTTCCCGCTCTCGTTCGGCATCGAGCTCGCTGTGGAACTGGGTGCCGTAGACGGGCACATGCTCCAGTCGAAAGGCCTGGTAGCGCTGGTCATTGTGGGCGAGCTCCGTGGCGCCCTCCGGCAGTTCGACGACGCGGTCGTGGTGGCCCATGTTGGCCCGGAAGCGGCGGGGAAAGCGGTGGAATAGGGGATCGCTCCGGCCCGCGTCCGTAAGCTCCACCCACCCGCACCCCAACTCCGAGCGGCCCGGGTCGTACACCACCCGTCCGCCGAGGGCGCGAGCAATGACCTGGTGGCCCCAGCATGAGCCGAAGAGGGGAATCTCCTCGTCCACCACACGACGGACGAGGTTGAGGACGGGACCGGTCCATTCGTAGTCTTCCGCTGCCGAGTATTGCCCGGCCCCGCCGATGAGGACGGCATCCACGTCATCGAGGTGATGAGGGGCTGGTACATCGCCGCGCCCGACGTTGACCACCTGAAACTGCTCCTGAGGGACCCGGCACCGTTCTACGAAGCAGGTCTGCTCCTGCTGCTCCATCTCAGGCTTGCTCCGCGCCTGCACCAGCAGGAGGCGGAGTGGATCAGCGGTCACCGGGGACCGAAGAAGGGGCGACACGGACCGGTCAGGGACCTGCATGAGCCAACTGCACCGTTGATTGGAGGAGTAGATGAACACTTACTTTACTTTGAAGACCGGAAAAAGTTGAGAGACGCGCTGAGGTCCCCGTTCAGTCCTGCAATAGGTCAGAAAAGTGCTCGCACACCATCCGGTAGAGTGCATGGAGGGGAAGGCCGACGACGTTATAGTAGTCCCCGTCCAGGTGCTTCACGAACAGCGGCCCGGTGTGGTCTTGAATGCCGTACCCCCCAGCCTTGTCCATCGGCGATTCGGTTGCTACGTACGCTCGGATCTCTGCGTCGCTCAGATCGGCGAAGGCAACACGTGTGGCGCGGCCGGCCGCAACGGCCCGTTTGCTGTCGGCGTGATGAAGGGCCATGCCGGTGTAGACGGTGTGCGTGGTGTCGCTCAGGCGGTGGAGCATGCGACGGGCGTGAGCGGGAGAGGACGGTTTTTCTAGGAGGTCTCCTTCGTGGATGACGACCGTGTCGGCGGCAAGCACGAGGGAGGACGGGTGTTCGGTCGCTACTGGACGAGCCTTCTTCCTGGCGAGCGCTCGAGCTGTTTCCTTCGGGGGGAGCTCCTCGTCGGTGGTCTCCTCCGCCGGGCTCACTCGGACGTCGAAATCGAGCCCGATTTGCTCGAGAAGTACGCGGCGTCGGGGGGACTGGGAGGCGAGGACGAAGGGCGCTGAAAAAGAGAGAAGGTCATTCATCGACGGGGATCGATTTCGGTGGCAAAGACAACCGGAGATTGATTCGGAGGCGCGGGCCGAAGCTCGGGTTTGACACCACCGATCCGCCCCGCTACCTTGCGGAAAGGCTGCGGCCACGCGGCTGGGGGCCGTGGGTGACGCGTTTGCTCAGCTTGAACACGGCGCCTTCTCCTGCCGAGATCTTGTTGATCGACATTTGCCCGACGTTGTATGATCGTCCTGTCGGTTTGTAATCACAAGGGAGGGACTGGAAAGACGACGACCGCCATTCACGTGGCGGCTGCTTTGGGGCTATCCGGCGTGCGCACCCTGGTTATTGATCTCGATCCCCAGGGGTTTCTCACACGGACAATGGACGTAGAAGAGCCGAGCCCCGACGCGACGGTCGAAGCCTTCTTCGATCCGTCGGTCGATCTGGAACACCTGGCGGTGCAGCGAGCGAGCGGGTTTGATGTGGTCCCCTCCTCCAGCAGCCTCACCAAGCGGATGCGCGAACTCAACAAGCCCACCGACGTGCTGTGGGTGCGGGAGGCCCTTCAGCGAGCCGACCTTGACTATGACCTCGTCCTTTTCGATACGGCCGCCGCGGTCACCGTGTACAGCCTCAACGCCCTCGTGGCCAGCCAGCACGTGCTCATTCCGGTCCTGCCGGAGTATCAGGCCGTCGTGGGGGCGGAGCAAACCTACCAGACCGTCGAGCTCGTGCAGGACAAACTCAACCCGAAGCTCCAGTCGCGGACCTTTCTGCTGACGCAGGTTGACGGTCGCAAGCGCATACACCGCACCTACCAGCAGTACCTGCGAGACAAGTACGGCGACATCGTGCTGGAAAACTCTATCCGAACCAGCACGTCACTGGCTGAATCACGGGAAGGGGGAACGACCGTCTTTGACCACGACGCCAGTGCCCGCGGGGCCCGGGACTACGCCAACGCCACCGACGAGCTCCTCCAGCGCATTCAACGAGTAGAAGCAGCCGACGCAGATGCTGGCGTGGCCCCTGCCACCGGCCCGGCGCAGCCGGACGATGTGCCGCTCCCCAGCGAGGCCATGAACTCCTAAGGCCCTTCTTGTGGTTCTTCTTCCATCCCGCTCTGTCTTTTGGTTATGGTCCTTCGTCGCCTGTTTGTGCTCGGCGGGCTGCTCCTATTGACGGGTGCCCTGATCTACGGGCTCGACACCCGCATACAGGGGCTTCCCTCCGCCAGCACCCTCCTGGATCCCGCCGACGGCCTCTACCGGACGGCACGACAGGCCCGTCCGCCGGCCGACTCGAGCGTGCTGCGCCTGCCGGGGCTCGACCAGCCCGTCACTGTGGTGCGGGACGAGCGGCACGTGCCCCACATTTTTGCGGAGTCGGATCGGGACGCGACCATCGCACTCGGCTACGTTGTGGCTCAGGACCGCCTCTTCCAACTCGACTTCCTGCCGCGCGTCGCCTCGGGGCGCCTCTCGGCGGCCTTCGGGTCGTCGTCGGTCCGGGCGGATCGGTTTCTGCGGCGGACCGGAATGGAGTGGGGGGCGCAACGGAATTTGGAGCGGATTCGGGAAGAGAAAGACATCGAATGGAAGGCCATGCAGTGGTACGGGAAAGGGGTAAATGCCCACCTGGACCGGTTGGCCCCGACGGATCTCCCGCTTGAATTTCGCCTTCTGGGATATGAGCCGGATCGCTTCTCCCCGATCCAGGGCCTTCGATTGTTGCAGTACATGAGCTACGACCTGACGTACAACTCCGACGATCCGGCTTACTCGGCCCTCCAAGAGGGCCTGAGCGAAACCGCCTACGAGCGGCTCTACCCGCGATCCCCGTCGGGGTTGTATGAGCCCATCGTTCCATCCGACAAGCAAATCGGGCAGTCGACGGCGGCGGCCGCTTCGGTCTCATCGGACCGCTACGCGTCGGCTGAGCCGGCCTTAGGTTCTCGACGGAACGGGATGGAGGCCCTCCAGCAGGTGCTTGGCGGCACGACCGCTGGACTCGCAGGCTCCAACAACTGGGCCGTGCACGAGGAGCGGTCATCTACCGGGGCGCCGCTATTGGCGAACGACATGCATTTGGCCGTCACCCTGCCCTCGATCTGGTACGAGGCGCACCTCGTCACCCCGTCGATGAATGCCTACGGCCTCACCATTCCGGGCGCGCCCGTGCTGGTCCAGGCGTTCAACCGGCACGTGGGCTGGACCATCACGAACACCGGTGCCGATCAGATTGACCACTACGCACTCACGGTCGACTCGTCGCGGTCGCAATACCGGTACGACGGAGCGTGGCGCGACCTCCGTCGAGAAATTGACACCATCCGGGTGAAGGGTGAGGCCCCGGTCGTCGACACGTTGTACTTTTCCCACCATGGCCCGGTCCGCTTCTCCGACGAGAACAGTGCCTCCGCCGTTGCCGAGCGTTGGGTGGCACACCGTCAGTCGCGAACCGTGCACGCCCTGTGGGACATGAATCGGGCCACCAGCAGCGCAGAGGTCACCGAGGCCCTGCGGCGGTGGGACACGCCGATGCAGAACATCCTGCACGCCGACACCGGTGGGACGATCGCCATCCGCTCGACCGGGCATCTGCCGATCCGGCGCGACGGGCACGGGCGCGGCCTCCTGGACGGCTCGACCGACGAAGGGGAGTGGGTGGGACGGGTCCCGTTCGATTCTCTTCCCGCCGCCCGCAATCCGGAGCAGGCCTTCTTGGCGTCGGCCAATCAGGCGCCCACAGGGCCCGATTACCCCTACTACCTGGGCCACGACTGGCCCGACGGCTACCGGTCGCTGCGCATCGATTCGCTGCTTCGCGGCGCGGCGTCTCACTCGGTGGCCGACTTCAAAGCGTATCAGACCGACGTGCAGGTCCCCCCTCGGGATGTCTTCGTGCCGCTTCTATCCGGGCTCGATGACCTCTCGCCCCGGGCCGATACCCTGCGCCGTCTGTTGAGGACGTGGGACGGAGAGGCGTCGGTCGACCGGCCCGAGCCGCTCGTCTTTCGTCATTTCCTGACGCTCCTTCGCAAACGGGCCTGGGACGAATCGGTCTTCGCCAACGGCCCGACCCCGGAGGACGCCGTGCTCGTTGATCTGTTGCGCACCGACCCGGACGCCCGCTGGCTGGACGTTCAGGCAACCGACGCGGTCGAGGACGCCGACGGGTTGCTGCGCCACGTCTTGGAGGCGACCGCCGACACGATGGCGTCCAAGTACGGTTGGACACCGGAGGGATGGCGCTGGGGCGAGCACCACCAGATCACGTTCCGGCACCTCTCGGGCAATGACCAATTGCGGGCGCTGTGGCGCGGGCCGTATGACTTTCCGGGCTTCGGCTCGACGGTCCTGCAGGCGCCCGGCAATCCCGTCACCCATACCGCCAGCCAACGCGTCATCGTCGACTTCTCGACGACCCCGCCCGCCGGGTACGGCGTCGTGCCGGGGGGGCAGCGGGGCAATCCCCTCGATCCCTCGTTCTACGACACGCAAATCCCCACCTTTTTGGAGGGCACGTACTTTGACCTCTGGACGCCCGCGGTGCCTCCGCCGCAAGCCCACGACGACGTCCGATCAACCCGCATTCTCCGACCGACGGGCTCGGAGGAATGAGCCGCCCACTGGTCTTTGGAGGGAAGGGGCTGGACCGTTGTGTTAGAGCCGTTCAAGGCCGTCAATGTCTGTGGGGGACCAGTCGTAGACGTGCCGATTGGTCGTTCGGAGCGCCTCTACGCACTCCTGGTACGCTTCCTGGGCCCGATCGGCGTCCGAATCGCCGGGATGAGCCTGAATCCAGGATCGCAGGTCGCGGAGCGCCCGGGGCGAGTACGTGTCCACGGTCTCTTCCGATCGCAGGATTTGCATTTTTTCCTCTTCTTGCAGGAGCGAGTAGACGAGCGCGTAGAGGGACACGCCGAAAAAGACCAGAACGCTGAAGATCAGCATGGCCCAAACGTCGAGGGGGAGTGCAGCCATCGGTATGGATGGAGTCCGTTACGAAGAATGGGTAGTGGGGGCCGTCTCGATCGCCCGCATCAGGAGATACCCGAGCACCGGAAAGCCGACGAGCACGCCTACGCCGGCGAGCATTTCCGTAGAGCCGAAGTTCGTCCAGGCGTAGTTGCCGAGGATGAAGACCATCACGGCCGGGATGACGTACTTGATAATCGCATTCCAGCGCGGACCGACGTAGATCCCGGCATTCCGGTTCACCTCGATGACGCGGAGCTTCTCGGGACCCAAGGACCAGCCGATCGTGCCGATGATGGCGAGGGTGGCGAGGGGCAGGCCGAAGTTGCCGAACACGAAGTCGAGAAAGCCAAGCGTGGCGCTGGAATAGGCGCTGGCCAAACCAACCAGCCAGATCGCCCCGCAGACCCCAAAGACCGTTTGTTCACGGGACCAGTTGGTCTCCTCGTTGAGGGTCGTCACGCTCACTTCAGTGATCAGGATGGCCGAGGTGAACGTTGCCAGGAAGAAGCCCAGGAAGAAGAGCAGGGCCCAGAGGCCGCCGCCCGTCATCTGGGGAAAGACCTGGGGAAGCGAGACGAACGTCAGTTGGCTGCCGGAGGCCGGATCCACGTCAAACGCAAACACGATGGGGAAGATGGCGAAGGCCGCCAGGATGCCCACGCTGGAGTTGCCCATCACCGTGAAGATGCCCCCACCAATCGGGATGTCGTCGTACTCCGGTAGATAGCTCCCGATGGTAAGGGCAATGCCCCACCCCAGGCCCGTCGAAAAGAGGGCCTGGCCGAGCGCGGTTACCCACGTTTCGCCTTGAGTGAGGGCGGCCCAGTCGACGCCAAACGTGAAGATGAGCCCCTCGGCCGCCCCCGGAAGCGTGAGGGCACGGATCGTGATGACGACGAGTGCGAGGATGAGGCCCGGCACGGCGTAGACCACCAGTCGCTCAATGCCCTTACGGATCCCGAAATACAGGACGGCGGCCACCAGGGCCATCACAATCGTATGCATGCCCACATTGAGGGCCGTGCTGGCCTGAAAGGCGCTCCAGAAGGCTTCCGGTTCAAATCCCGGCGCCGAGAATGTGAAGAGGAGGGAGTGGACGGCGTAGTACAGCGTCCAGCCCACCACGGGGGAGTAGTAGGACATCAGCATGACGTTGACCAGGAGCACCACCACGCCCAGGCCCACCAGCCCGCGGCTGTCAACCACCTCTCGGAACGCGCCGATGACGCCCCGTCCCGTGTATCGCCCCAGCGCCACCTCGGCGATGAGGCCGGGGATGGCCAGAATGAGAAGCAGCGCCAGGTAGGCGAGAATGAACGCGCCGCCGCCCTGCTCGCCGGCGATGTAGGGAAAGCGCCAGATGTTGCCGGCGCCCACCATCGCGCCGAGCATGGCCATCAAAAAGCCGAAGCGCGATCCCCACTGGGCGCGGGAAAGCTCAACGTCCGTATCAGGCATGTTGGGTGCGTGTAACTGCTGGTTCCGATTGACCACCCAAATGTACAGAAACCGAACCGAAAATCCGAAACGGTTCTGGGCGTCGACCTGAGAAGAGGAACATCCGGCCACAACGAGCGCATGATGAACCATCCCCGCAACGTTTCGTGAGTCGCAGCAAGGCCATGATCACCCTCAGCCGCTTCACTCTTTTGATAACGCTGTTCGCGCTCCTTGGATGTGGGGGATCAGAGGGAGAGTCCACCTCCCCCACGACCGACCAGGAGACCGCGACCCAAGAGCAAGCGCCCACGCAGGATGGGTCGGCCCAGGTGCCTGCACTGCAGGAAGTGACTCACGACGATGCCATGGCCGTGATCGAGGAATCGGACGCCCGCCTGACGGTCGTAAACTTTTGGGCCACGTGGTGCGTCCCCTGCGTCGAGGAATTTCCCGCGTTCGTGAACCTGGATCAAAGCCTCGACGATCAGGGCGTGGACGTCATGTTTATCTCTACCGATTTCCCGAACAAGAAGGAGAAGGTCGTCAAGTTTCTGGCCGAGCACGGCGTGACGGGCACCACGTATCTGAAAACCGGCAACAGCACCAAGTTCGTCAATAGCTTCAACGAAGAGTGGAGCGGGGCCGTGCCCGCCACGTTCATTTACGACGAGAAGGGGACCCGGCTGGACTTTTGGGAGGGAAAAGCCTCCTACGAGGAGCTGAAGCAGCGGGTGACCGTCCACCTCGAGGATGCGTAGGGGGAATGGGGCGTCCCGTCTTCGGCGTCGAGTACTATGGAACTGTCTCCAAACACCCCTGGTGGCTGCGAGCGGCATCCCAAGAGTATTTCCTTCGGAGCGCTGCATCGCTGTATCTCTCGATAGCAGTCGGGATGCCCTCGCCGACGTGAACGTCGCCCGCCCTCGCTTTTCCACTGGGTTTCGAGATCGTCCCTATGTCGTCAAGAAACGGGTCGCCCGGGTCGCCGCGGAGGCGCCCGACGCCATTGCGTCCCCCACGGCGACCCCCTGATGGTAGTTGCCTGCGAAGTAGAGCCCTTCGTGCTCGCTTTCGAGGGCGCGTAGAGTGTCTTTCACCGCGCCGTAGCCCAGCGTGTACTGCGGAATGGCGCGGGGCCACTGGACGTGCTTGGCAAACATCGGGTCGCCCTGCACCCCGAGCAGGCGGTCGAGGTCGCGCTCGACCACCTCCTGGACGCTCGACGAGGGCTGCTCGGCGAGGGAGGGATGGCGGGCGCCGCCGACGAAGGTCGTGAGCAGGACGTGGTCGTCCGGCGTTCGCCCGGGGAAGAGGGAGGAAGAAAAGATGGTACCGAGCACATCGAATTCGTCTTCGACGGGCGGCACGAGCAAGCCGAAGCCGTCGAGCGGGTGGGCCACGGCGCCGCGTTCGTAGCCGAGGGCGACGACGCTCACGGGCGGGTACGACACTTCGTCGAGTGGGGCCGTGTCGACCGGCACGTTAAACTCAATTTGAGAGAGGATGTGGAGGGGCACCGTGCTGATGATGGCATCAAAGTGAAAGCTTGGTACGTCGTCCGGCGGCCCGTCGATTTCTGTGACCCATTGACTGCCCACCCGGTGCAGCGCGGTGACGGGCGCCTCGTGGACGATGCGGTCGCCGAGCGCGTCGGCGAGGGCGGCGGGGAGCGTTTCGAGCCCGTCGCGGAACGAGAAGAGGGCCGAGGGTGCGTCGTCGGGGGCGGGGTCGTCGCTGTCGGATCGCACCGCGCCCCACAAGAGGGAGCCGTGTTCCTCCTCCAGCTCGACTAGCCGCTCGAAGGCGTGCCGGGCCGAGAGCTGTTCCGGCTTGCCCGCAAAAACCCCCCCAACGAACGGGGCCACGGCGTAGTCGAGCACCTCCGGCCCCAGACGGCGACGCGTAAAGTCCGCCAGGCTTTCTTCGTCGCCGGGGGCGGACCGACGACCGATGAAGGGTTCGGCGAGGAGGCGGAGCTTGGCCCGGGTCGAGAAGAGGTCGGTGGTGAGGAACGACCCGACGGAGGTCGGGAGGGCGACAGGGCGTCCGTCCCGCACGACGTATCGTTTGGCGGCGGAGTCGTCGGCCCACACCCGCTCATCCTCAAGCCCCAGGTCTGCGATAAGGTCCTCCAGCAGCGCCGACGGGCGCAACGAGTTGGGCCCGTGCTCCACGAGGAATCCGTCTGCCCGCGTCGTTTCGATGACGCCGCCGGCCCGGTCCGTAGCCTCCAGTACCTGGACCGATGCGCCGCTCTCTTGTAGGTGATGGGCCGCCGTGAGACCGGCAATGCCGGCACCAATAACGCCAACGCGGGGCATGGAACCAGAAGGTTTTGAGTGGAACGGCAATTGATCGTGTCAACGGGGCGGACCGGAGGGGCGTTCGGAGAAACCTCGAGCCTGCATGATCGGTATCGTGTAAATGTTGATTCGTAGCTTCTGAACAAAACAACCAGGCATCACCATGGCGACGGAGGCAATGAACGAAGAGTGGCGTCGGATTCGGGACCAGATCAAAGACATCTGGGAGGAGGCCGACTTCGACGACAAGCAAATGAAGCGGGCTCGGGGCAACATGGACAAGATTGTGGGGCTCATCCACGACAAGACGGAGGACTCGAAGGAGGAAATTCGCCGCAAGATGGGGGCGATCCTGTAACAGAACCTGATGCTCAGAATCTGGACCTCGCGCCGGTTTTCCTCGGCGGAGGCGTCTTACAGCCGTTGTGAGTCAGGAATCACGATGGTTGTCCCTCGGACCAACCTTCCCACGCTATTCGCCTGTCCCGAACGCATCGGGGCGGGCTTTTTTGTTGGATGTCCGTTTTGGTTTGAGTGGGCCGTCGGTTAGATTGCAAAAGCGGTTCCAACGGGAGAGGGCCGCCCACACACTCGACTTTTCGACAGCACGAAGACTTTCCATGTCCGACACCGATCCGCTTGGCACCGATGCGCCCACCGACAGCGCCGAGTTTCAGGAGCGCGCTGCCCATTACGAGGCGCTCGTCGATACGATGGAGGAGCGCGCCGCTGAAATCGAGAAGGGCGGCGGCGAAAGGAAAATTCAGAAGCAGCACGATCGCGGCAAGCTCACGGTGCGGGAGCGCGTCGCGTACCTGCTGGACGATCCCGATGCATTTGCCGAGCTGGGCCTCTTCGCCGGGTACGAGAGGTACGAGGAGGAGGGGGGCTGCCCGGCCGGCGGCACGGTCATGGGCTTCGGCCCCGTGAACGGGCGCGAGTGCCTTGTTGTGGCCAACGACGCCACGGTAAAGGCCGGGGCGTGGTTTCCGATCACGGCCAAGAAGAACCTCCGCGCCCAGGAGATCGCGATGGAGAATCACGTGCCCATTATCTACCTGGTCGACTCGGCGGGGGTCTTTCTGCCGATGCAGGACGAGATCTTTCCCGACAAGGACGACTTCGGGCGCATTTTCCGCAACAACGCGCGGATGTCGAGCATGGGCATCCCTCAGATCGCGGCTATCATGGGAAGCTGCGTCGCGGGCGGGGCCTACCTGCCCATCATGAGCGACGAGGCGGTGATCGTGGAGGGAACCGGGTCCGTTTTCTTGGCGGGGCCGTATTTGGTGAAGGCGGCCATTGGGGAGGACGTGGAGGCCGAGGAGTTAGGCGGCGCCGCCACCCACTCCGAAATCTCCGGCGTCACGGACTACAAGGCCGAGGACGACGAGGAGGCCCTCGACATTGTTCGGGATATCGTCGACCACCAGGGGCCGGTGGAGCGGTTCGGCTACGCTCGGAAGGAATCGAAGGAGCCGGCCCACGATCCCGAAGAGCTGTACGGCGTCTATCCGAGCCAGGGCAATGAGCAGTACGACATGCGCGAGGTTTTGGCGCGGATCGTTGACGCGCAGTCATGGACGGAGTACAAAGAAGGTTACGGCCGTACCATGCTTACCGGCTACGCCCGCATCGACGGGTGGAACGTGGGGGTCGTGGCCAACCAGCGCGCCGTGGTGCGCAACAAGACCGACCACGAGTCACAGGGCGAGATTCAGGTGGGCGGCGTCGTCTACTCCGACGCGGCCGACAAGGCGGCTCGCTTCATCCTCAACTGCAACCAGAAGGAGATCCCCATCATCTTCTTCCAGGACGTCACCGGGTTCATGGTGGGCAAGCGGGCCGAGCACGGCGGCATCATCAAGGACGGGGCGAAGA
>CAYULG010000004.1:17399-41241 GCA_964445365.1 uncultured Salinivenus sp. | reverse complement strand
AGGAGAGCGTGGCCGACGAGGTCATCCAGAAGCTGCGGCACCGCATCTCGACGCTCCGCGTGGGCCATCCCCTCGACAAGAACACCGACGTCGGCGC
Source organism: uncultured Salinivenus sp. (assembly GCA_964445365.1). Lineage (GTDB taxonomy): Bacteria > Bacteroidota > Rhodothermia > Rhodothermales > Salinibacteraceae > Salinibacter. Next base: position 41,144 of record CAYULG010000004.1, on the reverse strand, counting down.
CATCAACTCGAAGCAACAGCTGGAGAAGATCCGACAGCTGGTGGATGTCGGGGAGGAAGAGGGCGCCGACATGTACCAGCCGGCGTGTGACCTACCCGACGACGGCTTTTGGTTTCCGCCTACGTTCTTCACGAACGTCACGCAGTCTCACCGGATCGCTCAGGAGGAAATCTTCGGGCCGGTGCTGTCGGTTACGACCTTCCGGACGCCCGAGGAGGCCGTCGAGCGCGCCAATAACACGGAGTACGGCCTCGCCTCCGGCATCTGGAGCGATAAGGGATCGAAGCTCTTCTCGATCTCGCAGGCCCTCAAGAATGGCGTGATTTGGGGCAATACCTACAACAAGTTTGATCCCGCCAGCCCCTTCGGCGGATACAAGGAGAGCGGCTTCGGCCGCGAAGGCGGCGTTCACGGTCTGCTTCCGTATCTCAACGTGCAATCGCAATCATGGCAACCCAAAACGACACCCCCCACGAACGGCTCCCCGTCTACAAAACCCGAAAGCTCTACATCGGCGGAGCCTTCCCCCGAACCGAAAGCGGACGATACATAACCGCCACAGACCATCGAGGCGAATTCGTGGCCAACATCTGTCGCGCGTCGCGCAAGGACTTTCGAATGGCAGTCGTTGAGGCCCGTGAAGCCCAGGACGGATGGGCGTCGCGCAGCGCCTTCAATCGCGGGCAGATCCTTTACCGGATAGGGGAGATGCTCGAGTCCCGTCGCCAGTCCTTTGTCGACAGGCTCGTCGAGGTGGGCGGGTACGACCGCGAGGCTGCCGCGGCCGAGCTGAACGTGGCGATTGATCGCCTGGTTTGGTACGCGGGCTGGTCGGACAAATTCGCCCAGGTCTTCGGCTCGGTGAATCCGGTGGCCAGCTCTCACTTCGACTTCTCGGTGCCGGAGCCGACGGGCGTCGCCGCTGCGTTCGTACCTGACAATGCGCCACTGCTGGGGCTCGTCTCGTGCATGGCCCCGATCACAGTTACGGGCAATTCCGTAATCCTAATCGTGGACAACGAGGCGCCGACATTGGCCCTCGACTTTGCCGAGGTGCTCGAAACGAGCGATGTGCCCGGCGGCGTCGTCAACATTCTCACGGGTCACCGCACCGAGCTCCGCGAGCACGTGGGGGGCCACCGCGACGTGGATGCGATCCTGAGCGTGGGTGCCTCGACCGAAGAGCGCACCATTCTGGAGAAGGAGGGAGCCGAGAGCGTGACCCGCCTGGAATTTTGGGAGGATCGTACCACCGCCGAATGGCGCTCAGGAGAGAGCCAGTCGCCCTACTGCATGACGCCCTTCGTCGAATTTAAGACGACCTGGCATCCGGTGGGGCGATGATCGGTTCTCCGGCCAAGCTGGTGTGCTGTGAGAGAGCGGGGCCGCTCACAGGGGGAGACCTGCCTGTCCCTGCCACGTGAGAACGTTGAATGTTGGCGGGTTACGGGCAAAATCGGTCGAGAAGTCCTTTATCCGAAGGGATGACGTCACGTCAATTTTCGCCAGTCAACCGATTTGTTTATGACACGCCGACGCTCGTTTGTCTTTTTCGGGGCGATCCTTTTGCTCGTGGCCTGTAGCGGGCCGCAGTCAGGCACCGACGAGAGCGGTTCGGCTCCGGAGGAACCGGATCCTGAGGAGCGCGCCCGGACGGCCATTTCCCAGTATGAAACCTTCGACGTGTCGTCCTATCCGGTGCAGGCGCCCGAGCAGACCGTAGAGGTGGCCCACCGGGTTCCGCCGCGGCTTCTTCAGGGCCGAGCCGACGAGGGGGCGCGGCAGACGGTTGAAGGCTATCGAATCCAGGTCTTTTCCGCTCAGGAGCAAGAGTCCGCCCAGGACTTTCGGGAGCGCGTCCGGCAGTGGTGGCAGGCGGTGAAGTCGAACGCCCCCGACCTTTTTCGGGCTGAGGTGCCCATCGTCATCGAATACTCGCAGCCGTACTACCGGGTGCGGTTGGGGGCTTTTGCGCAGCGAGACGCCGCCGAGGAGGCCCTGGAGTTCGTTCAGAAAAAGTACTCCGGTGCCTTTGTGGCCCGGAGTACCGTGACGATGGTGCAGTAGCGGGAAGCTCTCGTTTCGATCAAACGGTCGGGGGGCGCTACAGGGCGATTGTATGTTAAGAGCCTCATCGAGCGATGGCGGCTCAACTGCTTCTGATCGTGGGCAGAATGCCGGAAACGCACGGGGAATGGGGGGAAGAGATCTGAGATCCCCAGGAGCGTGGGAGCACCGACATTCTACCCCTGTGAACCGGTGCGAGCAACCGTCATCGCTAAGATGCGATTGCCGTAGGGGGGGCTACTGGAGGAGGCCGTAGAGTACGTTCCCGGGTGCGTCGGCGTCGTTGGAAAGATAGAACTCTTTCGTTGCCTCCACGAGGTCTTCTTCAGTGAGATGTCCGTCGTCCGCACGGTCGAGTTGCTCAAAGGCTTCGTCGCTGCCTTCAGCTCCCCAGGCCGCGAGCCAGTCCTCGTATTCTTCCTCGGTGATTTCGCCGCTTTCGGTTGTGTCGATGGTCTGGAACGTAACCTTGGCTGACCGCTCCAGACTTGCCATCATGTCGGCCTCTTCTTCGTCCGTGCCCTCTTCGACGGTGGCGTTGATGGCCTCCCAGAAACGGTCCCACTCCTCCCGACTCACCTGGTTGTCCTCATTGGCGTCGGCGGTGGCGCAGAGCTGTCTCCACCATCCGAGCATCTGTTCCTCTAGGTCTTCGCGATCCTCGTCCGCCAGGTCCCGCCGGTCGGCGAGACGGTTGGCCTGCAGTTTGAAGTCTTCCCCATCGATGTACCCGTCTTCATCTCGGTCGATGAGGTCAAAATAGTGGTGCGATTTTTGGCGCTGGAAATGTCCAAGCATGGAGACGTAGGGGGTTTGTGAACAATTGAGTAGTGGGATTCGAACGATTCGTCCCGTCCACGAGGATACCCGGGTCCGCCTTGTGGACGGAGAGGCAGAAGGGCAACGTGTTGGCCGCAACACATTTTTAGATAAGGACGCGCACCGATGAATGAAAGGGGGAATGTGTCTGCTTCGGCTGTCGAGATGAGACGTTGTGCCCTACCAAATGGGGGTATCCGACAGCAGCATACCAGGAGGGGACGCTTTGGTGTGTCTGCTCCGGCTCTTTCGGGGAGTGGCCTCTCCGTCGTGTCGTGCCGTCTTGGGAAGCGATGGGCCGCACGAGGATGGGCCGTTGCGCGGCGTGCAGAGATGAGACGTTCGGGGTGATCGGTTGATGCAACGGGAGCATTCGTTCCGGTGCTGGCACCCACAAGGGGCACTGAGGGATTACTGCGACCGGCCGGTTCGTTCGGTAGCCATCAGAACCCGCATGTCGAGCGCTCGGGCAGCGGAGGCAACGGAGGCAAATTGGCCGATGGTGGCCCCCTGGTCTGCGCGGAGCACCAGAATCTGTTGGCTGGTGCGCACAGCTCGAATCTCGTCCAGGAGACGTGAGGGGGATACCGGTGTATCGTTAACGTAGTAGGTGCCGTCCTTCGTCAGGGCAACGGTGACGGATTGCTCTTCCACCGGTGCGGAGCTGTCGACCTGCGGGAGGGTGACCTCGATGCCCATCTGGGGTACAAAGCTCGATGTCAGCAAGAAAAAAATCAGCAGAAGCAGGACGACGTCCGTCATCCCCGCGAGGCTGATGTCGGTCATCGGTTCCCGAGACGGAGAAAAGTCCAGAGGCATAGTGGCGTCCGTGCGTGCCGGAGAAACGAGTGAGGTGTGCGAGCGAAAGGGCGGCTACCCGAGCGTTTCGCTACGCTGGCCGGACGAAACTGGCTCCTGCAGCAGGTCGATGAAGTCGGTAGCGGACCGCTCCATGTCGTTCGTGAGGCGTCGAATGCGCCCAATCAAGAAGTTGTAGGAGAAGAGAGCGAAGATGCCAACCAGCAGGCCGGCGGCGGTCGTTACGAGGGCCTCCCAGATGCCACCAGCGAGCACACTCGGGTTTACGTTTCCCTGCAGGTTCTGAATCTCCTGGAACGCCTTGATCATGCCCACCACGGTCCCGAAGAATCCGAGCATGGGAGCAATGCCTGCGATGCTCGCAAGAAGGTTCGTGCGCTTTTCCAGCTCGTACGTTTCGTGTTTTCCGGCGGCCTGGACGGCGTCCTGGATTTCGGAAATCGGCCGGCCGAGCCGTTCCAGCCCCTGCTTCAAGATGCGAGTGATAGGCACGTCCTTCTTCTGACAGTATGTGACGGCTCCCTCCACGTCTCCGCTGCGCACGTAATCGCGGACGCGATCAGTAATGGCCTCCGGGTTGGAGGAGGCGTTCCGAATGGTGATGAGCCGTTCGACGAGCAAATAGATCGTCAGAACTGAGAGCAAGGCCAGGGGAACCATTACCCACCCCCCAAGCACCAGAACGTCGAGCAGAGAGGTGCCTTGGGCGGCTGCAGCCTGAGCGGAGTCCGCCGCAACACTGTCAACTTGCTGGAGGAGGATCATGTAGCAGGGGATCGAGAGGAGAACAGCATGAAAGCGAACGTGGGCTACAGGCCAAGGGGCCAGGCGCCCTGTGGAAGTTTCTGGTCGGTCGTTTCGAGGAAACTCTGCGCATCGCTCCGTGAACCGAACTGTCCCACACCCACGCGATAGCGCGTTCTGTCTTCGACTGTTCCCGGCAGAAGATCCACGGGAAGACCTCGATCGTCGAACACCGCACGATATTTTTCGACGAGGGCCTGAGCCGACTCGCGCTCCGTGCGGGACCCAACGACGATGGTCCAGCCGCCTTCGTCCTGGTCGATGGCTCGGGGATCGGATGTCTGTGTCGCGGTGGACGTTGGGTCGGTCGAGGCGGACGATGTCTCGTCCGTCGTTGTGGATTCCGTAGGGGACTCGGAGGCCTCGGTGGCGTCGCCTTGCGTTTCTGACGGGGAAGACGGTTCGCCCTCAGACTCGGACTCGGGGTCCGATGGGGAGGACGGTTCGGACTCGGACCCGTCCGTGGCGGAGGAGGAAGACGCCTGAGATGTCGACCCCACAAGGGGAATGTCGCGTGTGGAGAGATTCTCGACGTGCGGCTGGACCTGAGCCTTCAACTGAGCGAACGTTTCCCGGGGCGGTTGCACGGTTCCGCGCTGGCCGAGCACGTACCAGGCAGCTCCGCCAAGCAGAAGCACGACCAAAAGTCCCGTCGTCACGCGAAGGCCGGTGGACCCACCGGTACCTGAAGATCCGTCCTCCGTGGGGTCCGGCTCTTGCACCTCGGGGTCAAGCTCTACCTCCGACGTCGGTGCGTGGGGATCAGAAGACGGATCGGCGACGGGATCTGACTCCGGCTCTGCCGCAGCCGCGGGGTCCCGCTCCGATTCGGTCTGTGCTGTGGATTCAAACGTCGATTCCCGATCGGGGATGTAGGTGGGCTCATCGTCGCGAGCGGAGGTTGCGTCCGGCTCGTCGTCGTCCTCTTCCGACTCCCAGATGCCGGAAAGGGTGTCGTGCTCTTCGTCGGGGATCTCCTGACGCTGAGACGTTTTCTGTTGGTCGGCGTCCGTTTCGCCGTTCCCATCGGGCACGTCCTCGACAAACGGGTATAACTCTTCCGTCTGGGATGTCTCGTCGGGATCAGGATCTGGATCAGGTTCGGGGTCGGGAGACGAGCCCGCGTCAGAGTCCGAGTCGCTGGCGGCGGGGACGTCGGTTTCCTCGGCAGAAGGAACCTCGAACTCCTCGGTGTCGGGCTCCTCGTCATCGTTCTCCTCTTCCTCGTCTGCGGACGCGTCGTCGGCCTCCTGGGCGTCAAGCGGGCTCCATTCGGAGTCTTGATAGCCCAGGGTAATGGTGCTGGGGCCCTCGTCGTCTTCGTCGTCGTCCGTATCCGTTTCGGGGGCCGTGCCCAGGTCCTCCGATTGCAGGCCCTCAAATCGTTGGTTGACCTCCCGGGCGAGCGAGGGACTTGGCTCGAACGTGAGTTGCCCGTTCGACTCACGGAAGGTTCCAAATTCAGGAAGTCGAACGCCCTCTCGGCGAGCCCGCTTCTGCACCTCTCGCAGCATCGCGATGAGGAGCTTTTTGGCCTGCTTCGGGGGAACGTCTAGTTCGTCGGCAAGGAGCGAAAGAATCGAGTCAGACATGGCAGAATCGGAGGCCTACCGAAAAAGAACGGGTTATTCGTCGGGCTCAAACGTCACCACGTCGCGGGGCGGGGCCATACGGGTGTCCCCGTCGGCGTCTTCTTCCACCTCACTTGGGCGATGCTCGATGGAAAAGGTGCCGAGGCCAGGGACCTCGACGGTTTCGCCGTTTTCGAGCTTCTCGCGCATGACGCGGGCGAAGGCGTGAATGACATCTTTGGCAGAAGGTGTACTCATGGGAGGAGCGAATTTATTCGGCGAAAGGGAAGCAGATAAAGAATCTTCATCGACCACGACTTGATCCCTGTAGATACAGGACCAAATGCATTTCGGACAATGGAGTGCCGAACGCAACTGTGCGCTTCCGTGGGGAGAATACCGAGCCCGCCTGCCAGTAGTAATGAATTACCAGTGTATGCGAAGCCCCCCCATCACCGAGTTCGGGGGACGCGGATACCGGGCCCATCGTTTCGGGGCGCTTGGGCCGATATTTTGAATCCGTAAGACCACGTCGAGGAGGGGCGTCACTTCGAAGGAGCCTTCCAGGTCGAAGCTCACGTATGTGTCAACCTCTTCCGATCCGGCCCGGTCGATGGGCCGCGGGCTTTCGATGGTTCCTGTGGTTTGAAAGAGGCCGCGCTGATCGGCGAACGAGATTGACACCATCGCGTCGGCGACCACTGGGGAAAAGTAAGGGATAGCACTGTCATCTCCAACGAGGGTCCCGTCCCGAATCGCCACGCCCGCTGACGCCTCTACGCCCGCGACGCCCTCAAAGGCCAGTTCGGCCCCTCCCTGAAGGATCTCGGCGGACGCGTAATCGGTCCGGAATCCCCCAGCCGTTTGCGGTGCGGACGCGAAGAAGCGGAAGGAGGGAGCGTACCGGTAGCCGCCGGTCGCCTGGAGGCGGACAGAGCCGAGGGCGACGGCCACGCCCGCCTCGGCGTCGGTCGTGAAGAGGGTGGGGCGGGGAACAGCAGCATGCTCTGCATACGGGTTGGTTGCGTACAGGTTGGAGAGTCCCTGCTTTTCCAGTCCGGGTGCGTTTCGGGCATACACGGTAGTGCCCTGACTCAAGGACAGCTCGGCCCGCCCCTCCGGCACGATGTAGGTCGCGGTGGCGGAGGGGGCACCGCCAGTCGTTGGATCAACGGGGACACCGAAGGACAAGAACCGTCCCCCAGCCCGCACGGACCCCAGCCCCGAATCGAGAAATCGGATGGACCCGCCCCCTTCGAAGCTATGGGCGGTGTTAGAGGGTTCGTCCCCACCGAGGCTGGACCGGGATCCGGACAGGTCAAGGCGAGTGCGGACGCCCGAGATGGAAAACGAAGCGGTTCCCGCGGCGTGCAGTCGGCCTTCCGAGAAAGACGTCGTCGCGTCATCGGTCGCGGTACCCTCTGTCGCGTACTGGGTTTGATCATAGCTTGCACGCAGGTCGGCGTCGACGGCGCCGTGGGTCCGAAGCTGCAGGGTGGTGCCCACGGAGCTGCCCGTGCGGTCGGAGGCGGCCGTGTCCTGGGCCGCGGAGGGACTTCCGTACAGGGTGTACCGCTTCGCCGCGCCGTGCACGTCGGCGAGGACGGTGACGCCCTCGTGTCGGCTCTCGAACTGCACGCGGCCCTCAACGTCGTCGCTGGGGGTAGAGAGGTCGACCGCGTCAAACGGCGAGTGGCCGTCTGTTCCCCGGTAGTCTGCGTGGACGGAAAGTCGCTGGTTGGAGGTAAGGGGGAGCGAAAGGCGGCCGTTCAGGAACCGAGACAGGTACCGTCCCCCCCCGAATCCCAGGAGGCCCTGCCGGGGCGCTTTCGGCGAGCTGACGGGCTGAGACACGGCCTCGGGGGCGGGAAGACTTTCCGGAAGGTTGTCGAGTTCCTGCTTGTACGACTCGGTGTACGCCGTTCGGTCGGCGGGGACCGAAGGGAGGGTTGGCGGCGAGGCAAAACCCTGAAGCGGTTGGCGGCGGAGGGACGGGAACGACAGCTGGAGGTCGCCGCGAATTTCAATCTCGCGTGGGGCAATCTCCGGAAGCTGCTGCTGGCTGGTGGTGTCGTCCTCCTGTGCAAGGGCGCTAGACGGCGAAATCCACACCAGAAGAACGGCGGCACAGAGTGAGCGGAGAGCGGCAGCGGACATGCGGTTGGGCACGTGGTTGCGGGAGCGACGGATTTCTGGGCGAAACGGGGGGGCTAGAGGGCGTTGCGCTCCTTCTCTGCGGTGTCGGCAAAGGAGGTGCCCGAATACTTCTTCATCACCTCGTCGTAGAGCTGAGCGGCTTGGCCCGTCTCGCCCGTCTGATTGTACGCCCGGGCCTGCTCCAGCAGCGCCTTGGCGACCCACTCTGGGTAGCCGGCAAAGAGGGAGGACATGCGGTCGAGCTCCTGAATGGCCTTCTGGGTCTGTTCCTGTGTGCGAAGGAGGTGCCCGAGGCGGTAGAGGGCCTCGGCTCCGGTTTCGCTGTCAATCGCCTCGGCCACCGAACGGTACAGCTTGAGGGCGTTCTCGGTCCGCCCCTCGTCCTCGTGGATGCGGGCGAGGCCCAGCCGGGCGGAGGCCTGGAGGGGGCCGCCCTGTCCCTCGTCGAGGATGCGGTTGAGCAAGGTCGTGGCCTCTTCATTGCGGCCGAGGTTGAGGAGGGCCGTGCTCTGGCCGTACCGGGCCTGGGCGCGCAGTTCGTCGTCGATCGCATCGCTCTCGGCGGCAGCTTTGTAGGCCTCGGCGGCCTTCTCGTAGGCCTCATCCTCCACGTAGAGGTCCCCAAGCTGAAGGGCCCCCTCCGGGTGTACTTCGCTGTCCGGGTATTGGTCGACCAGTTGTTGGAGGTAGTTCTTGGCCGAGGTGGATTCGTCTTGATCGGCGTAGAGCAGCCCCAGGTAGTAGTACGACTCCGGAAGGAGGGCGGTCGCCGAGGAGGTACGCACGAAGTTTTGAAACAAGTTCAGCGCCTCTTCAGACTGGCCGCTCTGGTAGGCCGCTTTGGCGCGGGCAAAGCGCAGGGGGTCACCGAGGTTGGTGTTTGGGGTTGCGTCGTCGATCTCTGAGATCAGGTCGTTGGCTCGATCGGCCTGGCCCGCGGCATTGAGGGCAAAGAAGAGGCTCAGGGCTGCCTCGTTGGCGGATGGGCTTTCGGGATACTGCACCAGCACCTTCCGGTATGCCTGCACGGCCTCTTCCATGCTTCCGGCATTGTAGTAACTGTCCCCGATGCCGTACTGGGCTTCCGGGGCGAGGGATTGGTCCGGGTTGGCCTCCAGGAATTGGCGGTAGGCCGCCCGGGCCTTTTCGTAGTCCTGCCGCTGAAAGTGGATGGTTGCCATCCGATACTGCGCCTGCGTTCGCCATCGACTGCTGGGATACCGGTCGAGGAGGCGCTGGAGGCTGCGGAGGGCCTCGTCCCGCCGGTCAGCGTAGTTGAGGGCCTCGCCCGCCCGGTAGAGGGCGTAGTCGGCCCCGTCGCCCTCTGCGCGCCGGTACACCTCCACGGCGTCCTCGTAGCGCTTCAAGGCCAGGTAGCAGTCCGCCAGGCGGAGGCGGGCGTCTTGAGCGTAAGGTATGTCTGACTCGATGTCCGGGTCGCCGTCCAGGAACTGACGAAAGCGCCGGGCAGCCAGCTCGTAACGATTCTGCTTGAAGTGCGTCCAGGCCAGTGCGTAGCGGGCCCCGCCAACGTGCTCGCCGGTCGGGTTCTCATCGAGGTAGCGGCGGAACAGGACGCGGGCGCGGCCGAAGTTGCCGCGTTGGTAGTGACTATCGGCTCCCCAGAACAAGGCCTCCCGGCCGCGAGGGGTCTCGGGGTAGTTTTCGACCACCGAGAGAAAATCCGGGGCGGCCTGGGCATAGCGCCCGTCTTCGTATTGGACCCACGCCTTTTGGAAGCGGACCTCGACCAGGAGGGAGTCGGGAGCGGCGTCGCGCTCGATGGCCTGGTTGTATGCCGTGAGGGCGCGGTCGAGGCTCTCCTCAACGAGGTAGGCGTTGCCGAGCCAGTAGTGGGTGTCGCCTACGCGGTCGGCGTCCGGATATTCACGCAAAAGGGCCCGGAAAAACGCGGCGGCGGAGCTGTAGTCTGCCTGCTGGTAGCGGAGCAGGCCCGCCTCAAAGTACGCTTCCGCCGCGAGGCGATCGCTGGGCTGTTGTTCAGCTACCGTCTGGTAGAGCTCGATTGCTCGATCGGTTGTGCCGAGGCGGGCCCGGCTTACGGCCTCGTAGTAGGTGGCCCGCTCGGCAAGACGGGATGTCTCCTCACGTCGTACCCGGGCAAACCGCTCGGCGGCCTGCTGGTGCTCCTCCGCCCGAAAGTAGTGCCACGCCAGCCCGTACTTCGCGGGGCCGACGTAGGGGGTTTCGGGGTGTTCGTCGATGACGCGCCGATACCGCACTACGGCCTCTTCGCCCTGACGAAGGTGATTGTAGGACTCGGCCAGCAGGAAAAGGGCCCGCGCCCGCTGGGCATCTTCCAGTTCCGGAAGCCGGTTCTGCAGTTCCGTGGTGGCCTGCTCGTACTCGTCGAGGCGGTAGTACACCTCTGCGAGGGCCGTGCCCAGGTTCTGGGCAAACGGCGAGTCGGGGAATCGTTTTCCAAGGGTCTCGAAAGAGGTGGCCGCCGAATCGTATCGTCTCAAGCGGACCTGCGTCCCCCCGGCAGCGTAAATGGCAGCGGGCGCTACGTCAGTTTCGGTGTACTGGTCTGCAACGCGTTGAAAGTGCCGAAGGGCTTCGATGAGGTTCCCGCGCTCTCGCTCGCTTTGGCCCAGGAGGTATAGGGCGCGGGCCGCCTGGGCAGGCGAGGAGGGATCCTTTGCGATCGCAGTGAGCTGTTTCTGGGCCTCCTCGGTCCGACCCTCGTTCAGAACGTACTGAGCGAGGCTCAATTGCGCCTCTGGGGCGCGAGGATGGGTCGGATGAGTGCGCTCAAGGGTGCCGAAGAGCCGGACGGCCTCCTGGTCCCGGTTTCGGGCGAGGGCCGATCGGGCGCCGAGGTAGAGGGCTTGACCCGTTTGGCTATGCTCGGGATGAGCGCTCTCAAAGGCTTCGAAGGCGGTCAGGGCGTCTGCGTAGAGCCGCTGCTCATAGAGCTGCACCGCCGAGGCAAAGGCCCGCTCGGCAGACGGCGCCGGACGTTGAGCGACACTACCGTAGGGAAGAAGGAGGGGCAGTAGACCTGTTAGCAGAAGCAGGAATGCGGGCCGCCGATGGGGAACTTTCTTCACGGTCGTGGGAATCATACTCGCTGAAAGAACCGCATACGAGAACGTGCCAACTGCTGTGCCCAATGAGACGGGCGACCAGAGGTGTCCCACCGTTTGGGCCATGTGCAGTCGGCGGGAGCACCATCGTTCTTTTCTTCGGTGAACCGAAACTCTCCTAATCGGAACGAGCGCTCTCGTTTCATCCGTCCTCCATAAATTGCTCAACCTGTTGCTGATGACCGACGAAGACTCCGACCCGCAGGGCACAGACGATTTCTCGTCCGCACCCGGTCCGTCCGGCGAACGGCCGGAAGTTGGTTCCTCCCCGTTCGCCGACGAGCCCGCGTCCTCTATGGGGGATCGGTCCGGCTTTGCCCTCGAGATGGCTCGTCTTTGGATGAAGGAGCACCAGACGACGACCATGCTCGGGGCGTTTGCTGCGGGCGTGTTTGTCGGTGCGCTTTTCCGGGACTAGCCGCTCGTGCCTCTCGCGGTTTTTGCGTTTCTCCTACACCTGGTTCCGCCCCCTGACTATGAGTGATGATCGAACCCCTCCCCGAGATCCTGACACGGAGGTCTCTTCCGATGCCGACGATGATACCGCCGCTGAACAGCCCCAGGAAGACCTGTCCGAGCTCCTGGAAGAACTGCGGGCGGAGATCACCCACTTGAAGGCCGAGGAGGCTCGCGCCCGGGCTCAAAGCTGGATTCAGCGCCATCCTTTATTTGCGGCGGCTGTTTCGATGGGCATAGGGGCGGCGGCCGGGTACGGCGTATCGGAGGCGTTCCGATCGCGGCCTCCGCGTACTCTCCCGGAGCGGGCGCGCTGGCGCCTGAGTCGCCTCGGCGGCGATGCTCAGGAATTCGCATCGCGCCTGGGGGACCGACTCAAACAGCGGGCGGCGCGGTCCGGTACCCAACTGCGGAAACGGGTTGAGGAGACAGGCCGCCGCCTCTCGAAGGAGACCCAGCAGGTCGGTGAACAGGCGCGACGGGGGGCTCAGGAGATGGCCGGCCAGGCCTCCGACCAGGCGCAGTCACTTGGCGAGAATGCCTCGGAGCGCCTGAGCGAGGCGACCGAAAAAGCCGCGCGCCACGTTCAGAAACGCCGCGAGGAGGCCGCCGACGAAGCCCGGGAACTCGGAGAGAAGCTTGGCGAAACGGCCAGTACGGCGGTCGAGGATGTCACTGGCGGGGATTCACCGGAGGAAGATGGACGCTCCGTTGCTCGATCTCTATTTACCCTTGCGGGCCTCGCGGCCGGTGGGTACCTCGCGTCCAAGGTGCGCCAGTGGCTGTAGTTGGTCATCGAAACGCTCACGCCCGCCCTCTCTCCCCTCCCATACTCTCCCGACACCGTTCTGACGAAGAGGGGCAACGGAGCCGTCGCCCCCTGCGGTGCGTTGAACCGCCCAGTTGCCCCTGCTTTGTCATAGAATTCGCATTTGCGGGCTGCCAAGAGGAACGGGTATTCGTTAGGTTCGAGGTGTTCATTCAGATTCATCAGGAGTCCAACTGTCTCTGTGAGCATACTTTCCGTAGGAACCGTAGCGTTCGATTCCATCGAGACGCCGTTTGCATCGGCCGAACGGGTGCTGGGCGGGAGTGCCTCGTACATTACCCTAGCCGCTCGTCACTTCTGCGACGACGTACGACTAGTCGGTGTCGTGGGCCACGATTTTCCCTCGGATTACCGCCAGACACTCGTCGACGGTGGCGTGGACCTGGAAGGGCTGGAGGTAGACGAGGACGGGAAGACCTTCTTCTGGCACGGCCGCTACCACTACGACATGAACGAGCGAGACACGCTCGAAACGCAACTCAACGTGCTGGAGGCGTTTGAGCCCGATATTCCTGCCAGCTACGCCGACAGCAACATTGTCTGTCTCGGCAATCTGGAGCCGGGCGTTCAGCGGAGCGTCCTGGAGCAGGTCGACGACCCGGACTACGTGGTTGCCGACACGATGAACTTCTGGATTGAGAACACACCCGACAGTCTGCAGACGACCCTCCGGGCCGTGGACTGCTTTGTGATCAACGACTCGGAGGCCCGGGAGCTGGCCGACGAGCCAAACCTCGTGACCGCCGCCGACCAGATTCTCGACATGGGGCCGGAGACACTCATCATCAAGAAGGGGGAGCACGGGGCGCTCTTGTTTACCGGCGACTCGGTGTTCAGCGCGCCGGCCTATCCGCTTGAAGACATTCAGGATCCGACCGGGGCCGGCGACGCCTTCGCGGGGGGGCTGGCGGGGCACTTGGTGCGGGCGGGCTCGTTCGATCAGACCAGCCTCCGTCGCGCTGTTGTGTACGGCAGTGTGATGGCGTCCTTCGTGGTCGAGCGCTTTGGGCCGGAGCGTCTTCTGGAGTTGGGGCCAGTCGAGATTGGTGAGCGGGCGCGGTCGTTCCGCGACCTGGCGGCCATTCCGAATTTGGTTCCGCTGGGAACGCAGCCGGCGTAGGCGGTCGAGCCGGGTTTTTGAGTGGTGCGAGGGGCGGATCGTCCGCCATTTTTCCCGGGGAGAGCAGATGAGCACGGGAGAGTGGACGTGAGAACGCATGACCCGGCGGCTGTATCTTCATCTTTCTGAATTCTCGTCTCTATTTGTATGGGTGACGCTTCTTTTGGGGATCCTGCCGATGCATCCGTGTCCGAGGACCGCTCGACGAGCGGGCGGGTGCGACTCGTGAACGCCGTATTTTATGGTCACCACGGGGTCATGCAGGAGGAGCATGAAGTGGGGGGGCGCTACGAGGTGGACGTGGGGGTAGACCTAGACTTTGAACAGGCGGCCCGCCACGACGACCTTACCCGCACAGTCAACTACGAGAAGGTCTACGACTTTGTCCGACAACTCGTAACGGAGAACAAGTTTTACCTGATTGAGAAGCTGGCCTATCGCATCGCTCAGCAGGTACTGGAGACGTATCCTGACGTTGAAGGGGTAGAGGTGACCGTCCGCAAGCCGAATCCACCGGTGGGCGGCCCCTGCGACCGTGCCGAGGCGACGTATACCATCGACAACTCGGGAACAGAGACGTAACGCGTTTGCCTTCGGGGGGGACGCCACGAACAGAAGGAGGGCAAGGCCTCGCTCTCGATGCTGGGCAGCAGTCCTGGATGCTGTGCAGCAGTCCTGAAAGTCCGGAGTGATGGCTTCGGTGAACCCAATCTTCCTTCCGGCATTTTTAGAGTCTGGCGGGTTGAAAGCGTTTCCGAGCCACTGTGCCCGTCTGCGAAGGACCCCATGACTCAGTTTTCACTTCCTTAACAGTTGTCTCTCATGCCCACCCCCGATGAGCACGCCGCCTGTCTTCTGGTGCCCGACACCACCTACGGGGCCGACGGGGCGGCCTCGCCCGTTCGCGTCTGCGTGATCGACCTGGGTACCAATTCGTTCCACGCCATTATTGTGGACGTCCACCCGAACGGCAGCTACCAGGTGGTGGATCGCATGAAAGAGATGGTCCGCCTTGGACGACACGGCCTGGAGGCCAATACGCTTCCGGAAGAGGCGATGGAGCGGGGGCTGCGGGCCCTGAAGCGCATTCACCTGCTGGCGAAAGGGTGGGACACGCACGAGTTTTTGGCCTTCGCCACGAGCGCGATTCGAGAGGCGGCCAACGGCGGCGCGTTCATTCGACGCGTACGGCAGGAGCTCGGCCTCCGGATCCAGCCCATCAGCGGAGAGCAGGAGGCGGATCTCATCTTTCAGGGAGTGCGGCGGGCGGTGGAGATGGCTACGCCTACGCTCCTCATCGACATCGGAGGCGGGTCTGTCGAGTTTATCGTGGTAGCGGGGGGCGAAAGCGTGTTTGCGCGGAGCCTTAAATTGGGAGCTGCCCGCACGACGGAGCGGTTTGTGGGGACCGACCCGCTGTCGGACGAGGAGGAGGCAACCATCCGGGCGCACTTTGAAGACAAGTTGAGCCCGGTCTGTGACGCCTGCCGGGCGCACGACGTGACGAGTATCGTCGGGTCCTCGGGCACCATGAAGAGCCTTGCCCGTCTCGCGCTCGTGCACGGGTCGGACGGCGACGACACCGTCTTCCAGCGCACATTTGCGGTAGATGAGGTTCGACCGGCTCTCGACTGGGTGATCGGCTCGTCCGCCAACGAGCGCTTGTCCCACCCCGCTATCGCCCCCAAGCGGGTTGATCAAATTGGGGCCGGTGCCCTCCTGCTCGACACCGTCTGTGAGAATCTGCCCGAGGTGACCCATCTGAAGGTGTCGTCCAATGCCTTGCGGGAAGGGATGGTGGTGCACTTCATGGAGACGGAATACCAGCGCATTCGTCAGATGGCGCCCTTCCGCGACCCGAGGCGGCGGAGCATTCACGAGATGGCCTACCGCTTCCAATGGGAGGAGCGCCACGCCCAGCACGTGGCGGCCACGTCGACCTTTCTGTTTGACGTGTGCCGCTCGATCTACGACGGCCCTGCGAGCGATGCGGAGCTGTTGGAGTACGCAGCCCTCCTGCACGACGTGGGCTACCTCTTGAGCCACGACACTCACGCAAAGCACTCGCGCTACATGATCCGGAACGCCGACCTGCAGGGCTTTCGGTCGGAAGAGCTGGCGCTCATGTCGCTCGTGGCTCGTTACCACCGGGGGGAGCGTCCTGACTCGACCGACGAACACTACGGCAGCCTGTCAACCGGGGAGCAGCGGCGGGTACGGCAACTCGCCTCGCTCGTGCGTATCGCTGAGGGTCTCGACCGTAGCCACTTCCAGAACGTGGTGGCCCTCCGTGCCCACTTGACACCGGACGTGCTCACGATGCAGGTGGCTACGAAAGGCACCCCGCAGTTGGAAGTGTGGTCCAGTGAAGATCGGGCCGGGATGTTTGAAGACGAGTACGGGCGAACGCTGGAGGTCCAGTCGGCCTCCATTGAGGCGGCGCCGGGGCACACGGACCCGCCCGTTTCCCACGCTACGCTGTCGTCCGTGTCTTGATCGGTGGCCCCCTCTACCGGTGAGGCCACCTGTCTCAATGTCCGGTTGGGGGCCAGGTGCGGGAACTGTGAACTGGACGATTTCTGCGGTCACGCTTCAGCCGTTCCGCCTTTGCCGGAGCGGGCTTACCGTACATCTTCTGCGGATCAGGGCGGTGCCTGACGGGAAAAAGAAGTTCATCCGGGATTAACCGGGGCGCTTCTTGCCCCTACGACGGTGGCGCGTTACTTTGCGCGTGTACTCGTCGGTCGGCCTGTGGCGGTAGCAGCCCGTCCTACGGCGAGATCTCCGTGCTCGACAGGATTTCATCGCACCCGCTTGGGTTCATGGCGTCTCCCTTCATGTTTTTCCTGCTGGCGACCGTGGCTGTCGCCTCTGGCCTCGGCATGGTCATCGCCCGCAGTCCGGTGTCGAGTGCCCTCTGGCTGGTGCTGAATCTCTTCTGCATTGCCGGCCTCTACCTTACGCTGAATGCGGCGTTCATTGGGGCCATCCAGATTCTGGTGTACGCCGGGGCGATTATGGTGCTGTTCCTGTTCGTCATCATGCTGCTGAATCTATCGGGGTTGCCGGAACTGGAGGACATCAACTGGGGCGGGGTCGCCGGCTTTGTGCTGGGTATGGTGGTGCTGAGTCAGCTGCTGTACGTCGTGGCGCTGGAGTTTGAGCTTGGCGTAGAGCCCGTCAGCGCGGAGGCAGCGGCGGAGGTGGGGGCAGCCGCGACGTTGGGAGAGATGCTCTTTACGACGTACGCGCTTCACGTGGAGGTGGCGGGCATTCTGCTGCTGGCGGCGACGGTGGGGGCCGTGATGCTGGCGCAGCGCCGGTTTGAATAGCGTTGGGCGTTGAGCGTTCAGTGTTGGGCGTTTGGCGTTGGAGGGAGGCTTGGACGAGGGGTTTTCATCCGATCAAAATAAGCAGCGTAGTCTGACATGGAGGTTGCGATCAACTGGTATCTGGCGCTCAGTGCTGTGCTCTTCACGATTGGCACGATGGGGGTGCTGTTCCGCCGCAACGCCATCGTGGTGTTGATGTCGGTGGAGCTGATGCTGAACGCTGTGAACCTGACGCTGGTGACGTTCAGCCAGTCCATGGGGGACCCGAGTGGACAGATGTTGGTCTTTTTCTCAATTGCTGTGGCGGCGGCGGAGGCGGCGGTGGGTCTCGCCATCGTCATTGCGATCTTCCGCAGCGAGGTGACCGTGGACATTACGGAAATCACGCTCTTCAAGCACTGATATCTCGCTTTGGATTTGTCGTTGAGGGTTGAGGGGACGAGCTCGACTCACTCGGCGTCGGGGCGAGCTTCCCCGACCTTCCATCTTCGTCCGGACGCCGAATCATCTTCGCTGAACGGGCCGAACGCCCTTGGACTGCGGTTCCGGAAGGGGCGCGCTTCCGTTTCTTCGTGCATGCGAGTTTCTTCATTTGACGTTCCTGTTGCCGATGGATCCGGATCTCTTGATTCGTCTCATTCTGCTGCTTCCACTGGCGGGCGCCGTGATCAACGGGATCGCGCCCCTCTTTCTGGCGCAGCTTCGCACCCGCGAGACGCTCATCGGCACCATTGGCACTACGGTCGTGGCCGTGCCTTTCCTTCTGACACTCTATCTCTTCCTTACCCATGGGGGAGATCCGGTCATCGCCGACTTTTACACGTGGATGGCAGCGGGGGATCTGGATCTGAGCTTTGCCTACCGGGTCGACGAATTGTCGCTCATCATGACCCTGGTGGTAACGGGTGTGGGCGGCGTCATCCACCTTTACTCGATTGGGTATATGCACGGCGATGAGGGGTACTGGCGGTTCTTCAGCTACCTCAACCTCTTCATCTTCGCCATGCTGAATCTGGTGTTGGCGAACAACCTGCCGGTGTTGTTTCTCGGCTGGGAGGGGGTGGGGCTGTGTTCGTACCTGCTCATCGGCTTCTGGTACACGGACCTCAGCAACAGTACGGCTGCCAACAAGGCGTTCATCGTGAACCGGATCGGCGACTTCGCCTTCCTGGTGGCGATGTTCATGCTGTTTCATGCGCTCGGCTCCCTGAGCTTCGACGTCGTGCTGTCGCAGGGGCCGGAGTTGTCGACGGATACGCTCAACCTCATCGTCCTCCTGCTCTTCATCGGCGCGACGGGCAAGAGTGCTCAGATCCCCCTCTTTGTCTGGCTGCCGGACGCGATGGCCGGCCCCACGCCGGTTTCCGCCCTCATCCACGCGGCGACAATGGTCACGAGCGGCCTCTACCTGCTGGCGCGCCTCTCCAGCGTGGTGCTGAGCGCCCCGCTCGTGATGGCGGTCATCGCCGTGGTGGGCGCCGCGACGGCGCTCATGGCCGCGACGATTGCGATCGCGCAGAACGACATCAAGCGCGTGCTGGCGTACTCGACCGTGTCACAGCTCGGGTACATGTTTATGGCGGCGGGCGTGGGCGCCTTCTTCGTGTCCATCTTCCACGTTGTCACGCACGCCTTCTTTAAGGCCTGCCTTTTCCTGGGGTCCGGCAGCGTCATCCACGGGATGGAAGAGGTGGAGCACAGTCTGGAGGACGAGGGGCACGACATGAGCGCCTTCGACCCACAGGACATGCGCACGATGGGCGGGCTGAAGGAGTACATGCCCGCGACGAGCACGACCTACCTTCTGGCGACGCTCGCCATCTCGGGCATTCCCCTCACGGCGGGCTTCTTCTCGAAAGACGAAATCCTGTTCAAGGCCTTCGAGTTTGGTTACGCCGGACACGGTTACGCGTGGGCCGTCTGGGGCGTGGGTGTGCTGACGGCGCTGCTGACGGCCTTCTACATGATGCGCTCTTACGTGCTCACGTTTGAAGGAGAGCCCCGCTGGACGGCCTCCGACCGCCACGAGCCGCACGAGTCGCCTTCGTCCATGACGATCCCGCTCTGGACGCTGGGCATTTTGTCCCTCGTCGGTGGGTTTATTGGGCTGCCGGCGGTGATTAAGGGGGGCAAGTGGAACTGGATTCACCATTATCTGGGCGCCGAGTACGGCGGGCCGGTGGCGGAGGCGTCGGTCCACGGGCACGTGGGGCTGGCACTGGAGTGGGGACTCATTGGGCTTAGTTCCGTTATTGCAATTGGGACAATCTACTACGCTTGGTCGGTCTACACCACCCACGGCTTGGCTTTTGACGCCAAGTTGGAGCGCGGCTTTGCTGGACTCTACCAGACCTGGAAAGACAAGTACTACTGGGACGACTTCTACAACGACGTCGTCGTCCACACGGTCATCGACGGCATTGGACGCAAGTCGTTCGATGCCTTCGACACGTACGTCGTGGACGGGGCCGTGAACGGGGTGGCGCGGCTGGCCCAGCGTGCGAGCGGCGTTCTCCGCCTGACCCAGACGGGCGTCGTGCAGAACTACGCCCTAGCGCTGGTCTTTGGCGTGGCGCTCGTAATTGGACTTATGCTTTTTGGGATTTAGCTACTCCCTCTAGTGATTGCTTTTCGCAAGCCTATTGCTTCATTCTCGTATTGCGTATTCCGTATTGCGTGAACTCTAGATCGCTCCAGATACGGAATACGAAATACGCAATAGCTTGCTTCGGATACAGGCAGCATCGGTTTGACGCGGCGTCTTGCCCTTGATTGCGGACGACCCCTTTTGCCAAATTGCTGGTACAGATGGACCTTCCTTACCTCACATCCCTGGTCATCTTTCTGCCGACGGCCGGCGCGCTCCTGACGCTGTTCATGCGGAGCGTGTCGAGCATCCGGTGGACGGCCCTGGCTACCACCACGCTCACGTTCGTGCTGTCGATCGGCCTCTTCGTGGGCTACGATCCGGCGGTGAGCACGGCCATCGCGCCCCAGCTCGCGGACGTGTCGAGTGCCTGGTTCCCCGACTCGCTCGACGTGAAGTACTTCGTGGGCATTGATGGCCTGAGTCTCCTGCTCGTGATGCTGACGACGCTCCTGGGGCCCATCGTCGTCCTCTCGTCTTGGACGTACATCGCTGAGAAGCAGAAGGGCTACTACGCGCTTCTCTTGATCCTGCAAACGGGCATCACAGGGGTCTTCACGTCGTTTGACCTTTTCCTCTTCTACATCTTCTTCGAGGTCACGCTCATTCCGATGTACTTCATCATCGGAATCTGGGGCGGCGCGGACCGCATCTACGCAGCGGTGAAGTTCGTGATCTACACGCTCGTGGGCTCACTGCTGATGCTGGTGGCGATCCTGTTTCTGGGGTACGAGGCGGGGGCCGTCGTTAACAACGGCATCTTCACCACCGACTGGTACAAGCTGCTAGAGTACAACGTGCCGCTTGCCCAGCAGGGCTGGCTCTTCGCGCTATTTGCGCTCTCGTTCGCGATCAAAGTACCGCTCTTTCCGTTGCATACCTGGCTGCCGGATGCTCATGTGCAGGCCCCCACGGGCGGCTCCGTCATCCTCGCCGGTGTGCTGCTGAAGATGGGGACCTACGGGCTGCTGCGCTTCTGCCTGCCGCTCTTCCCGAACGCGGCGCAGAACACGGCGCTCCTGTTTGGTATTCTGGCGGTGATCGGCATCATCTACGCGGCCCTCGTGGCCCGGGTGCAGGAGGATGCCAAGAGCCTCGTGGCCTACTCGTCCGTGAGTCACCTCGGGTTTGTGGTCCTGGGCCTCTTTGCCTTCACGACGGAGGCGATGCAGGGAGCCGTCATCCAGATGGTGAACCACGGCCTCTCGACGGGGGCTCTGTTCCTGCTCCTGGGCATGATCTACGAGCGTAGACACACGCGCCAGATGAAGGACTATGGGGGGCTCGCGACCTCCGTCCCGATCCTCACGACGCTCATGATCTTTAGCGTGCTCGCCTCCGCCGGGCTGCCCGGCCTCAACGGCTTCGTGGGCGAGTTCATGATCCTCCTTGGCTCGTTCAAGAGCTCGGTGCTCGGCGCGCCCTGGCTCGTGGCCCTGGCGACAACCGGCGTCATCCTCGCGGCCATGTACCTGCTCCATATGGTGTACCGCACCTTCTTCGGGGAGCTGGACGACGAGGCCAACGCCGAAATGGCCGACGTGAACGGCCGCGAGCTCCTGCTGATGGCACCGCTGGTCGTGCTCATGGTCGTGCTCGGCTTCTTCCCGAACCCGTTCCTGCGCCAGACGGAACCGACGACCGAGTTCCTGCTGGAAACGATTGAGCAAAAGCGGATGGCTGCCCTCGAACAGGCCGAGTCCGACGATCCGGCGACCGCCGAGATTCCGGTGGCCCCGCCCGAGGCAGAGGAGGTGACCATTGAGCCCGAGGAGCTTACCCTTGAGCGATAGGGCTGCTTCGCCGGACGCGTGAGATCAACTGACTTGTTTTGGCTTCGCTGATGTTTTGTATTGCATATTGCGTGTCGCGTATTTCGTATCTTCGGCTCCATTCGACTGAGAGAAATACGCAATACGAAATACGCACGGTCACGAAATTCCGCCGTTGAAATAATCCGATATTTTTTGAATACACCCGAACTGCCAGATTTATGCCTTCCCGCGACCCGCTTTCCGACGCCGCCATTCAGGACGCCCTCGACGACCTAGAGGGGTGGACCCACGAGGACGACAAGCTCAAGAAGACGTTTGAGTTTTCGGACTTTCGTGAAGCCATCAGCTTTATCGTGCGCCTCTCCTTCTACGCGGAGGAGATGATGCACCACCCCGAGCTGGAGAACGTCTACAACACGGTCGACGTGGCCCTCACGACGCACGACGCAGGGGGGAAGGTAACCGAGATGGACGTGGAACTGGCCTCGGAGATTCAAGATCTTGCGTAGGGGTAGTGCAGCGCCGCTCCCGGCCGAGCGCCGGACGCTGGAATGGCTTCAGGTGACACAAACGACATTTCCGCTATGGATCTCGCGAACGCGTACGCCGCCATCGTTGCCGACCTGCCCGCTGTCTTTTCGATGGGGCTCGTCGGGCTCGTGGGCGTCGCCATGGTTGCGCTGGATGCCTTCCGCAACAACCATCCGGCCATACCCTGGATTGGGGTGGGAGCGCTGGCTGTGTCGGGGGGGTGGGAGCTTGCGCACCTCGCCTCCCCGGAGACCACCGCCTTTTTTGAAACCATCCGCACAGGGGGCTCGGCGGCCTTCATCAACCTCATCATTCTGTTTACGGGCCTTGCGACGATCCTGCTGTCGCGGCCGTATCTCAACCGGCTGGATCGGGACTACGGCGAGGTCTATGCCCTCGTGATGTACGCGACCGTGGGCATGCTCCTGCTGGGGTCCGCCAACGACATGATCAGCGTTTTTCTGGGGCTCGAAACGATGTCGGTGTGCCTCTACGTCCTCACAGGACTGGTGCGGGAAGATGCGGGGGCCGTGGAGAGTGCCCTCAAGTACTTCCTGCTCGGGGCCTTCTCGACCGGCTTCTTTCTTTACGGCATTGCACTGATGTACGGGGCCACCGGGACGATGACCCTCCCGGCCATGGCGCAGGCCGACCTTGCGACGACCAGTAGTCAGCTCCTCTTCTGGGGCGGGGTTGGGCTCTTTCTCGTCGGGTTCTTCTTCAAGGTCAGTGCCGTGCCGTTTCACATGTGGACGCCGGACGTGTACCAGGGCGCACCGACGCCGCTCACCGGGTACATGTCCACGGCGTCGAAGGCGGCGGCGTTCGCGGCCCTCATCCTGGTGCTATACCACGCGATTCCGGGAGGCGAGGCCTCTACTGCGATTGGGGTCGTGGCCGCCATCACGATGATCGTAGGCAACGTCATGGCCCTCGCGCAGACAAACGTCAAGCGGCTGCTTGCCTACTCGTCCGTCGCCCATGGGGGATATGTGCTCGTGGGACTTGCCGCCGGGACGAGTGCTGGATACTCGGGCGCGCTTTTCTACCTGCTCGTCTACGCGGTGATGAACATCGGCGCGTTCGGCGTGATGGGGCTGCTGGAGTGGGATCGGAAGCAGGGCCGCGAGCAGATGCTGTCCTCGCTGGCGGGTGTGGCAGATCAGCGGCCCGTCATCGGCGTCACGATGAGCATTTTCATGTTTAGCCTAATTGGGTTTCCGCCGTTCGGCGGCTTCATCGGCAAGTACGCCGTCTTCGCGCCGGCGGTGGACGCGGGCCTGACCGGCCTCGTTATTCTCGGTGTGCTCATGAGTGCGGTGAGTGCGTACTACTATCTTCGGGTCGTCTACGTCTTCTGGATGCAGTCCGCCGAGGACGTGGAGACGGAGGGGTTTACGGAGGCGTCGCTGCCGCAGGCCACGCCGGTGGCCGTCGGCACGCTCGTGGTGTGCGCGGGGGCGCTGCTCGTGCTGGGCGTGTTCTTCGGCGGTGTGCTTGAAACGACGAACTCCTTCTTCGAGGCCGCGTCGATGGCTTCTGCTCCCTGATTGTTTGGGTTGAGGGTTCAGCGTTGAGGGGTGAGGGTCTGAGGGAAAAAGTCGACGTGAGCGGTGAGGCGTTTGTCCAAACTGAGTTCGGCTGATGACCGTTGAAGAGCTGGTCCGGGAGCGGTTGCCGCACGCGCCGCAGATGGGGCTCTACGTGG
>CAYULG010000004.1:0-17389 GCA_964445365.1 uncultured Salinivenus sp. | reverse complement strand
CCTTCTTCGAGGCCGCGTCGATGGCTTCTGCTCCCTGATAATTGAAATGAGTGTTGAGGGGTTGGGGGGGCGTTTGGAGGGAGGAGGGGCAAGTCGGAGTGCGCAGGGAGTTGGTTTTTTTCAAACCGGGTTGGGTCTATGACAGTAGAGGAGTTGATTCGGGATCGACTGCCGCACGCGCCGCAGATGGGGCTCTACGTGGTACCGAATCTGCCGGAGAGGAAAGTGAAGAACGCCCGGTCCGATTACGCGGCGGACGTGGACCGGGCGGTGGTGCTTGCGCTCTACGACGCGACGCTCAGCGGAACCGGGGGCGACGGGGCCGTCTTTGCCCCGAACCGTTTCGTTTTTCAGAACAACGACTTTCAGTCCGTACAGACCGTCCAGTACCAGGACCTCGTGGGGGTAGAGGCGGGAAACCGATGGTTTGGATTCGGGGGCAAGAAAGTGGATCTGAAAGTGAACCGCGGCCGGGCCACCTTCGAGCTATCAATGGACTTCTCCGGCGCCCCCGACGCCGCTGGATACGTCGCCGATTTCCTCCACGCGGCGATGCTGAAGGACGTGGAGTTTGATTCGACGGAGGAAGCACCCCCAAACGAGACGGACGTGGCGGCAGTGCGCCGGGCTCTCAACCGACTCTACGAAGAGGGGAAGCTCTCAGAGAGTAAGTACGACCGGTTGGTTGATGTTTTGGACGGCTCCGATAATTCCCTCTGACTGTCTAGTCAAGGGCGGAAGGGACAGGTGTGTTCGTTCTCAAATCCGAGGCCAGATCCGCGATAGGGAGCACACCCGACGGTGGCCGGTTTGCATTTCTGAAGCGTTCTAAAGAAGAATGCCCGTCCTGAGTCATGGCAGAAGTAGAACGAAGAGTCCGGAAGGTGTCTCTTCACGATCAACCCTCCGACGCATCATACTGGCGAGAACGACCGCCAGAAGACCGACTAGAAGCCCTCGAACAGATCCGCCGGGAATATCACGGATGGACCGATGACACTCAGCCCCGACTTCAAAGAGTTTATTCAATTGCTGAACGAAAATAACGTCCGACATCTGGTGGTTGGGGGATACGCTGTTGCCCTACACGGACACCCTCATTATACGAAAGATCTGGATGTTTGGGTTGAAGCGGACCCGAGGAATGCCGACCGTCTAATCAAGGCGCTGGAGGAGTTCGGATTTGGTGGCCTTGATCTGGACGCTGATGATGTTCTCGAACCTGAGACGGTCGTTCAGTTGGGACGACCACCGAATCGCATTGACCTCGTTGCCGACATTGATGGGGTGACCTTCGAGACCAGCTTTGAGAACCGTCGCGAGGTGGCCATTGACCAGGTGGAAGTTTCCTTTATTGGTTTAGACCAGCTTCGTGAAAATAGGCGGGCGAGTCGTCGACACCAGGACCTTGCAGATCTGGAGAATTTGGAAGAAGAGCCGGAGTAGTGGACGTTTCGGCACCGATCCGTTTACCCATGTCAGGGTTCTCTATGCCTGTCGGCCTCAGGAATCGTTGGTTCGATCCAAACCCTACCGGTTTCATTCAGAAGTACCGCAGCACCCAGTCCGTCACGCGGCTGGTGAGGCGGTCGTACGGGGGGTATAGGGGCTTGAGGAAGTCTGAGCCGTAGGTGCGGCGGAGCACGGAGCGTTCGTTGGAGAACTCGCGGAAGCTGCGCTCCCCGTGCCCGCGCCCGATGCCGCTGTCGCCCATCCCGCCGAACGGCAGGTTTGGGTTGATGAAGTGCAGAAAGCCCTCGTTCACGCAGGTGCTGCCGGCCGTGGTGCGTGCTAGGAGGGTGTCGACGGTCGCGTCGCGGTCGGTGAAGACGTAGAGCGAGAGGGGGGTCGGCCGGTCGTTAATGACGTCCACGGCCTCGTTGAGCGACGAGTAGGAGAGAACGGGGAGGAGGGGCCCGAAGATCTCCTCCTGCATGATCCGCGCGTCGAGCGGAACGTCGGTCAGGACGGTCGGGGCCACGTAGTTCGTCTCGGCGTCGTGGTCCCCGCCGACCGCCACCGTGGCCCCGTGCTCCACCGCGTCCGTCAGCAGGTTGATCGTCTTGTCGTGGTGGTCGCGGTGGACGAGCCGGGCGTAGTCGTCGCTCGCCTGCTGGGCTTCGGGCGTGGTTCCGTAAAAGCGGTGGATCGTGTCGCGCAACCCCTCCACGAGCGCGTCGTGGACTCGCTCCTCCGCGAGCACGTAATCGGGGGCGATGCAGGTCTGCCCCGCGTTCGTGAACTTGCTCCAGGCGATGCGGCCCGTCGCGCGCTCCAGGTCGGCGGTGCCGTCCACGACGGCGGGCGACTTGCCCCCGAGCTCCAGCGTGACGGAGGTCAAGTGCTCCGCCGCGGCCTTCATGACGAGGCGCCCCACGCCGGGACTTCCGGTAAAGTAAATGTGGTCGAAGGGCTGGGCGGTAAGGGCCTGCGCCACGTCCGGCCCGCCGGTGATCACAGTGATCTCCCGGTCGTCGTAAAGATCCCCAACGAAGTCCTGCAGGGCGGCGGCCGTGCGGGGCGTGTGCTCGGAGGGCTTGAGGACGGCGCAGTTGCCCGCCGCGATGGCCCCGATCAGCGGCCCCAGCGTCAGGTTGACGGGGTAATTCCAGGGCGACATGATCAGGGCCACGCCCTTTGGCTCGTAGTGGATCTCCGACCGGGTGCCGGTAAAGAGGAGAGGAGAAGAGACCGGGTCCGGGGCCATCCAGTCGTCGAGGTGGGCGATGGCGTGCTCGGCCTCCTTCGTCACGGCCTTGATTTCGGTGAGGTCGACCTCCACCGGGGCCTTGCCGAAGTCGGCCTTGAGGGCCTCGGCGAACGTGTCGCGGTGGGCGAGGAGGCCGTCGGCCAGGCGCCGGAGCTTGTTCTTGCGTTGGGCGGCGGGGGTCTGCCGCACGGCGGGGGCGTGTTGCTTGAGCCGATTCACCACATCCCCCACCTCGTGTGTCGAGGGAGAGTCAACGGAGGGAGGGGTCGAGGGGGCGTTGCTCATCGAAGGAACGGGGATCGGTCATGGCACGTGATGGTGCTTGAACCTCCGAGTTGATCGCGATGATCCCGTCCCCTGGCTGCAAACAACCGAACAGACACGGGCGTACCGTCCACGATGAATGTGGGGCGTTCTGGCCCCGGTCGTGTACTTCTTCCACTCAATCTCTTGGTCGACCATGGACGCACTCTTGATTGTTGATCTGCAGAACGACTTTTGCCCGGGCGGGGCCCTCGAAGTGCCGGAGGGCGACACGATTGTGCCCCTCGTGAACGACCTCGCCGAGCGCTTCGACCACGTCATTCAGACGCAGGACTGGCACCCGGAGGGGCATCAGTCGTTTGCCTCTTCGCACCCGGAGCACGACCCGTACGACGTGATTGAGGTGGACTACGGCGATCAGGTGCTCTGGCCCGATCACTGCGTGCAGGACTCGGAAGGGGCTGAGTTTCATCCGGACCTCGACACGACGCAGGCCGAACTGATTATCCGCAAGGGATTTCGGCCGGAGGTCGACTCCTATTCGGCCTTCTACGAGAACGACGGGGAGACGCCGACGGGCCTGGCCGGCTACCTGCGCGAGCGCAATGTCGACACGCTCTACCTCTGCGGCCTAGCCACGGACTTCTGCGTGAAGTGGTCGGCCGTGGACGGGCGAGAGGAAGGCTTTGACGTCTACGTGATCGAGGACGCCACGCGCGGGATCGACCAGG
This sequence comes from uncultured Salinivenus sp., assembly GCA_964445365.1. Classification (GTDB taxonomy): domain Bacteria; phylum Bacteroidota; class Rhodothermia; order Rhodothermales; family Salinibacteraceae; genus Salinibacter. The sequence continues at coordinate 13,684 of CAYULG010000004.1, read as the reverse complement.
ACGGCTCGCTGGCGCAGGCCTGGGAGGAAATGAACAATGCCGGCGTGCAGGTGGTGTCTAGTGACGCGGCGATGGATTTGGTTGTGGCATAGCCTTGTCCGGGAGGAGAGGGGCATTCCGGAGGGATTCTGATGCGTGATGAGTGATGCGTGATCTGCGGCTACGCTTTGATCATTGATCGAGGACGCTTCCGTCGCTCACGAATCACGTTTCACGGATCACGCTTCAATCGTTCAGGCGGACGAGGGCCTTCAGGATCGCGAGGGTCGTGTCCTCGGGGCTACGTTCCGTGTCGATGCGCACGTGGTGCGGGTCTTCGAGGGCGGAGGGGGCTTCGTACCGGTCGTCGAGGGCGTCGAAGTCTTCGGCCCGCGCGTCGGAGGCGGTTGTGGATCCAGCCTCGCGATCCGACAGCCGATCGCGGAGGGTGTCGTCCGAGGCCGTGAGCTCTACGAAAGCGTACGGCACGCCGGTGGCGCGAAGGGTGCTACGGAGTGTCTCCCGCCGCTCCGGGTTGCTATAGGTGGCGTCGAGCACCGTCCCTTTGTCGTTGCGCCCCCGCTCGACCGCTCGCGCCTGGAGCGTTGCGTAGGTCCGATCGGTCATCTCGGCGCTGTAGAGGCGCTTCCGCGTGGTCGCGTCAGGGCGTTGGTGGAGCGGGACGCCCGCCCGCGTCTTCCGCACGCGATCCGAGGACAGGTGGGCCCAGCCGAGGGCGTCGGAGAGCGCGGCCGCCTGTGTGCTTTTTCCCGTCCCCGACCGCCCAAACACCACGACGACCATCGGCCCCGTGCCCGCCACCGCGTATCGGAGCGCCCACTGGTAGTATCGATGTGCCCGGACGCGACTGCGGCCCCGCTCAGCAGGCGGGACCTCGCCCTCCAGGGCCCGCATGCCCTCCACCTTGCCGCGGACGTAAGCGCGGTAGCACTTGTAGAAGTCGATGAGGGCGTCGAGGTGGGGATCGTCCAGCGCCTCTCCCATCTGAGCCACAAGGTGGGTTGCGAGATCCGTTCGCCCGTGGTAGTCGAGGTCCATCGCCAGGAACGCCACGTCCTCCGCCACGTCGAGGTGACGAAACCGCTCGTTGAACTCGATGCAGTCGTAGATGCAGACGCCCGCGTCCGTCAGGTGGATGTGTTCGAGGCGGAGGTCCCCGTGCCCGTCCACGACAAAGCCCTCGGCCCGCCGGCGGTGGAAGAGCGAAGCGTGCTGATCGAAGAAGCGGTCGGTATAGTAGCGAAGGGCGTCGTAGGCGGGGCGTTTGAGGGCTGAGCCGACCTGATCGGCGGTCTGGTCGAAGTTTTCCTCTGTGCTCACACGGAGGGTCTCGATCCAGCCGGCCTCGGCGACCTCCGGGGTGGAGGGGCGAGTCTGGTAGAATGTGCTGAGCGTGTCGACCACTCGATCTACGTCCGCCGCAGTTGCTTGCCCGCGCTTAACCTTGGCGTCCAGGAAGCGATCCGGATCGAGGTACCGCATCTTCACGGCGTACTCGACCACCTTGTCCTGATCGCCGTCGGGGTTGACTCGAAGGCCGTCGGGCGTCTCTACAAGGGGGACGACGCCCTGGTAGATGCCGTCGCAAAGCCGCCGATTCAGCCGGACCTCCTCCTCGCAGAAGTGCCGGCGGCGCTCCAGCGTCGAAAAGTTGAGAAAGCCGAGCTCGACCGGCTTCTTCACCTTGTACACCCACGGCGGCACGATCGCGACGAGTGAGATGTGCGTCTGCTCCAGGGTCACCCGTTCGGGCTCGTGGGGATAAACGGCGGGATCAGTGAGGGCGTCCCGCAGGGTTTCGATCGAGCGCGCGGCTGGCATCAGTGTGGAATCGAAGGTTGGAGAACGAGGCGGGGGTGGGAAGACGACGGGACTGTTCTCACAATCAGGGTAACATCGTTCGGCGCAACCTGTTCGGGGGGCTAACCGTGCTTCATGGTCTGCAAGCACGTATATGAATTTCCATCTCAAGGTCCGCGCATGAACTCAGAACTGGAAAATGACACCTCCACCATCATCGGCCGCCAGCCGGTCCGCGAGGCCCTGGAACGGGACGACGTCGGCATCCAGAAGGTCATGCTGGAGCAGGACGCGAGCGGCGAAGACATTGGCGTGATCCGCTCGCTTGCCGACGAGCGGGGGGCGCCGGTGCAGTACGTCCCCGAGACGCGCCTTCGGCACGAGGCGGAGGGGGCCGCCCACCAGGGCGTCGTGGCCATCTCCGCGCCCATCCGCTACCGGGAGGTGGACGAGATGCTGTCCGACATTGCGCCGACCTGGAGTGACGTGAAGGCCCAAAAGCCGGTCCTGCTCGTCATCGACCGCGTGACGGATCCCCGCAACTTCGGCGCGATCCTGCGCAGTGCCGTGGCGGCGGGGACCGACGGTGTCATCGTCCCGACGCGCGAGATGGCGCCGCTCAACGCCGCCGCGATCAAGGCGAGTGCGGGCACCGCGCCCCGCATCCCCATCGCCCGAAGCGGCGACCTGCCGCGCCTCCTCACGCAGGTGAAGGAACGGGGCTACTGGGTCGTGGGGGCGGAGGGCACCGCCGAGACGAGCCACTGGGACGCAGACTGGGACCGCCCGGTGGTCGTCGTCCTCGGGAGTGAGGGGGAGGGGCTGGCGCCGGACGTGGCCGAGGCGTGCGACGAACTCGTGTCCATTCCGATGCCCGGCCCGGCCGAGTCGCTGAACGTATCCGTGGCGGCGGGGCTCCTGCTCTTCGCGGCCTCTCGGTCTCAGATGGACGGGGAAGAATAACGGATGAGGGCCGAGGCCGACACGTGGGACGGAATGACGAGCAAACCGTGTCGGGGCCTCCACGCCGGACCGGCATTCTTCGCCTCGGAAACGTTGACCAAACAGTTCCCGTGGTGATGCGCCATCCATTCGCGAGCCAAGCCGAGGGTTCCGGCTCAACGGCCGCGCCTTGCCGCCGCCGGTCGTTCTCTGGTCGCGACGCAAGGCCTTTTCCCGTGTACCTTGACGAAAGCTCCTCGGCTGGACTAAATCGATATGCTTGAGTCGTTTCGCTCCACACTGGCGACCGCGTCGGTCACGAAGCGCGTATTTCTTCTCGGTGGGGCCTATTTCCTGATTGCCCTTCTCGTGGACGTCGTGGCCGTAGACCTGTTTGCGGCCTCCGGTCGTTCGGGCACGGTGCTCACCCGCCGGTCGCTTCAATCGTACGCCGTGGAGGGGATGGAAGCGATCCTGTTCGGGACGCTGATTCACGTCCTCGAGGCGAAAACCAGCTTTCTCTCGTTCGAGAAATCGGAGAAAGAGTAACGCGACATAGAGACGAGACGCACTCCCCTCTCGAGGTTTTCCTTCCGTCGCTCGATCGCGTCTTGAGACGCCTTCAGGGGGGGCGGTGCCACCGGATGCTCGGCGGTGAGCGCTTACGCCTCCGACGCCTCCACCGCCGAGGAATCGGCCCGGTCGGGCGGATACAGCGCCTCCAGCCCCAGGCCCTGATAGACAACGGCGATCCCGCCGGTAAGGAGGTAGAACACGAACTGCGCGGCCCAGGCCAGGACGGCGTAGGTGAGGGCGGCCTCGGCGGGGACACCGTAGAAATAGACGAGCGTCTCGCGGGTGATGTAGTGGTACGACCCGATGCCACCCGGCGTAGGCACCAGCATGCCCAGCGCGCCCATAGCCATGAGGATCCACGCGTCCACAAGCCCGAGGCCGTAGGGCCCCGCCAGGTCCAGCATGTAGAGCGGAACGTAGGCCATCAACGTGTAGCCGCCCCACATACAGACGGTGGACACGAGGATGGCGCCGCGGCGAGGGGATCGAAGAAGTGTCAGCATGCCTTCCTTGAAGGAAAGAAGCGCGGGCTTGACCGAGTGGGCCCACAGGCGATACGCCCACGAGTCCTCGTCGGAGAACCCGTGACGGAGCAGGAGGGCCAGTCCGCCGAGGAGGACAAGCAGGCCGAGGCCGCCCCCGAGCATCCATCCGAGTGGAAGGGAGGTCAGGTTCTGCCAGGCCGGTCCCAGAAACTGCTCCTGCAGAACCGAGATGCGGTCGAACAGGAGGCCGATGGCGCTCAGGAGGGCCAGTCCCAGCACCGCCGTGTCGAAGATGCGCTCCGAGACGACCGTGCCGAAGAGGCTACTGAAGCGGAAGGAGGAGCGGGCGGCCATGTTGGCCACGCGGGCGATCTCGCCCAGCCGGGGGGCCACGTAGTTGACCATGTACCCAATCATGACGGAGGAGAACGACGCCTCGAGGGTGTTCGTCTCGCTTGGGTCTGTTTCCCCCACAGTGTTGAGGTCCGGCGTGGTGGGGAGGGCGTCGATCAGCACCTGCCACCGCCAAGCACGAAACAGGTTGCTCCCCAGTACCAACACCACCAGTACCGGCAGCCAGCGCCAGTCGGCCTGCCAGAAGGCGTCGGCCATCTCGGTGAGGTCCACCCCATAAAGGGCGAGGGCCAAGAGCCCGGCGGCTAGAGCAAAGCTGCCGGCGTGCAGGAGATAGCGGCGGAGGCGGGGCGTCACAATTTAGGCGGGAGGATTTCGTGTTCGAAAGGGGGCGTCACTCGCTCTCACGGAGATCGATCACCTCGACCCCCTCCGGCGGCGTGAACGTGAACGTGGTCTCCTCAAGCGGGGGATTGACCACAGGATCATTCAGGCGAAGGTCGAGAGTTGAGCCGTTGCGATCGACGGCCCGCATGCGCGTGACCACACGGTCGCTTCGGCGGACCCAGAGGGTGGCCTGCTTGAATCGGGAGGACGAGTCAGCGGCGATGACGGCGAGCTTCACGTGCGGGGTATTTTGACGGGTTGTGCGCGCTGAAGACCTTTTCTCATACCGGTCGGCCGACGCCGTGAGAAAGGTCTCCGGGGTGACCGTGGAGGCGTCCTGCTCGGCGTCGTTCACCACGACCTGACTGTCGGCGGGTGTGTAGATCCAGGTTGTTTGGCCGTCGGTGACGACGGTTTGGGTGGGCGTCTCTACTCGGTACTTGTTGCCGGAGAGGAGGACCGTGCCCTCGATCCGGGTCGTGTCGCCCGCAAAGTCGGAGCTAATAACCTGCGTGAAGGAGGCGCGGAGGCCGTCGAGGGCGTCGTAGGCCTTCTGCACGTCCATCAGCGAAACGGCATCCTGGCCCAGTGCCGGGACCGTGAGAACGAGTCCCAAGAGGATGACCAGTGTCGCGCGTCGAGTCATGGCACGGTTCGTTAGGTGCATCTGTCAGATGCGTTCGTTAGATCCAGCAGAGGGCGCATTCGGTCTATCCAACGACACCCCTACCAAACGAACGAGCGGAGAGATGATTGCTCCGTTGCGCGAAGGTTCGGGAAAAATGAGGGACGTAACGGGTTGTGCGTTTTGGGTTTTGCGTTGAGGGTTTTGCGTTGAGGGTTTTGCGTTGAGGGTTGGGTGTTGAGGGTTGGGCGTTGAGGGTTGGGCGTTGAACGTTATGCGTTAGGGGGGCTAAGTGAGTAGGTCGCTCGGGCTTCGTGGACAGCCCCGTCCTGCGTGAGAGTACTTTCGTAGAGGTGCAGGGTATTTACGTGAAAGGGATTGAGGGCGTCGGTGTCGTGGGTGTCGAGGACGTCGTGGGCGGTCTCTGGGGGGACATCGTTCAGGCGGGCGAGAGTTACGTGTGGGCGATATCGTCGATCCTCCGGGTCCAGTCCTTCGGGGTGGAGGGCTCCGCTCACTGCCTCGTACAGGGCCATCAGGCTGTCGGATCGCTCCAGGCCTACGACGAGCACGCTCGGGGTGCGGCGGGAGGGGAGTACGTCGAGCCCGTACGGGCGACACTCGACGGTTGGTGCCTCAATGCCCGCGAGGGCCTCTTCGAAACGGGTGGCCTGGTCGGGAGGGGCGTCGCCGATAAAGCGAACCGTGACGTGGAACTGCTGAGGATCCGTCCAGCGGGCGTCCAGTTCGACCGGCGCCTGCAGGGCTTCCAACTGATCGCGAACCGGCTCGGGAGGATCGAGGGCCGTGAACAGACGCATGAAGTGCGAACACGCTTCGTTCGTGAAATGAGCCGCGAGGCGGAAACCGCTACCGGGGGCAGAGGTTCTTTTGACACTGAGCTTCTTCCGGCGTCGGCGGGGGATTTTTTCCGTCCTCTTTCTCCGACCCGAACGGTCTATGCGCCTACGAAAAATCGTGTCCGGCGGACAGACAGGAGTTGATCGTGCAGCGCTCGACGCGGCGCTGGCCTACGAGGTCCCGGTAGGCGGCTGGTGTCCGAACGGCCGCCGGGCCGAAGACGGGCGGATTCCGGATCGCTATCCCCTCAAGGAAACGGCATCGGAAGCGTACGAGCAGCGCACGGCCTGGAACGTGCGCGACAGTGACGGCACGCTCATCGTGACCGACGGGGCGCTCGAAGGGGGGACCGCGCTCACCATGACGGAGGCAAAGCAGCAGGGCCGGCCCGTCCTGCACGTGCGCACCAGCGATCCGGGGCCGGTGCCTACGATTCGGGCCTGGGGGGAGGACCACGACGTGCGGGTGCTCAATGTGGCCGGCCCCCGGGCCAGCGAGGTAAACGGCATCTACGACGACGCCCGGACCCTGCTGGTGGCGTTTCTGGAGTCACTCGGAGACGAAGCGGGGCCGCCCTGGTGAGTGTGGAGGGGTTACTGCTCGGGCGCTTGCCCGTTTGATTGTTCCTCCCAGTCCGGGTGCTTTCGGTGTCGCTGTCCGAAGAGGTCTTCCCCGGCTTCGACGCGACCGGCGGCGGTCCAAAAGAGAGCGACGACGGCCGCGGTCGCCAGGAGCACGAACGCGCCGAGGGCGGGCCAGAGGGGCGCTTCGAAGCCGAACTGGGTCGCGCGCGCCCCCGGAAAGTCGACCCACTTGTCACCGATCCAGGCGATGAAAGAGAGGCCCAGGACGGCGAAACCGACGGCGGCCCCCTTCAGCAGGTGCGTCGGGGTTAGCGAGGAGGTATCGTCGGGTCGCTCAGGCATAACGGTCTTTCCAGTCCGATGAGGGGGGGCGGACCGGGAGGTCGGCGTCGCGGAGGTACGCCTTGGCCTCTTCCACCGTGTACTCGCCAAAGTGGAAGATGGAGGCGGCGAGCACAGCGCTGGCGCCGCCGTCGACCAGCCCGTCGCGCAGATGGCCGAGCGTGCCGGCGCCGCCGGAGGCAATGACGGGAATGCGCACCCGCTCCGTAATGGCCTGCAAGAGGTCGAGGTCGTAGCCGTCCTTCGTCCCGTCCCGGTCCATCGAGGTGAGAAGAATCTCGCCGGCGCCTCGTTCTTCCGCCTCAACGGCCCACTCGACGGCGTCAACGCCCGTTTCCTTCCGGCCCCCGTGAACGAACACCTCCCACTCCAGTGGGTCTTCGCCGACGCGTTTCGCATCGATGGCCACGACGATACACTGATCGCCGAACGCCTCGGCCCCGCGCGTGATGAGGCTCGGCTCCTTCACGGCAGCGGAATTGATAGCGACCTTGTCGGCCCCGGCCTGGAGCATGGCCCGCATGTCCTCAACCGAGCGCAGGCCGCCCCCGACGGTGAGCGGGATAAAGACCTCGTCGGCGGTCTTGCGCACGACCTCGTGCATGATGTCGCGCCCCTCGTGGGTGGCCGTGATGTCGAGAAAGACGAGCTCGTCGGCCCCGGCGGCGTCGTAGGTTCGGGCCTGCTCCACTGGGTCCCCGGCATCGCGAATGTCGACGAAGTTGATCCCCTTTACGACGCGGCCTTCATCGACATCGAGGCACGGAATAATACGGTTGGCAAGCGGCATAGAGACGATTGGGACATTGGCAGATCGGAGTGGGAGGATCGGGCTTCCCGCTGGTCCAGGGCCAAGAAGGACGCCACGCTCAGTCACTTTCCGTCTGTGATGAAGGCGCTTCACGGAGGGAAGCGGTGGAGAAGGTGTCGAGGTCAATCTCGTCCTTGTCCTGCCAGGCCCAAAACTGCTGGCAGGGGAAGCGATTTTCGTACAGGGCGGTGCCCACAATTACGGAGTCCACGCCGTACGGCTGGAGGGTTTCGATGGACAGGAGGTCGTCGTAGTCGCCGACGCCCCCGGAGGCCGTGATGCGTGCCTCCGAGAGGGCGCTGCCCATGGTGCGATAGGCCTGGACGTTGGGGCCACTCATGGTGCCGTCTCGGCTGATGTCGGTGTAGACGATGCGGCGCACGCCCCGATCTTCCATCTCCCGGGCAAACTCGACGGCGTCGAGCCCGGAGCCTTCCGTCCATCCCTCCACGCGCACCTCGCCGTCGCGGGCGTCAATGCCGACCACGACTTGATGACAAGAAAATTTGGCGACGGCCTGCTCGACCAAATCCGGATTTTTGACGGCGGCCGTCCCCAGGATGACGCGGTACACGCCCATGTCGAGGGCCGACTCGATCTGCTCCATCGAGCGAATTCCCCCGCCCAGCTGGATGGGGATGTCCAGGGCGTCGCACATGTCTTGGATTACGGAGCGGTTGTCGTCGCCCTGGCCCCGCGCGGCGTCCAGGTCTACCACGTGGAGGGTCTGGGCATTCTGCACGCGCCAAAGCTTCGCCATCTTGACGGGGTCGTCGAAGTAGACGGTCTCCTCGTCGTAGTCGCCCTGGTGGAGCTGGACGCAGCGGCCGTCGCGCAGGTCGATGGCGGGGATGACGAGGGGCATAGGTCCCGATGGGAGTGGGGCGAAAAAGCGGGCGAAGCAGAAGCAGCAGGCGGCTAGACTGTCAGAGTCCCTTCTCTCCGGGATCCAGGTGTGACGATCTTCGGATGGATTGCGTCATACTGACGAACACCGATACAAAGCAAGAATGCTACTCGTTTCCGATGCCGAGTGGTTCTCACAATCGGCGAATCGTCTCTATTCTGATTGTCTTTTTGTTATCGCCCAGCCTGAGTGGAACAGCGTCCGCGCAGGCTCCCCCAGACACGTCGGACACCGAGTGTGAGGAGTCTCCGCCCGCCTGTCTCTTCGGTGGCGTCTTTGCTTTATTCGCGGCCCCGTATACGTATCCGTTTTCTGATCTTCGTGCAACCTACGATCCGGGCGAAATGAGCGTCCTGGGAGCGCGAGTGGAGCATCGATTCCGGACGCTGGGCGTCTCGGACGAGCGCATGCACCCCTACCTTGGCGTTGGATTCCTCCTTGCGTACGAACGGCGCGAAAGCCGAACGGGGCTAGCGTGGACGGGAAGTCGCGTCACGACAAACGCAGACGTCGAAACGGCCCTCGGATACCAATGGGCCGCAGCCCCTCTTTTGCGGCCCATAACGCCTTGGAATCCGCCCATCGTGGCGACGACGGAGGTGCAGTGGCGGCCGTTTCGGGCATCGAGTCGCTTTCGCGCCGAGGTTGCGCCGGGACTCTCGCTATCTCTGTCCTCTGATCGCCGTTTGCGGATCCACGTTCCAATTTCTTTCCCCTTGGGATCGATGAAGAGGGCGGGGCTCCGATTCGGGATCGGCGTGGTGTATAACTGGAAGTGAGGCCCTGCCGGAGGAGCCGGTTACGTGGCTGAGACCTTTGGAAGAGGGAGGGTGGAGAAGTTTTCCAGGAGACGAAGCCCGGCGGCCTGCGACTTTTCGGGGTGGAACTGCACGCCGTGCACGTTCGCCCGCTGGACGACGGCGGGGACATCGTGGCCGTACGTGGTGGTTGCGAGTACGTCGTCCGCCTCCTCCGCCACCGGGTGGTAGGAGTGGACGAAGTAGACGTAGGCGGGGTCCTCCATGTCGGCGAGCAGCGGATGAGTGCGCGTGGGCTGGAGGTTATTCCAGCCCATGTGGGGCACCACGAGGTCGTCGGCCGCGCCGTCGGCGGCGTCGTGGAAATGCTCTACGCGGCCGGGCAATACGCCCAGCCCCTCGTGCACGCCCTTCTCATGGCCGGTCTCGAAAAGAAGCTGCATGCCTACGCAGACGCCCAGAAACGGCGTGCCGTCGTCGACCGCGTTCAGGATCGGGCCTTCGAGGTTGCGACGCCGAATTTCGTCGATGCACGCGCCGAAGGCCCCGACGCCCGGAAGCACGAGCCGTTCGGCGTCACGAACGGCCTGCGGGTCGTCCGTTCGGATTACCTCTGCCCCGACCCGTTGGAAGGCTTTCTCGATGGAGCGGAGGTTGCCGATGCCGTAGTCGATGATTGTGACCATGGGAATAGGAGCGCGGGAGAGAGGGAGCGTGGGGGCGGCCGTTGGAGACTACTCCTCGTTCAGTTCTTCCGACCGCTGGGTCGCGGTGCCCACGGCGTTGATGAGCATCGTGCGGAGGCCGTGCTCTTCCAGCGACGAGACCGCCGCGATGGCCGTGCCGCCGGGCGTGGTCACCTCGTCGCGCAGGATGGCGGGGTGTTTGCCGGTCTCGAGGGCGAGCTTGGCGGCCCCGTAGACCGTTTGGGCGGAGAGCTTGGCGGCGTCCTGGCGGGACATGCCCTGTTTTACCCCGGCGTCCGTCAGCGCCTCGATGAACATGTAGACGTAGGCCGGACCGCTGCCGGAGAGGCCGGTCACCGCATCCATGTGGTCCTCCGGCACCGCCACGACCTCGCCGACTGCCTCAAAGATCTGACGGGCCATTTCCACGTGGTCGTCCGAGGCGTATGTGCCGGGCGAGATGGCGGTGGCGCCCGCGTCCAAGAGGGCCGGCGTGTTCGGCATCGCGCGGATAACCGGCTGGTCTTGCCCGAAGCCGAGCTGAAGTCGCTCGGTGGTGATGCCGGCCAATACACTCACGACCAGCACATCACGCTCGATGTGGTCGCGGATGTTCGTCACGACCTCGGCTCGGCTCTGCGGTTTGATGGTGAGAAGAACGACAGAGGCCTCTTTCACGGCCTCCACGTTGTCGGTCGTCGTGCGCAGGCCGGGAAACTCCTCAGCCATGGCATCGAGGGCCGATTCGGTGCGGCGCGTGGCAATGACGTCCTCGGCGGCAATTAGTTCGCCGTCGATCATGCCGCCGATGAGGGCGCGGCCGATGTTACCGGCCCCAATGACGGCAACCGTTTCGTCGGAAAGCATCTATTTTTTTGCGTTGGAACGTGAGAACGTTGAACGTTTGAACGAGGCGGATAGGACGAAGGGCGTGCCATTCCTCCTTCCGAAATCCACACTCCAAAATCCGAAGTCAGGAGAGGGTTCCTTTGGTGGAGGCGACCTCGTCGTGCTCGGCGCTGCGGCGGGCGGCCGCCTGAAGGGCTTGTGCGGAAGCCTTAAACAGAGCCTCGATCTTATGGTGGGTGTTGTGCCCGTGCAGCACGGTCTGGTGGAGGTTGCAGGCCGCGTGCTCGGCGAACGAGCGCCAGACGTGGGCCACTAGTTCTGTGGAGAGATCCCCGACCGCCTCGCGGCCGAATGACGCATCGAGCCGATGGTAGGCCCGCCCCGACAGGTCGATCACCGTGCGGGCGAGGGCGTCGTCCATCGGCACGTACGCATGGCCGTAGCGGGCAATCTGGGCTTTGTCCCCGAGGGCTTGGCCCGTAGCCTTCCCGAGAGCAATGGCCACGTCCTCGACGGTGTGGTGGTCGTCGACGTGCAGATCGCCGTCACAGCGGACCGTGAGGTTGAGCCCGCCGTGCTTGGCGAAAAGCTCAAGCATGTGATCGAAGAACCCGACGCCGGTGTCTACATCGTACGTGCCGTCCCCATCGAGCGACACATCGACGGCCACGTCGGTTTCATCGGTGGTGCGCTCGACGGTGGCGGTGCGGGGGGGAAACGAAGACTCGGGCATGAGCGGTCAATTCGATAACAGGTTAAAAAAGGATGGCTCGGAATGTACGAAGCTGCCAACGAGTCGTGAGTCACGAGAACTCCCGATTCCGACGACGTGGCTGACTCTCCCGCTGGAGGGGCACCCTCGTCAGTCCGTTTTCACAAGGGGCTCACGGGGGATGAACATGCAGATGCATCCGCTGGTTCGTATATTCGAATCCGGAGAAAGTGCCCACCGAGATCCTATCGACGGACATTTTGCACGAAGTATACCCACGAACCGTGCCAACGTACAGCGAGGCCGACTTCGAGGATAGTCGCTTCAATTATGGAGAGCGCGTTCGCATCCTGTTGCGCCACCCGAAGCTCGGCGGCGTGTACGACGAGGCCGAGGGAACCTGCGCGGCTCGCGAGCAGAACGTCGAGTTTGAGGCGCGCGACGGCACGATGCGGGAGAAGACGCTCGTCTGGCTGAAGGACATCGACGGTTACGAGAAGCCCCATGAGGACCTGCCGGACACGACGGAAGAAGTTGACGAGGCCTGGTTTGCGGAGGACGCGTTGCGAAAGAAGGAGGGGGATCCGCTGGATGGGGTCAGCTTTAATTAGGTCGTAGGGAGTCTTTGTCAGTTCAGCGTGCCTGTTTCGCGGCGGACTGCCAAGGCTCCGGTGCGTATTGCGTATTTCGTATTCCGTATTTTCGATCTACCTGCTTCTTACACGCGATACGAAATACGCAATATGATCTTCTACATTCGAGACAACTGATTGCGGTAAGCACCTCTTTTACTGATGGCAGATTCGTCCACTTCGGAACGCCTCCTCGTCACCTCGGCCCTGCCCTACGCCAACGGTCCGGTCCACATCGGCCAGCTGGCGGGGGCGTACCTGCCGGCCGACCTCTTCGTACGCTACCAGCGGCTGAAGGGGCGCGACGTGGCCTACATCTGCGGCTCCGATGAGATGGGCGTGGCTGTGCTTATGCGGGCGATGGGTGAAGACCGCTCGCCGGAGGAGATTGTGGATCAGTACCACACTCAGATCCAGGAGAGCTTCGAGCGGTTTGGGATGAGCTTCGACTATTACGGCCGCACAACCAGTGATCTTCATAAGGAGACGACACAGGACTTTTTCCGCGCCCTGGATGAGAAGGATGTCTTCAACCTGAAAACCGAAGAGCAGCTCTATGACCCGGAGGCGGAGATGTTTTTAGCCGATCGGTTCGTGATGGGGACTTGTCCGGTGTGCGGCTTCGACGAGGCGTACGGGGACCAGTGTGAGCAGTGCGGCTCGACCCTCAGCCCGACGGAGCTGGAGGATCCGAAAAGCACGCTCACCGACGCACTACCGGAGCTGAAGGAGACGACGCACTGGTACCTCCCGCTGGAGGAGATGCAGCCGGAGCTGGAGGATTGGATCGAAACCAAAGAAGACCCCCCTGACAAGTGGAAGAACAACGTCCTCGGCCAGATCAAAAGCTGGTTCGACGATGGCCTTAAGGACCGCGCCATCACGCGGGACGTGCCCTGGGGCGTGCCCGTGCCCGAAGACGTAGCTGAGCGCCACGGACTGGACGCCGAAGGCAAAGTCATCTATGTCTGGTTCGACGCGCCGATCGGCTACATCTCGGCCACCAAAGAGTGGGCCATCGAGCAGAATGCTCCGACCAAGTGGAAAGCGTACTGGCAAGACGAGGACACTGAGCTCGTCCATTTCATCGGCAAGGACAACATCGTCTTCCACTGCCTTACGTTTCCGGGAATGCTCATGGAACACGGGGACTTCATCCTGCCTGATAACGTGCCGGCGAATGAGTTTCTGAACCTGGAGGGCCGGAAGCTCTCCACGAGCCGCGGCTGGGCGGTGTGGCTCCACGAGTATCTCGACGACTTTGGGGACGAGCGGGGGCCGGACCTCCTCCGTTACGCCCTCGCCACCACGCTTCCGGAGACAAAGGACGCCGACTTCAGCTGGGAGGCCTTCCAGCGAAGCGTGAACGGCGA
>CAYULG010000003.1:16802-45807 GCA_964445365.1 uncultured Salinivenus sp. | reverse complement strand
TTGTCCTTCGCCGCGTTTTGGGCGCGCTGGTGACCGATCCCACGTTGAGACGAACCTTGCTTGATGCGTCGGAGTCGGAGCGCGTCTTCGCCCGGACAATTCCGCGGATCTGGCTCGCGCAGCACCTCGGGGCACTCCGGTACGGTTGGCTCGTCGCAGTCTGTTAATGACGAGAATTACCCGCGACCTGCCTGATCCACCCATTCGTCCATCCTTCCACCGCTCCATACGTCCATCCTCAAGCGGGCTCAGGGGGCGGCCGTTGTGTTGAAGCGCTCGTGGGCGGCCTCCTGCAGGGCCTCGCGGTGGGTGGGGTGAGCAATGTCGATGAGGGCCTGGGCGCGTTCCCGAAGGTTTTTGCCATAGAGATTCACGGAGCCGTACTCGGTGACGATGTGGTGGACGTGGGCTCGGGTCGTGACTACGTCCGCGCCTTCCTTGAGGTGGGGCACGATGCGGGAGATCCCCGAACCGGTGGTGGAGGGGAGCGCAATGATCGGCTTGCCGTCCTCGGAGAGGGACGCCCCCCGTATGAAGTCCATCTGCCCGCCCACGCCGCTGTACTGATAGGTGCCAATCGTGTCGGCGCAGACCTGGCCGGTCAGATCCACCTCGATGGCACTGTTGATCGCTGTGACCTTCGGGTTGCGCCGGATGACGGCGGTGTCGTTGACGTACGCCACGTCGAGCATCGCGACGAGCGGGTTGTCGTCGATAAAATCGTAGAGGTCCCGCGTGCCCATTACGAAGCTCCCGACGATCTTGCCCGGATGGACGGCCTTGTTCGCCCCGGTGATGACGCCCTCGCCCACGAGGTCAATGACGCCGTCGGAAAACATTTCCGTGTGAACGCCGAGGTCCTTGTGGCCGTCAAGGGCGCGGAGCACAGCGTCCGGGATGGCGCCGATGCCCATCTGTAGGGTTGCACCATCGTCGACGAGCTGCGCGCAGTTTTGGCCGATGGCCCGTTCCACGTCCGAGAGGTCGGGCCGAGGTGATTTTGGGAGGGGCGTATCCACCTTTACCCCGAAATCGATCTCGTCTACGTGGATGAGCCCGTCGCCGTGCGTGCGGGGCATGTTCGGGTTGATCTGCACGACGACGTTCCGGGCGCTCCCTAAAGCGGCGTTGGAGGCATCCACCGAGACCCCAAGCGAGCAGTAGCCGTGCTTGTCCGGGGGAGACACCTGGAGGAGGGCTACGTCGAGGGGTAGCACGCCGTCGCGGAAGAGGGCGGGCACCTCGCTCAGAAAGACCGGAATGTAGTCGGCCGGGCCGTCGTTGACGGCGTCCCGGACGTTGGCCGCGACGAACATCGCGTTCGTGTGGAAGGTGTCGGCGTGTTCGTCGCTGGCATAGGGCGCGTTGCCCTCGGTGTGGAGGTGGCAGACCTCGACGTTTCGGAGTTCGTCGGCCCGGTTCGTCATGGCGGTCACCAGCTTCTGCGGGGCCGCGGCGGCGGTGTGGACGAACACGCGGTCGCCGGAGTTGATGACCGTGACGGCGTCGGTGGCAGAGACGACGTTCATAGCGGATAGGCGTGGGAGAATGGGGGGCGGGTGAGAAGGAGTGAGCCGTCCGCAGCTCATCGGAAGCGGTCAAACTGTAGCGCAACGGCTTGAAGTCGCATCGGCGGTCGGGGCCGGCTGGAGGATCGAGGAGACTTGCCAAAGACGATTCGCAGAACAGACATGGGGATTATAGCGAGGCGAGGAGTGAGTGTGGCCGCCGTCGGGAGCTGGCGTATTGCGCATCTCCGCTCAACCTATGCCACACACAACACGAAATACGCAATACACTCCGGTTCGGTGGAAACACGAACTGTGCACGATTTCCCATTGGCCGTTAGGGGCAGGTAGTCTGCTACCGCAACGCATCCTCCAGCACCGTCGCGGCGTCGGTCGTTTCGTCGCGATATTTGACGATGACCGGTGCGTAGAGGGAGAGGCCGTGCTCGTCCCCGAAGTCGGAGTCGATTGAGCGGGAGCCCGGCACGACCACCGCCCGTTCCGGCACCTCCAGCGGTGCGTCGTTGGTGGCAGTGTGCACGGTCTCGTTCTCCAGGTCGTAGAGCCGGGTGGAGGAGGTGAGGTTCACGCCCGCGGCCAGCACCGCGCCCTCCCGCACGATACAGCCTTCGTAGATGCCCGCATTTCCGCCCACGAACACGTCGTCTTCGATGATGACGGGCGCGGCATTCACCGGCTCCAGCACGCCCCCCACCTGCGCGGAGGCGGAGAGGTGGACCCGCTTGCCAATTTGCGCGCAGCTGCCCACCAGGGCGTGCGAGTCGATCATCGTCTCCTCGTCCACGTAGGCCCCCACATTGACGTACATCGGCGGCATGCACACCACGCCCGGCGCCACGTAGCTGCCCGTGCGGATCGACGAGCCGCCCGGCACGAGCCGCACATTGTCGGCTTTGCGGAGCGGCTTTACCGGAAACGTGTTTTTGTCGTAGAAGGGAAACTTCTCGGTGGAATAGTCTACGATGCGGCCGATTTGAAAGCCGAGAAGAATGCCCTCCTTCACCCAGGCATGGGTCGTCCAGGACCCATCGTCGGTGGGCGAGGCGGCGCGGATGTCGCCCGCGTTTAGGGCCTGGACGAGGTCGGCGATGGCATTGCCCGCCGCGCCCCGATTGACAGCGTCTCCCTGGGCCACGAGGTCGTCGATGCGCTCACGCAGTTCGGACATAGATTAGGAAGCTGGTCAGGTTACGGGATTACGGTATGGAAACTACAGTTGAAGCTCTGAAAGCGACGGGGCACTGTAAAGAGCCAGATGGAAACGTCCGCAAAAGTTCACCGGGCGCGGAATCATGGTTCGAAGGTGCACGTGCCCATCCAGGAAAAATGACGGAAAGATGTCCAAAGGGGCCGAATCGCAGGGGGGCCGGACTTGCGACCCGCCCCCATGCATCCTATCCTATCACTCCTTCTTCCTTGCTGTATCTCATTCGACAGTCCATCGTCCATGAAGCGAGTCGCAATCTTTGGTGTCATCCTGCTGTCTGTCGGGCTGTCTTCATGCCAGTGTGCAGACAAGCCGGACATCGGTCCCGTGGAGGGAGAGGACGAAGAGGCCGCCGTGCAGTCGGTGCCCCCACCGGACGCTGGTCTCCGTGTGTAGCTGGGGGAGCAACCGGTCACGAGGCTGGATCCGAAGGGCACACATTTCATACACACATATCTCATTCACTTGGGACGGTCTGTTATCGACCCTCGCTCGTCGCCATGCCCATCCCGGACGAGAAAATTGAGGAGGTCCGCGCCGCGGCGGACATTGTAGATGTGGCGGGCGACTACGTGCAACTCAAGCGAAGCGGCTCCCGCTTCAAGGGCCTCTGCCCGTTCCACAATGAGGACACGCCCTCTTTCAGCATCTCCCCCGACAAGAACCTCTACCACTGCTTTGGTTGTGGGGTGGGGGGCGACGTGTTCAAATTCGTCCAGGAAATCGAGGGGGTAGGGTTCTTGGAGGCCGTTCGAATGCTGGCCGATCGGTATGGCATTCCGCTCCCCGAGGAAGAGGTTGACCAGGAAGCCGCGAACGAGCGGGAGTCCATTCTTCACGCTCTTCGCTTTGCGGCCCGCTTCTTTTACCAGCAGTTGACGCAGGCCGACCGGGGCCAGCCTGCGCTCACGTACCTCCGCGATCGCGGTTTCTCGCCAGAGACGATCAAAGAGTTTGGGCTCGGCTACGCGCCGAACGAGTGGGACGCCCTCCTCACGGCGGCTCAAGACGAGCAGATCGACCCCGAGATTTTGGAAAAGGCGGGGCTCATCATCAAGCGCAACGACGGCAGTGGGTACTACGACCGCTACCGCGGCCGCATTATCTTTCCGATCTTCTCGCACATCGGCAAGGTGCTGGCCTTTGCCGGGCGCATCCTCGACCCGGACGGCGACCGGGATCAGCCCAAGTATATCAACTCGCCGGAGACGGAGGTGTACCACAAGAAGGAGGTTCTTTACGGCCTCCATCAGGCCAAGCGGAGCATCCGCCAGACCGACGAGGTTCTGCTTGTGGAGGGCTACACGGACGTCATCAGTCTCTCGCAGGCCGGCGTCGAGAACGTCGTCGCGTCCAGCGGCACGGCGCTTACCGACGGGCAAGTGAAGGCGCTGCATCGCTACGCCAAGCGCGTGCTGCTCCTTTACGACGCCGACGAAGCCGGGGGCCGCGCCACGATGCGGGGCATGGACCGCGTGATGGACCAGGGGATGGGCGTCTACGCGGTCGAACTGCCCGTGGGCGACGACCCGGACGATTACGTCCAGGCGCATGGTGGGGACGAATTCGCCGAGTACGTCGAGGAGAATCGCCAGGACCTGCCCTCATTCGCGTACCAGCGCGCCCGCCGGAGCGGTGACCTCGAAACCCCCGAGGATCGCGTGGAGGTGCAGCGCGAGATCATTGAGTCGGTGGCGCGCATCCCCGACCCGAACCTTCGGCGCGAGTACGTTACCCGTACGAGCGAGGTGCTGGGTGTGCCCGACGCCGATCTGTTTCGGATGCTGGAAGAAGAGCGAGAGCGCCTCGAACGGCAGGCCGAGCGTCGCCGACAGCGCGAAGCCCAGCGGCAGGAGCAGGGCACTAAACAAGAAGCGGTCGAACCGGCCGGGGCGCCTGCTCCGCCCGGCTCCCGGCCCCAATCGCCTTCACCGGAAGAAGGAAGTGAACAGCACGCCCAATCGGAGCCCGATCCGCTCCCCGAGCCCCTCCCGGAGGAGCGGTTGCTCCTGCGCCTCATGCTGGAGCACGGCCGGCGCATGCTGGAGCACGTCCTCGGCCACATGGCCCTCGATGAGTTCACGGAGGGCCCGCCCCGCGAACTGGTGCAGGTGCTGGTGGACATGTACCAGAACGACAACGTTGGCGTCCAGGGCATCCTTGATGGGGAGCACGGGGACACACTGCAGCAATTAGCGGCGGCCGTCATGATGAACGAGCACGAGGCCTCCGAAAACTGGGCCAAGCAGGAAGACATTCCCGTCCCGCGCCCCAACGACAAACCGTACGCGGCAGCCGAGAGCGCAATGAAGCTTCTCAAGCTCGATCGCGTCAATGCCGCCATCGACCAGATCCGTGATCGGGCCTACGAAGCCACTCAGGCCGACAACGAGGACGGAATGCAGAAACTCCAGCAGAAAATGATGTCGCTCCAGGAACTACGCAAGCAGATCCAGCGCGGTGAATTTCTCGACGAGTGAGTGGGGGCGCTCGAAACCGTAGTGCAGTATTCGATCCCTTTCGCTCCCTTGAACGAAGAGGTTGGCTGTAGTCGTTGACGATGTTGGAGTCGTGCGGGAAAATGAAGATACTACGTTCTGCGTCATCCGTGATGTCAGCCGGCCCGACTACACCCGGCGCGTGGGCCCAGTCGCTCAGGATCCCCCGCTTCCAAACAGGCCACACGGTTAAGGAATGCGCGTCGGTGTGCCCGGGTCAGCAATCTCTGCCGGCGGCCGCGTGGGGACCGTTGCCCGGCCCGTCATCTGCATCGTCAGTTCCGACAGTTTGTCCCAGGGGTTGGACCGCCAGATGCGGCGGTGGGTGCGGATAATGTCTAACTGTCGCCGGCGATAGCGGGAGGGACGTTCCTCAGCGAGCTCTTCAAACTTTTCGTGGAGCGCGAGTAGACGGGTCCGGTTTTTCGGCGTGAACCCGAAGCGTTCGATGTCGCTGACGAGTGCGTCGTACTGGTTGTCCCATTTGGTTTTCTGAGCGTCGGTCGGGGGGGCGAACGTCGACTCATCGAACCGCATTGTGAGCTCCGGGTCAAGCACGTCGAGACCGGCCTGTCGCAGGGCCTGAGGCGCCGTCAGCGGCAGAAAGAACCGCACGCCCTTGCCGTCGGTGGTGGAGGGGAGCTGGACGTTCCCGGCTTCCGGTGTACCGCCGCTAGACGCCTCGGGAAGATCGAAATGTTTGTTCAGTGCCCGAAACCGGGCGTACGTTGAGCGCTCATCGGCGGCGGGGCCCCAGTCGAACGTTTGGGCCGTCGTGTCGAGCACGGTGAGAAGTTCCCGGAGAGAGACGCGGACATCGGGCTTTGTCTGCACGCGGGTTGTGCGAACGGTTTCCGAGAGGTCAACCGGCTGTCGGTTTTGGGCCACCATTGCACCGTGCAGGGATGGCACGTAGCCCCGAGAAAACGGGCCGAAGGACGTTTCTTCCCGCACGATGTCGAAGCCCTCGGTTACGGACCAGATGTAGGCGTCGACAACAGTCGACGAGGGATTGTAGAGGGATGACTTCGTAAAATACGTTCTGAAGAGCATGTAGATGTTACCGGGACCAGTGTGGTACGCCGAGAGGCCCGGGATTTCGTGCCCTACGGCGTTCACGTATCCCCGAAGCAATAGAAAGGCGGGCTCCATCGTGAGGAGCGGATGATGAGCCTCCTCGACCGTGACGTCGGTGCCCGCCGTCGTTGGCAGGGTGTACTTGTGTATGCCGCTCCGACGGAGAATCCGGGGCAGCATTTGGTAGCGACTCTTCGCCTCGGCGGACGAGACGAGATCGTCCTTGTTGAAGGTCTCGACGGTGCCGATCTGCGTGGACAGCAGACTGAGCCCAAGGGAGCGGGCCAACTGGATCTCGTAGGCCTGGTAGGGACGATTCCGTTCCTGAGCCCGCTCGACCTGGTTGGCGCGGCCCCACCGGACGATGATGTCCTCCAGCGGCACGCCCCGTCGCTCGTACTTGTCGACGAGCACCCGTGTCACTTCGCGGCGCTGCTGGTCCACGGCGCGCCAGTCCATCGACGCCCCCCGTTGGTAGGCGTGTCGGAGGTCAGTCAGTTCGTGAAGTTCAAGGACCTCCTGCGTGCGGCGGTCGATCACGCGCACCGTGAAGTTGTCGTCTTCGGCCTGACGCTGGGCAAACATGTCCAGCAGGTCGTGAAAGTCCCGGAGCACGGGCGGATTGGCGACTCTCGATTCCGGGGTGGCCGGGTTCATGTAGGGCGCCAGCTTGACGGCCGGATGGGACGGGAACTCACGCAGGTTCGGGGCGGTCGGGAGGGAGGCACCCGATCTACTGGTCGTATCCGCAACCAGGGGATGCAGGGATGAGGCCGCGTCGGAGGCTCGGTGGAACAGTTGCTCGCCCAGTGAGGGACCCTCAAAGCTGGTGGCGAGGAGAAAGAAAAGCAGAAGCCCCCCGACCAATCCCGTTCCCATTCGTTTTCTCAAAGGAAGCCCTGCCCCCGACAGGCCGGAAGGAGTGGGATCCGAAAGGAACTGGCGCAGTCGTTTCATAGAAAACGCCAAAGAGAATTAAGGAGTGGGGGCAGGAGTCCGACTCGCCTGTGTGACGAGGATTCGGAACAGTGGACGCATGGGCTCGCTCATGCGCTCGGGGTGAAATTGGACGCCCCAAATCGGGTCGGATTTGTGCTCGATGGCTTCAATCGCTCCATCCGGGGCGGTCGCTGCTACCGAGAACCCATCGCCCACCGAGGCGATCGCCTGCAAGTGGCGTGTGTTTACGGTAATCGTGTCCGTTTCCAGGATTTGGTGTAGCTCTGAGGAGGGCCGAATCTGGACGGGATGGGTGGTGCCCCCCCGTTTCTGACTGTGCGTCAAGGCTCCGTCAAGCTGATTTTCGACGTCGCCGTAAATGGTACCACCGGCGCGAGCGTTCAGTAACTGCATGCCGTAGCAGATCCCAAGGATGGGCAGGCCAGCATTCAAGCAGCGATCCAGCCAGGCGCGGTCAGTGGTGTCCCGGACCGACCCGATCGTTCCCAACTCCTCGGGGAGTGATCCCACGAGGCCGTCGGTAACCGCCGGGCCACCGACAATCACGAGGCCGTCAAGCAGGTCAACAATCTCGGCCCGCGCGGCTTCGGTCCTTGCCATCGGGAGGGGGAGCGGCAGGCCGCCGGCTTGTTCGACGGCCGTCACGTACCGCCGGTCGAGGCTCTGCGAACCGTTATCGAAGGATGTCGTGATGCCAATGCGGGGACTCATCGGTCGGTGAGCGCGGTGTTGAAGAGCAGAGCGCAGGTCTAGGTAGCTTCGGGGCCGGTAGCTTCGGGGCCGTTAGCGTGGGGATCGTTTCACCGCTTCAACCAGATAGTACGAACACAGAACGATAGGTGCGTAGACTTTCGGATGAGCACCCGTCGTCCGGAAGCTGCGTTCGGGGCCGAGAAATCCTTTATGGCTGAACGTCTCGGAGTTTGATGGGCGTGGGGTCGGTCGTTGCGGTCAGGTCTAGAGCCAGCACGAGACTGTTTTGTGAGCGAATCACGTTGGTTGCGCTGCCCCCCAGCTTCCCGTGGTCGAGCAGATCGTGTAGTTCGCTCTTGATGGTACGTCGGTTTCCGTCGGTCGTCGAGGAGCCGTGGACGAGCTTCAAGCGCGTGCGCCCTCGATCCTCGGCAAGCCGGAGGGCCCGATATGTCATGTCAATCGCCTCGTCGACCGTCGCACCGTGGAGGTCAAGTGTAACGACGTTTCCGTCGTCGTCGAGTTGTGGAGTCACGATTACGTCATTGACGAACACTGAGGAGTTGCTATACGTCCTCACAAATACAGTACCAAAATCAAAAAGGTCCTGAGGCATTGGGCGGATCTCCTGGACTGACCGTCACATGCACCCGTTTGCCGCCCCGTCGAAATTTCCCTTCCAGAAGGTTCTTCTAGTGTCCCGATGCCCGACGACCTTGATTTCGACAATCCTCGACCACCGACCGAGGAGGAGTGGGGCAGGCCGCTGGTGGAGCCCCGGTCCGCTCCGGATATCGAAACGCAATTTCGACGCCGGGTGGGGATGGTTTCGGGGGCCGTGCCCTACGTAACCCCGCACCCTTGGCTCTACCGACCATTTCTGTTCCTATCCGATCCTGCGCTGGCCCATATCGATGAGGACTATGCGTCAGCCCTTTCTTTCATCATTGCGCGGGACAACTCGTGTCGATTCTGCTACAGTACGTTTCGCACACTTCTGCGCCTATCGAATTTTTCTCCTCAGGATCTCGACGATTTGGAGTCGCACTTTTCGGCGCAGGGGTTCAGTCGGGGAGAGGAGTGGGGCCTGCGGCTGGCGGTTCGTCTCTCGCGGTGCCGAGGGGTGTCGGAGGCGTTCGATCGGCTGCGAGCCTGTGGGTATGCCGACCGGGCGATTCGCGAAATGGCGGGCATCAGTGTACTCAACCTGGCCGCCAACCGGATCGGGACCATGTTGTCGATCCCCGTTAGCACCTTCGAGGGAATGGCCGATGAGTGGTATCTGCGCCCGTGGCGACGTTTGGCTCGGCCTCTCCTCCGGTTCACGAAGCACTGGACCAATGGAGCGGCCCCGGTCGCCGACGAGGGCGGAACTGGGTTTTTGGGGGCGTGGACCGGCACCCTGCGCGGGACCACTGTGGGCAGGGTTCTCCAACGGATTGCAAAACAGTGGCTCAGTTCGACACAGTCCCTCACCGTTGAAACGAAACTGCTCATGCTCGGGGTGGTGGCTCGGGGCGTCGGGGCCGACCGACTAGAGGAGCATCTACAGACGAGACTGCAGGAGCAACACGGGTTTTCTACCGACGCGGTCCACGCTGCGCTCGATCACCTCGGGGGTGCCGCGGTGTCCGACCAGGTTGAGTCTTTGCTTCGCCTGGCCCGGGCCTCGATCCGGTACGACTTTGGGCCAATCAAGCGGGTGGCCTGGGAGTGCACGAAGGGCTTTGATCGGAGCGGCACGCTGGAAGCCATCGCCACGGTGAGCCTTGCGAACGCCCTCGCTCGTCTCGAGACGCTCCACCGTCTCGACGAGACCAACGCTGACTGACCCAGTTATCGGTCGTGCTGGGCGAAGGATGGAGGCGAAACGGTTCCGAGCAGAATCACACGAAAGAATACCGGGGCCAGTGAGAAGACCGCTTCGCTTCGTCTCTTAGGGTTCGTGTTGTGGTATAGACGCTCTCCTCCCGATTGATGCCGACAGTCCCTCCTGCCTACAGTTCAGAAGCGATCTCGATTACCTCAGACCCGCCTCGGGCCGAGGATTGGCGGGAGCCGATCGTTCAGGCGCATTCCAGTCCGAGTCTGGAGCGACTGTTTCGGCGCCATACCGGCCTGGCGCCTGCCGTCACACCGTACATTGCTCCTCATCCCTGGGCTTACCGTCCGTTTCTCTTCCTGATGAATCCGGATTTGCGGGCCATCGACGATGAATTGTGTTCGCAAATCTGCTTTGTGGTCGCTCGGGATAACGCGTGCCGCTTCTGTTACGGGAGCTTTCGGGTCTTTCTTCGAGTGGCTGGCTACTCGTCTGCGGAGCTTAACCGTCTGGAAGAGAAGCTCTACCTGAATACGGAGAATGATCCCGAACACCCGGCGTTCAAATTTGCCGTTTCGATCTCGCAGGGGCGGCTCGAGCAAAAATCCACGATTGCTCAGCTTCAAAAAGTGGGCTACGAAGCAAAGGCGATTCGCGAGATTGCCGGGATTGCGGTAACGGCCACTCTCATCAACCGCGTGGCCACGATGCTCTCCGTCCCGTTAAACGAGAGTGCAGAATCGTTCACGAGCCAGTGGTTCTTCGACCTGCTCCAACCGGTCGTCCAGGGGCTGCTTGAGGGGTGGCAACAATACGCTACTCCCACGATGGCGCCCTTAGACACCGACGAGGTTGAGGGACCACTGGGCCCATGGATTCGCCGATTGAGAGGCACGTGTGTCGGGAGCGTGATTCATGATTGCACCCGTAAGTGGCTTCGGTGTGACAGCGCGTTGCCGCTGCGGACGAAGTTGTTTGTCCTTGCGGTCATCGCCCGGGGGCTAAATGCGGCGGCCCTGGAGGAACGAGCCGCCACTTTGCTGCATGACCACTGTGACGTTGCCGCGCCTGCGGTAACGGCGGTCGTCGATCACCTTCGGGGAGAGGCGGTAGACGAACGCACAGCGGGCCTCCTCCGGCTTGCCCGCGAATCGATTCGATACGAGGCTGGGCAGATCCAGACCGTCGTTCGAGAACGTGTCCAGGACGTTTCCCGGGCAGAAACCCTCGACGCCATTGCGACTCTCGGGTTGTGCAACGCTCTTGCGCGACTCCACGTCCTCGCACCAATGGGGTCGTGATGGTGTTTGCCTCCACCTACACATACCGTCAGTCTGGACGTCCCCGACCGACCCTTAAATTGGGAAATGTCGTTGGCTGCTCCCCCTGTCCCGGACCGGGGCTCCCCCTATTCGCCCGCAGATCGGCTCGTCCCGATTCCCGCCGGTTTCGGCTGTCCCTGAGACGAACAGGTTGCGAACCCTCGCGAGTGGAGACCATTGATGCCGTGGCGACGCTGGGGAACAGTACCGCCGTCGCTCGGCTCTGCACGCTTGACTTTCTGGATCCTTGATGCTCTACGACATCACGCTCTTGGTGCTTGCGGCGGGGGGCGGGACCAGCCTCGGCTTTTGGTATTATTACCGCCGGACCCAGACCCTCCAACGCCGTCTCTCGGACGCAAACCGCGAGTTGGAACAGCTGCAGCGCACGTTCAACCGGTTCGCGCCTGCCCGGGTGGTGGACGACATCCTGGAGAAGCGCTCCCTCGACATCGCCGAGACGCGAGAGGTAACCATCCTCTTTGCCGACCTGCGCGGCTTTACGGCCATGAGCGAACAAATGGAGGCGCCGGACCTCGTAGCCCTTCTCAATAAATACTTCCAGCGCATGGACCGGGCGGTCGACGAGCACAGCGGGTTCATATCTAAGTTTATCGGCGACGGGTTGCTGGTCCTCTTCGGCGCGCTACACCATAATCCCTGGCAGTCCACCGACGCCGTGAAGGCTGCCCTTGAAATGCAGCGCCAGGTGCGCGGCCTCAACGACGACATCGACGCGCCGTCGCTGCCGGACCTGTCGCTGAGCGTCGGCATCCATCAGGGGCCGGTCGTGGCCGGGATTGTCGGGAGCTTTGAGGTGAAGGAGTTTACCGTGGTGGGACGCCACGTGAATCTTGCCTCGCGGGTGGAGGAGCTTACGAGGGAGCATGAGGTGGACGTGTTGATTACCCAGGCGGTGAAGGACGACCTCGATCCGTCCGTTGAACTGGCCGAGCAGCCCCCACGGCCCGTGAAAGGAGTGCAGGATCCGGTGGTGACCTACGCGGTGCGGGAGGAATAGACTAGAAAAGCGCGGTCGTTTGTTTTTTTCGAGTCCAGTTGCTCATGGAATAGGCAAACTCAAAGCACTCCTGGGCCCGGCTCACGGCCGAGGAGTTCCAGGAAGGCAGATCAATGGGGGGGTCAGTTCTCCCTTCAGTTGATAGACCGCTGTGGCCACTGCCGGGGCGGTTCAGTAACGCAGCATCTACTGCTCGCGTTGATCGGTAACGTCACGCTGGACGGCCACGTGATGAGTGGTATCCCCATCTTGATCCAGAGGGAGCACCTTCCACTCAATCACGAATGCGGACCCGTCCTTCCGGTAATTGACGGTCTCGCCGTGGAAGCGCTCACCACTTTGGATCTTCCGATCAAGTCGGTCGAGGACATCCTGGTCGGTGTCTGGGCCCTGCAGCATGCCAGGTGTTTCGCCGATCACGTCTTCCGCTTCGTAGCCGGTCATCTCGGTGAAGGCGTCGTTCACGTAGACAATCTCGCCGGGCCGCTCTCCCTCGGCGGCGCGGGTGACGGTGATGGCATGAAAAGATTCGTCCGCGGCTATTTTGAAGGGACTGGCGTCAATTACATCGGGGAGCGACATAAGGAGAGAAAAAAATCAGTGGGAAAGTCAATAAGGAATCAACAATACAACGGCTAGCCCGAGCCGGTGCCGACTTCTTGCATCGGAACCGCAACGTCTTCGCAATAGCTCGGGGCATCGACTAGTGTTCTTGCGGATCCTGTGGACGGCAATTGCATCGATTGAGGAGCGCCTTGCCTTCGCTTTCGAATCCTCGTCGGTTTACTGACTACAACCGGAGAAATCTGATGGTGGCGGAATTTCTCGCAGTAGAATCGGGACCTCAATCTCTCAGGTGTAGACGGTAGACGGGCTGTCGTCCGCAGTTGGCGAGGAGGGGAGGAAGCCTATCGACTTTTCGACGAGAACCGGTTTACTAGAGGAACAGAAGGAAGGTTGGGCTTGGCTTGACCGCGGAGGGAATACGGATCTCAGTTTGGTGAAACGGGTTTGGTGACAGGATATGATCAGTTTGTTTGGTTGAGCGCATTGATCCCTCGATAGAGACTGATCCCCACGAGGGTCCCACTGCCTGCGGCGACCGCAACCCCCGTGAGCATCCCACCGCCCACCGATTTGCCGAGGGTTGAGAGCGACTTTGTGACTCCCGGGGCGCCCCGGGTCTGGCCGCGGGCGAGGGCGATGATGCCGGCCGCGGTGGAGGCCCCGGCGCTGGTGGCAGCGAGGATCGCGATGCTTTCAACGGCGGTTTCTCTGGTAGACATAGGAGGAAATTTTTTGACCGAGAGAAGAACGAACACGGTAAACCTAAGGCTCGCCCCGCAAAGAATACATGACTCGTTTCCGACGTGCAGGGCGATTGGATCTGTCAAGCGACCCTCCCTGGTCGGTCCCGGGGTAAGTTCCGGTCGCTGAACGGATTCCGAGCGCCTTCGAAACGGCGAACCGGACTCACTTGGAGCCTGAGCATCCTGAATTCGGTGGGGTTTCGGATTTGACCGCTCCGACGATACTTCACAATCAAGAAAAACGTGCTCTCGTCAACAGACGCGATAGCCCCATTCCTAGAGAAAAGGAAGGATCTGCGCATCCGGTGGACTCTCCAAATCTAGTCTGTTACGAGGTCGCAATGGATGGATTCTTTGCGTCCCTACTGCATACGTGGCACCGGCTTTGTACCTTTGTATTATGCTCTCCATTGAACGATTCTCCACGGACTTTGGCAGGACGCGCGCCACCCTGTCACCAGCGCTTCGGTGACGGACTGACAGATGTGACGCCGCCGTTCTGACACGTTGGACCCGTTTACGAGTGCATCATTCACCAACCAACCGCATTCCGATATGCCAACAACACAGACGAAAGAAACCACAGACGCGAGCGAAACGACCGCTCTCCGCAAGACCGACCACGGCGAGCCCTGGCGCCCACAGCAGATGGTTGAGGATAATCCCATCGGTCTCGATGAGGAAGCGACGGAGGAACTGATTCCGAGGCTCGACGAGATTCAATGCACGCTGTGGACGCTCTACCACCAGTATCACAAGCACCATTGGCTCGTCGAGGGACCGCAATTCCCCGACCTCCACGCGTTCTTTGAGGAAAACTACACCGAGGTCCACAAGTACGTGGATCGGATCGCGGAGCGCGTCACAGCGCTCGGGGGCATTCCCACGAGTAGTCCCACGGGACATGCTGAGCTTTCTCACGTCGAGCACGAGCCAGAGGGGACCTACCGGCTCCGCTCGATGCTGGAGCACGATCTGGAGGGGGAGCGCACCCTCTGCATGATCGTTCGGGATACCATCGACGTGGCCATTGAGCACGGCGATCACGGCACCAAGCGTGAGCTTGAGAAAGTGCTGACGAAGTCTGAGGACCGTGCTCACCACATCGATCACCTACTCGGTGAGGATACCCTGGAGCTCGGTCTAACTTCCCACGAGACCATTCAGTCTTAGGGGATGGACGCGAGACCTTCTCCGGCTTGAAGCCTGCGGGGGCCTTCCCTCGCAGGCTTTTTGTATATTTGGGACCTGCATCCGGCTGCGCGCCACACTGTTTTCAACGTGCTCATAACGTGATTCCGACGAGCGGCCGGAACGACCGTGTGGCAACGGGCGTGCCTAGAGTTCCCGAATCTGTACAATTCTGCCGTCAATCGGCGGCGTTCGTTCTTGCATCTTGATTTTTGCGTTCCCCGTATGAAGCGTTTAGTTGTCGTCGAATCACCGACCAAGGCTCGGACCATTCGTGCCTTTCTGCCGTCGGAGGGATTTCAAATTGAGGCCAGCATGGGACACATCCGTGACCTTCCCGCCTCGGCCGACGAGATTCCTGCTGAGTACGAGGACGAAGATTGGGCCCGGCTGGGCGTGAAGGTGGAGAACGGCTTCGACCCCCTCTACGTCGTGCCCTCCGACAAGCGCGACGTGGTGAAGGATTTGCGGGAGGCTCTCCGTAGAGCGGATGTGCTCTACATCGCCACCGACGAAGACCGAGAGGGGGAGTCCATCGGCTGGCACCTCGTAAAGGTGCTGGAGCCAGACGTGCCGGTTCGGCGCATGGTCTTTCACGAAATTACGGAAGAGGCTATTAAGAATGCGTTAGATGAGACGCGCGACATCGACGAGCATCTAGTTGAGGCTCAGCAGACGCGCCGCATCCTGGACCGGCTCGTGGGCTACAGCATCTCTCCGCTCCTTTGGCGAAAGATCAGGCCGAAACTCTCGGCCGGGCGGGTGCAAAGCGTGGCTGTACGCTTGTTGGTGATGCGGGAGCGCGAGCGCATCACCTTCGTGCCGGCCACCTACTGGGACCTCAAAGCTCAACTCCGGAAGGGGATCGGGTTTGAGGCCGAAATGACCCATCTCGGCGGGGTTCGGCTTGCCGCCGGGAAAGACTTCGACGAGGACACTGGGCGCCTCAAGGCCGACGTGACAGAAGGAGAGGACGTGCGGTTGCTCGACGAAGAGACCGCAACGGCTCTCGCGGAGCGCTTGCCGGACCAGTCCTGGGAGATCGTCGATCGCAAGGAACGAACCCGTACCAAGTCGCCCTCCGCGCCATTCATAACGTCGACCCTCCAGCAGGAGGCCAACCGCAAGCTCAACCTTTCGTCGAGCCGGACGATGAGCATTGCGCAGTCGCTCTACGAGAACGGGCACATCACGTACATGCGCACCGACTCGACGAACCTGTCCGACGAGGCGGTGAAGGGCACACGGAGCGCCGTCGCCGGGCGGTACGGAGATGAGTATCTGAGTGACCAGGTGCGCCAGTATAGTTCCTCGGACAGTGCGGAGGAAGCCCACGAGGCGATTCGCCCCGTTGGTTCCGAGATGAAGACAAAGGAGGAGCTTGGCCTGGACGGCATCCAGGGGGCATTGTACGACCTCATCTGGAAGCGGACGCTGGCCACCCAGATGGCCGATGCGCAACTCCGTTACATCAACGTCTACTTTGAGGCGGACGCGGGCGGGGAAATGGCCCGCTTTCGCGCTTCAGGGAAGCGCATTGATTTTCCGGGCTTTTTCCGTGCGTACGTCGAGGGCAGTGACGATCCGGAGGCGGAGCTTGCCGATCAGGAGCGCCCACTTCCGTCACTGGAAGTCGGAGAAACGTCTGTCGGGGCGCCCTCCGAAAACGGGGCGGACGGCTTTCGGGTGCACTCGATCGAGCCCCTCGGGCACGAAACAAAACCGCCCTCGCGGTACACGGAGGCCACCCTTGTGGAGACGTTGGAGGAGGAAGGCATCGGCCGACCGTCGACCTACGCCTCTATCATTGGCACGATCCAGAATCGGGGTTACGTACGGAAAAACGGGAACGCCCTGGTGCCCACCTTCACGGCCTTTGCGACCAACAACCTCATGGAAACCCAGTTCGAGCCGCTCGTCGACGTCAACTTCACGGCGGAAATGGAGAAGGTGCTTGATGACATCGCGCGGGGCAGTACGGAACCAGATCCCTACCTGCATGACTTTTACTACGGCGATGATGGGGTCGATCCGCGGGTGGAGGAGGGGCTCGACAAAATTGATGGCCGCGAGATCAGCGAGATTTCGTTCCCGGATACCTGGGGCGACTATGTGGTGCGGGTTGGGAAATACGGTCCCTACGTCGAGGGGGCTATGAACGAAACCACGGTCACGGCCTCGCTGCCCGACGATCTGGCGCCCGGCGACACGACTGAGGAGAAACTCAAATCGATTCTCGAAGAGGCAAATCGAGGCGATCAAGTACTTGGCATCCATCCCGAGGTAGATCTCCCGGTGCTCTTGAAGTCCGGACCCTACGGTCCGTACGTCCAGCTCGGCGACGACGACCAGGAGGGCAAGCCCAAGCGCGTCTCTCTGCCGCCGGGGGTGGAGCCGGACGACGTGGACTTCGACCTCGGCCTGCGCATTATCGACCTGCCCCGCGAGTTGGGCGAGCACCCGGACACGGGCAATACGATTACAGCCGACATCGGCCGCTACGGCCCCTACGTGAAGCACGAAGACACGTTTGCGTCCCTCAAGGACGACGATGACGTGCTCACGGTGGTTCTCGACCGTGCGATGGAACTCATCCGGCAGAAGGAGAACCGCAACAAGCCGCAGCGCATCGTCGGCAAACATCCCGAAAGTGGGGAGCCCATCGAGGTTTGGAATGGACGCTACGGGCCGTACGTGAAACACGATGGCACCAACGCGTCGCTTAAGGACGACCAGTCCATCGACGCTCTCACGATGGAGGAGGCCCTCGATTTGCTGGCCGAGAAAGGAGACAAGGCGACGAAGAAGGCTCGGGGCTGAGACCGGCGCGTTTCATGATGATGCGATTATTTACTTCGTATCGCGCATTCCATCATCAGAATAGAGAAGGGACCGGGGCTCGTTGAACGGCTGAGCCTCTTGATCACCATTACTTCCTCATACACCCACTGCTATGGCTAGCGTTGACGACTTTCTTCAGTTTAGTAAGGGCCTCACGTCGTTGCCCAGCGGCATCAGCGAAGGCGGACTTGGAGACCAGCCGATGTCCGGACTCGTGCCCAAGGTGGTAGAGCAGACGACCCGCGGTGAACGAGCCTACGACATCTTCAGTCGCCTGCTTAAAGAGCGGATTCTGTTTGTCGGCACGCCGATCAACGACCAGGTCGCAAACCTCACGGTCGCCCAACTCCTCTATTTGGAGAGTGAAAGCTCCGAGAAGCCGGTTCAAATGTACGTCAACTCGCCGGGCGGGGTTATTTATAGCGGGCTCGGTGTTTACGACACGATGCAGTACCTTGAGGCACCAGTCGCAACGATCTGCGTTGGAATGGCTGCCTCAATGGGCGCGGTGATCCTGGCGGCTGGTGAAGACGGACAGCGTGCCGCACTCCCGAATGCGCGGGTAATGATCCATCAGCCGATGGGCGGTGCTCAGGGCCAGGCGTCCGACATTCAAATTCAGGCTGAGGAGGTCGGGTGGCTGAAAGAGCGGCTCTATCAGATCCTTGCTCACCACACCGACCAGGACTACGAGCAAATCGAGGCGGACGCTGATCGAAACTATTGGATGAGTGCGGAGGAGTCCCAGGAATACGGAGTGGTCGACAACGTGCTGGATGCCGACAAACTGGACTTCTTTCGTTCGATGCGTGAGAACGGGGAGGCTGACGACTCTGACGAATAGGGATGCTGTTTTCAGGGAGACCGTACCGCTTCAGTTAAAAGGGCCGCTCTTCCTCTTTTTGTAGCGAATCAAGAATTCGAAGATAGCTGTCGTAGCGATCCGTGTGTACCTCGCCCCGCTCGACGGCCGCTTTCACTGCACAGCCTGGCTCATGGTCGTGCGTACAGTCGGGAAATTGGCACTCGTTCACATAGGGGGCAAGGTCAGGCATATAATGGCCGAGATCTTTCGGGTGGACGTCCCGGATTCCGAACTCCCGAATGCCGGGCGTATCGACGACGTAGCCCCCCACTGACAGCGGATGTAGCTCCGCGTGGGTTGTGGTGTGCGTGCCCTTGTTGGTGCTTTTGCTCACCTCGCCGGTCTCCACGTCCAGCCCGGGCTCGATGGCGTTGAGGAGACTGGATTTGCCTGTGCCCGACGGGCCGGTGACGACGTTTACCTGGTCCTGAAGGGCCGATTCGAACCGATCGAGGCCGGACCCCGCGACCGCACTCGTCGGGAGGACCGGATAGCCCAAATCGGCGTATCGGAGATGGAAGTCCATCACTGATGGGTACTCCTCATCGGTCAAAAGGTCCATCTTGTTCAGGACAATACAAGCGGGCAACTCGTAGACCGCCGCCGCAACCAGGAG
This sequence comes from uncultured Salinivenus sp., assembly GCA_964445365.1. Classification (GTDB taxonomy): domain Bacteria; phylum Bacteroidota; class Rhodothermia; order Rhodothermales; family Salinibacteraceae; genus Salinibacter. The sequence continues at coordinate 26,855 of CAYULG010000003.1, read as the reverse complement.
GCGGTCTACGAAGGCAGGGTTGAGGGGGGGGAGTTGCACGGACTGTACAATCCAGACCCGGTCGACGTTAGCGACCATAACGTGCTCCTGACCCTGACGGTGGCCCGCCGCCCGACGGCTGAGCTTATTATCGCGCTCGTGGATCTTTGTAATGAAGCCGGTGTCGTCGCCCTCATTGTAGCGGAGGGTGACGCGGTCGCCCACCGCCACAGGGTTGGTCACGTCTTGCCGTGTAAGTCGAAACTTACCCCTCACGCGCGAGGAAATTGTTCGGTCCCCAACGCGCACGTCATACCAGCTTCCAGTAGAACGAATCACGATTCCCTCGAACCGGGGCTCGTCGTCTGCACTTACCGACGGGGAGCTCATGAGCGCGGCGGATATTGAAAGAAGGAAACCATTCGGTCCAAAAGTGCGTCAACTCGATGGTAAAGTCGCAGCGTCAAACACAGTGCGTCACCCGAACGGTCCCCCTACCAAAACGGTTCAAGTCCATGCCCGACGAGGAGGAGTCACACACTGACTACGACAAAACCCGCCGTAATTTTGAGGACCTCGACGTGGAGGAGCGAGCTCGCTTCCTCGTCGAAGGAACGGCTTCAACGCTGGCTCACGGTCTCTTGCAGGCGGGTGAGGCCCTGGCCGATGGGCTTGAAGAAGCCATTCGTCAAACTCGCCGCCGCTCTGCTCGCCGATCAGAAAAACGGGGAACGGGAGCAGCCGAGCCAGAAACGGCCCAGCGCCAGTCGCCCCGAAACGGCTCGCACGATTCGGCCTCAGACGCCTAAAAGGATCGGTCTTTGCCGATCCGCAGACCGGTCGATTCCTGCTCAGTTGTCTTTGTATTCTGGACGCCGTTTTATGTCTGACGATACCCCACCCCGCCGCCGCGTGAATCTCAACAATTTGAATTGGTTGGGAAAGTCGGTCTTTGCGGGCGGAACCGTCTTGCGCCTTGCAGCCAATCTGATCGAGTTTACGGCGGACCGTGTGTCTTCGATTTCGGCCCGGTCGAAGGAAGCGTTTGACCGGGAGGTGGACCCAAACATCGAAGACGCTCAGATTCTCGATGAGTATCCCCATCCTGAGTCGTCGGACGATGCATGAGTCGGTCGTCTGGTTCCAATAGTGGGCAACTGCCTGCTTGCGACTCTCTATCGAAGGAGGCTGTCCTCCACCTCGTTGTTGGAAAGGAACGCTGGTCGATGCCGCTTTGTCGTTTGTGTCGGTGTGCGGTGTGCACCGTGGTTTTCCTGGTCGTGATTTGTGGTGGGGGGCTTGGTTGCAACGTGTTTGACGGCGTTGGACCTTCTCCCAATAGTGTCAAGAGTTTGCTGGCGGACGCACGGGTCGCCATGACGAACGGAAACGCCCCGCGTGCCGTGCAGCTGCTAGAAACGGCCTTTGATAGCGACTCGACGGACGTGGAGGTCCGGATTGAGCTTTCAAACGCCCTGTATGCGGCGAATGCCGTAGATCTGTTTGCGGTGCGCTCCACTGTGGAGCACCTGAATGGGATGGAGGCACAGACGACCTCCGAAGGTTCTGAAGCGGTAGTGTGCACGGACGACGCAGATCCTTCGGGCACCCCGGATCGGTTTCCGGTCATTTCCCTCGTGGATCATACTGGACTGCAAACGCTAGCAGCCGGGCGTGGACAAATTCAGCGGGTTTCCCGGCTTGTCGTGGACGGAGTGCTGAACCGACGCACAGAAGCCTTCGCGGCACTGTCCGCCGAAGTTCGTAGCAAAGGCCTTTTGCTGGCTGCACTCACGCGGCTGTCGCGGCGCCTGCTCGCTGTGCGCGATACACTCAGCGTCACCGAGAGCACCCTCCTCGTGGATGAAGACAGCACGCCGCCGGGAGCACTGGTGGCCTGCGGTCCAACGGTCGGGGATCTGGATCAGGTAGAACGAAGCCTGTGTCGGCACGAGGAGGGTGTCTCGCAGTCGGTGCTCTGGCTGGAGCGCCGTAATGAACTCTCGAGCAGCGAGCAAACGGCCCTGCTCCTTGACGTGCTCAAGTCCCATCGCGAGGCGCTTCGCACCCGATTGCCCTGTGCTAGATCGAGCGGTACCGACGTAGAACACGTTGTCTCGCAACGAGCCCCCGCTGAATGAGAGCCTTCTCCGCGTGGTTCATTCTGCTGTTCCTTGCCCTCGTAGCAGGATTGGGGACGGCCCCGAGTACTGTTTTTGCACAGAACAATCGGCTGACAGAACGCTCCTACGTGCCCTCTCCGGTTGTTCGGGCCATGGGAGATGCCGGGGTCGCCTTACCGGGCATCGAACAAAGCTTTTTCTACAATCCCGCTCATCTGCCGCGCGTCCCGTCCCACTTTACTGTTTTGGGGATACAGGGAGGTGCAAGCCGGTCTCTTGAGGATCAGATTCGATTTTTCAATCAGGAGGTAGAGCCTGCCCTTCAGGCGGAGTTTGACCTTTCGACCCAGAAACTGGCCAACCTCCATCGGCAAGCGTTCGCCCTCGGGCAACAGCCGAGTCGCGGACAGGGGGCCATCCTGCTACCGTCCTTCATCTATTCAACGGGGCCGCTCGGGATTGGTGGAGGTCTCTTCGCGAAGACCGCGTTGAACTACCGGGTTGAGGAAGGAGGAGGGGGCGTGCCGTCGGTCTGGTTCCTCAACCGAACGGACCTGATGGCTCTCGCCTCTCTGGGGCTTGACCTGCGCGTGATCGGTCTCTCGGACCTGTCCGTGGGCGTAACCGGCACACAGACCCGTCGCTTCCTGGCCTTCAAAAACAAACCGCTCGCGCGGCTGACGTCGGACGAGTCCGCCGTTCTTCTTGAGGGCGCCACGTTTCAGGTAGACGCGGGCCTGACATACGCCCCGGACTGGTTGGGACTCCCCGGAACGCTGCGACTTGGGGCCGCCCTCTATGATTTGCTCAACCAGGGGTACGACTATACAATTGGGAGCGGGCCCGGCCGCATGCCGTTCCTTGGTGAGATCGTTGGCCGGTCGGACGACGACGTGTCCGACCGCGAGGCGCGACGGGCCCGAGAGGCCTTCGCTCTGGACTCCTCCTATCGTGTTGGCGTTGCTTACGAGATTCGATCACTCTTCTTTCTCGACGACGTGGCACTTGCCCTGGACTATCAGGCATACCGCAACGGACGCCAGACGCCTTTAGCGCACCTGCACGCCGGAGCCCGCGCGAAAATCCTTGGGCCGCTTCGGGTCCGGATGGGGCTTAGCTCCGGATACCCGTCCGGCGGGGTGGGGCTCGAGTTCGGGGCGTTTCACCTGGATTACTCGCTTCACGGAGTGGAGGAGGGGCGGCGGCCGGGCCAACTTGGCACCTACGTCCACACGGGCCGCCTTCTCCTCCGACTGGAGTAGGTTTATCGTTGGGGCATCTGATCTCAGAAACCACCGTTGACCCTCTGGTCTTCCGCCGTCCTACTCCGAGAACACGTATTTTTGGATGGTCGCCTCAAGTTCCTCAAGTTTGAACGGTTTGGAGAGGATGTCGTCCACCTTATCGATTGCCTCTTCAGGATCGGTGTAGCCCGTAAGCAACACGACCGGCAGATCCGGCGCCTGCTCGCGAAGCCGATGGGCAAGTTCGGCACCCGTCATTTCGGGCATGCCGAAGTCGGTGAACACGATGTCGAAGTGTGCGTCGTCGAACATCGAAAGGGCCTCACTGCCCGACGAGGCGCGCTCCACCTCGTGATCGTTAAGGCTGAGAAGCTGTGTGACGATGGAGCGTACCATCTCCTCGTCGTCCACGACCAGCACGCGGACGTTTTCTGTCTCGGTCGGGGCCGTCTCGGTAGATTCCTTCCGCGGCTCAGACTCGTCGGCAGAGGGAAAGGTAAGGGTAAATGTGGTGCCCTCACCCGGCTCTGAGGCGACATCGATGTCGCCCCCGTGCTCCTGAAGGATGCCGTAGCTGGCGGAGAGGCCCATGCCAGTTCCCTGCTCTCCCTTTGTCGTAAATAGGGGTTCGAAAATGTTCTCCTGCACCTCCTCGCTCATCCCAATGCCGGTGTCCGTCACCTGTGCACAGACGGCCTGCTGCTTTGTCGCGAACGTTTCGAACGTGATGGTTCCTCCCTCCGGCATCGCCTGCACAGCGTTGAGGATGAGGTTGACGAAAACCTCCCGGAGTTCGGACGGGGCCCCCATCACGTCCGGCACGTCATCAAATTCTCGTTCCACATCGATCTCGATGCCCTGACGTCGGGGCTCGTTGTACCAGTAGGGCTGGGTGATGGTGATACAGTCCTCAATCAGTCCGGGAAGGCTCACCCGTTCGAAGTGCTTTTGCGTGTCCTCCCGAATGTAGCGCTGAAGCTTTTCGATGAGGGCGGCGCCGTCCTCGGCGGTGGTCTCGATGGTGTTGATGGAGGGCCGGATGGACTCGACATCCCCGTCGTTCCGGGCGGCCTTCTCTTTAATGAGTTCGATATGCCCGACGAGCCCGCTCAGCAGGTTGTTGAGGTCGTGGGCAACCCCCATCGTCATCCGCCCAAGAGCCTCCATGCGATGACGCTGGGTCTGGCTGATCATCCAAGAGGGCGGCTCGGCCATCACCTCCCCGCTGATGGTCACGGCCGTAATGCGTTGCCCGCCCCGCTCCTCTCCGTGCACGGGGACAAAGTTGAGCAAAACGGGGAGGGGTTCGTCCCGGTCCGGGGTTTGAGCGTTTACGACTTGGTTTGTGACGAGGCTCCCCTTGCCGGCCTCCAGGACCGAGGCGGTGGCCAGTTCCTGATCGTCCTCGGTGAGCAGGGCCCACGGGCCCTCCGGCGTGCCAAGAACGGACTCCCAGGCGTCGTTGCAGTGCCTGAGGTCGCCGGACGGGGCGAACGTCGCGATGAGCAGGGCGGGCTCGACGGTGGGGACGGCGTCTGGGGCTTCCATTGGCGTCGCGTCGGATCAGTATAGGAGGGTAGAGGGGGTTCACACGCAATCCCTGTGCGCAACCTGACAGCGTCTCCGCTGCCTCTTATGTTCACATTCTAGGGGAGTAGACAAAGCAACTGTCGTGTCCGGCTTTCGTTTAGGCAGATGCAAAAGAAAATTCTCCCTGAGTTGTCTATTCCGCGGCTTCGTAGTCGCCCGTTGTCCTAAGGCCCAGGAGGTTGGGGAGAGGGCACCACTCGTTCGAGTGAGGGGGGTGGAATGAGACAGGCGGGCCGACAGGACGAAAAAGCGCTTTCGGCCTGGAAAAATTAGCATCGGCCGGTCGGAAACCGCCGACCGCACCACTTGTCCATGAACGCTTACACACAACAAACCTTTACGAACTCATGTGGCACGATTCCGTCCTCGGTACGATTGGCAACACCCCGCTCGTCCGAATCAACAACGTTGCGGACGATCTCCCATGTACGGTACTGGGAAAGGTTGAGTTTTTCAATCCCGGGGGGTCGGTAAAAGACCGCATTGGGATTAGTATGATCGAGGACGCCGAGGAGAAGGGATTGATTGAACCAGGGGGGACCATTATTGAGGGGACCAGTGGCAACACCGGGGCGGGCCTTGCCATCGCGGCGATTGCCAGGGGCTATCGCTGCATCTTTACGACTACCGATAAGCAGAGTACCGAAAAAGTGGACGTGCTGCGTGGACTTGGTGCGGAGGTGCTCATCTGCCCAACGAATGTCGAGCCCGACGATCCGCGCAGCTACTATTCGGTGGCGCGCCGCCTGGCGGAAGAGATTCCCAATTCCGTTTATCTCAACCAGTACGACAACCCGTCCAACCCGACGGTCCACTACGAGACGACCGGGCCGGAGATCTGGGAGCAGACCGACGGTCGAGTGACCCACTACGTGGCCGGCGCCGGAACGGGGGGCACCATCAGTGGCACGGGGCGATACCTGAAGGAGCAGAACGAGGACGTGCAAGTGATCGGGGTCGATCCGGAGGGATCTGTTTTCTACAAGTACTTTCACGAGGGGGTCTTCGACGAAGACGAGATCTACCCGTACTTCACGGAGGGCGTGGGCGAGGATATGCTCCCGGACAACATGGACTTCGATGTCGTGGATGATTTCGTGGAGGTGGACGACAAATCGGCGATGCAGATGACGCGTCGCCTCGCCCAGGATGAGGGACTCTTCATCGGACAGTCCTGTGGGATGGCGATGGCCGGGGCCTTGCAATGGATCGAAGACCACCGGGATGTCCTCACAGAGGACGACGTCGTGGTTGTCATCCTGCCAGATTCCGGCTTTCGGTATCTTTCGAAGACTTATAACGATGAGTGGATGCAGAACCACGGCTTTCTGGAAAGCAAGCCGGACGTGACGGCAGGAGAGGTTCTGAATCTGCGCCGCGAACACGCCGACGTGATTGCGGCCGCGCCCACGGATCAGATCGGCGAGGTAATCGAGCGCATGACCGAGGAGGGCATCTCCCAGATGCCGGTGATTGATGACAGCCGGGAGGTGGTGGGGAGCGTTACCGAGACCCGAATCCTCAATCGCCTCATCGACAACCCGGATTCGCGCGAGAAGCCGGTCCGGACCATCATGGGCGATCCGTTCCCGGTCGTGCCCGACTCCCTGCACCTGGAGCACCTCTCAGCGTATCTCGAACAAGATGCGGGAGCCGTCCTCGTCGATCACGGCCCCGACAGCGGTGAAGGGTACTCTGTGCTCACGAAGAGCGACCTTATTAGTGCCCTGGCGCAGGTGGGGCAGGGAACCCAAAACGGCGCGTAGCGCAACTTCTCAGAATCCCCACTGTGCCTCGCGGGACGAAGGGAAATTTGCGCTTGGGAGGCGACTGCGGGGGCTGATGAGCACACTCTCCTTTTGCGACAGCCTCCAGTGCTTGAAGTGCCTACTTCCGTGTGCGCCACAGAACAAGAAGAGAGATCACAGCGAATGCGAGGTGGGGTAACCAGGCAGTGAAGGCAGGTGGTAGGGTGCCGGCGTAGCCGAACGGCTCCGTCAGTTTCTGGAGAGAGAGGTACACGAACGCGGTGAAGAGGCCGATCGCGAACTGGATGGCCTGTCCGCCCCGGCGCCGGACTGAGGACAGGGGCACCCCAATAAGCACGAGGATCAGGTTGGCAAAGGGGTACGCGAATTTGTTGTAGTACGCCACAAGGGGGCGTTCGAGGTCACCGACCCCTGCCCGGCGGAGGGCCAGGAGATAGTTGCGCGCGTCGGGGATTGTCATAGCGGCCACATCGGTTTGGGACCGGGCTAAGTCGCGGGGATAGATGTGGAGTGTCGTGTCGACCGATGACTGTTGTTCTTCCGCGAGGCCTTCGGCGGAGAAGGTACGATGGGTCACATCCTCCAGCCGCCAGGTCCGAAGCGAGTCCACCCATTCCATTCGTTCGGCGTCGAGACGGGACGCAAGACGGGTTGCCCCGTCGAAGTGCTGAAGGGACACGTCGTAGGCTCGCTTGCGCTCCTGATCGTAGTAGCCAACCGAAAGGATCGTTTCGGGGGATTCCCGACGGTGAACTTCGCTGGTGCTGGTGGGCTGGTTTCCATGGGGGAGATATTCGTTTTCGTAGCGGACGACCACGTCGTTGGCGCGAGGGACAATCCACCCGTTAAATCCGAACATGAAGGCCGTGACGACGAGACCGACGATCACGTAGGGCCGTATCAGACGATACAGGGAAACGCCGGTGGTCTGAAGGGCGATCAGCTGGAGTTCCTGAGCCAGTGTGCTCGTAACGTAGATACACGAGAGAAAGAGGGCGAGGGGGGAGGTGAGCCGGACAATCTCCGGGATATAGTTTGGATAGAAGACCGTAAAGACCTCGACGGCCGTGGCCCCTCCATCTAGAAAATCGTCGCTGTATTCGACCCAGTGGAGGACAATAAAAAAGATGATCAGGGCCCCGATGAAGAAGAAAAATCCCTTCAGGAGGCGCTCGATAATATGTCGTTCAAAGGTCGTCATGACGAACACCGTAAACGCAGGAGGGCGGTAGGGCGAGGCCACCGGGAGACGTCCTTGACGGTCGAGGCTACTCGAACAACCCGCAAAATCGGGGTTTTCCGCTAGACCTTTTCGCCGTCGATCATTTACTTGCCTTCGCATCGACCGTTCACCCATTCCGCTCCCCGTTCCATGAAGGTCCACGAATACCAAGCAAAGGACATTCTCCGCGACTATGACGTGCCCGTGCCGGTCGGCGTCGTGGCCGAGACTGTTGATGAGGCAGTGGTCGCCGCCGAGCGTCTCGAAGATGAGGAGGGCGCTGACCTCTTCGTCGTCAAAGCACAAATCCACGCCGGGGGGCGGGGAAAGGGCGGCGGCGTGCAGTTGGCCGACAGCGTCGAAGAGGTTCGTCAGCACGCCGATGACATTCTGGGTATGGATCTGGTGACGCACCAGACGGGAGAGGAGGGACAGAAGGTCCGCAAAATTCTCGTCACGAAGGGGGTCGACATTGAGCAGGAGTACTACCTCGGTGTGACGCTTGACCGTGAGAGCAGTATGAACGTGATCATGGTCTCTACCGAAGGGGGCGTCGACATCGAAACGGTTGCCGAAGAGTCACCCGAAAAGATTCAGAAGGTCTGGATCGACCCCTCGCTCGGTCTGCAGCCCTTTCACGCCCGCCAACTCGCCTTCGCTATGAACCTGGAGGGAGAAGCCTTCAAGCAGGCCGTGCACACCATCACGGGGCTTTACGAGGCATTTGAGAAGACGGACAGCACGCTCGCCGAGATCAATCCCCTCGTCCGCACGCCTCAGGGCGAGATCGCCGCCGTCGACGCCAAGATCAACCTCGACGACAGTGCACTCTTTCGGCACCCGGACTTGGAGGAGATGCGCGACATCCACGAGGAAGACCCAACGGAGGTGGAGGCCAGCAAGCACGGCCTTAGCTACATCAAGCTCGACGGCAATGTAGGTTGCATGGTCAATGGAGCAGGACTCGCGATGGCCACGATGGACGTCATCAAGCTCGCTGGAGGTGAGCCGGCCAACTTTCTGGACGTGGGGGGCTCGGCGGATGCGGAAACCGTAGAGGCTGGCTTCGAAATGATTCTCAAGGACCCGAATGTAGAGGCCATCCTGGTAAACATCTTCGGGGGGATCGTGCGCTGCGACCGCGTAGCCCGAGGCGTGATCCAGGCAGCGAGGAGCGTGGACATTGACGTGCCGCTTATTGTCCGCCTGCAGGGGACCAACGCGGAGGAAGGAAAAGAGCTTCTCGACGAGAGTGACGTAACGGTGGAGTCGGCCGTGCTCTTGAAGGAGGCTGCTGACAAGGTGACGGAGGCCCTCAGCGTGGGTGCGTAGGGAAGACAGCCTTTGGTTCCAGGATGCGGATGATCGACGATTCTCGAACTTAGGGGAATCTGCCTCGTCCTGGTCGGCCTCCGCCACGCCCTCCACCAACCCCGGCCGCGCCCCGGGCCGTATTCCGAAGTTGTTGCCCAAACCCGCCAAAGCGTCCTTCGCCGCCCTGATTGGGGACCTGGAGCTTGAGCAAATCAGACAACTGCCCACTGGTGACCTGAAGAGTGAAGCTGTACTGTTGGAACCGGCCAAACGGGACCCAGGAAAAGGACATGTTCCAGCACCCCAGGTTGCGGTTTACGGAAAGCCGCGTCGTAGACACCTCCTCGTCAATCAAGTCGTATCCGGTGTTGCCTCGCACGCGCCAGAGCGGGGTTACGTTAAGAGTGAAGTCGACCCCGACCGTCGCGTTTCGATTCGTCACCTCTTTTTGCGGCTTCCTCAGGCTGTAGTTGAAATCGAGGTCTAACGACCAAGTCGGGTTAAATGAAGTGAGTTCTGCGGAAGGAGATCGTTGCTGACGAGAGTTCGAAGAGCCACCCTGTCTTTGGCGCGGCCCTGGCGACTGGCGTCGATCTCCAGAAGATTGGCGCCGTCTCGGTTGTCGCCGTCCCCTTCCCCGACTGCCGCCATCTTCACTGGAAAAGCTCGCACTCAGGTTGAACTGAAAGCGAGTCAGCCGGGCGGGGGTAAGGGGGCTCTCGGCAACCATGAGCCGATCCACCTCTCGAAGCTGCGGGCCGCTCTGCTGGGATACGCGTTCGAGGGCGTACGGCGAAAAGGTCGATCGGGCC
>CAYULG010000003.1:7981-16702 GCA_964445365.1 uncultured Salinivenus sp. | reverse complement strand
GCCGCTCTGCTGGGATACGCGTTCGAGGGCGTACGGCGAAAAGGTCGATCGGGCCGAGATGTTGAAGGGATCGATGCGGGTCCGCGCGTTGACGTTGATGCTCCGCCCCACCTGGAAGGAGTCGGCGGCAAAATCGTAGGAAAGCCCGGACACATCCAGGTTGAGTAGCTTCAACTTCTCCGTCTGCTCCTGACCGGTTGAGTCGACCCGGACGCGTTTCGTCTCGAAGACGTTCCCGAGGGAGAAGCTGAGGCGGAGGTCCTGGGTACTGTTGCGGACGGAGGACCCCCCAACGATCTCGTATCGGCTCGGCTGGTCGAGCGAATCCCTAGGCACCACCGCCCCGTCTTCGAAACGAATGGGGCGGGTGCGTCCCCACATCGGCTCGTTGAAGTTCGGTTTGTAGTTGGCCGACAGGGAGGGGGAGAGCCGGTGCCGGAGGCCCTCGAAGGAACCCAGTCCGATGGGGAACGTGCCGAAGATCTCGGTTCCTGCAGACAACGACGTATTAAACTCGCGTTCAGCGTAGAATCCAGGCTTTCGCCGCTCGACGACCTCCTTTACTCCACCAATGCTGTCCCGTTTGGCCACGCGACGCACCGTGCTCACGTACCAGTCGGACGTGTAGTCAAATCGCGGCGTGATCGAGAGGTTATAACGATCGACGCGAAAGGTTGCGTCTAAGGGAATCCGGTGGGAGGCTTCGAAGTCGTACAGTTGATCGTCGCCTGTGGCAAACTCATACTTGTCTCTGTCGAAGAGAGCATCGTACCAGTCAATGTCGGCACGTTCGAGGGAGTCGGCGAGGGAGGAGTCCTGTGCGGTTCCGTTTTGACGGAGGCGTCCCGGATCGCGCGGACGAAAGTTATAATCGTTCGTAATGTCAAGATCGTAGGAGGTCGTAATCTTCTCGTACCAGCGCTCATCCCCGACCCGCTGCTCCGACTTGAGCGGCTTGAAGCTGTTCTGAGAGAAGTTCAAGTTCGGAAACGTCAGGCTCACTTCACCGCTCTGCAACTGCTGGTTTTGGCGGGCGCTGATGCTTAACTGGCGTCCCCCATTCGGCCAGCTTTTTCGGTAGCTGAGGTTAGAGGAGATGTCCTGTCGCACGGCGTCGTTGAAGCTCTCACTGTTGCGCTGGGCAAAATCCCCGGTCGTGGTGAGATTCACGTCCCCTCGGATGCTGGCAGTCGGGGAAAGATCCTGGCTGTGATTCCACCGGATTTGGCCCTCGTGGCGCCGAGTGGGATTGGGGTCCTCTTCCTCACCGATTCGCACGCGCCGATAGGTCAGTCGCAGGTCCCCGTTGTAGCTGTAGCGCTTTCGGTATCGGAATCGGGGGCGGACCTCAAAGCTGCCTTTCGACCAGACGCTCCCCTGAAGGGTCAAATCCGTATACCGGTTCATGGCAAAATACCAGCCCCAGTTCTTGAGGAAAAAGCCTCGACGGTCTTCGCCGTATTCGGGGGGTAGGGGGCCGCTTCGCCGGCCCTGAACATTCGGTAAGAAGCCGAAGGGGAGCCAAAGAGGCGTGGGTACGTTGAACAGGAAGAGCTGTATGGGGCCGGTATACACCCATTTGCCTTGCACTTTCATCTCGTCGGAGCGAAGGGAGTAGGAGGGCGTCTCTCCCGGCGGACAATCGCAGGTGGTGTAGGAGCCGTCCCGGACGAAGAGGGTGCTGTCCTCAAACATCTTTACCTCTCCGCCATCGATGAACGCGTTCTGTTTCTGGGTACGCCCTGCGACAACACGGCCTCGATTTGTATTCAGGTTGTAGGAAAGTACGTCGCCCGTGAACGATTGACTGCCACTCCCCCCACCACCGGAGGGACCTCCTCCGCTCTGCTGCGCGAATGATCGCCCCCCGCCGCCTTGTCCTTGGGCCTCGCCACCGCCCTGTTGAAAGGTGGGGCGGCTGTTCGGAAGCGTATCCGAGGGAGGACCCTCAGCCTGTAAAGTCCCTGTCAGGAAGTCCAGCTCGATTGTGCGAGCCCGGAGCGATGCCTGTTGGTAAGAGACCTCAGACTCGCCGTAGAGGGTGCCCTGGTCACTGGAGGCACTGTCGCTGCGAATGACTAGGGAGTCCCGTGCGGAAAAGACGACCGCGTTGGAGTCCGCTCGATCTGACCCTGACGTGGACGGACCGGCATCCGGCCGCCTCGAGCGACTGGGCCGGCGGCCTTGCTGCAACGAGTCGGGACGTCCCTGGGCGCGAGGCGTATTTAGGGAGTCCACTGCAGAGGAAACGTCGGTTGTGTCTCGCGGACCGTCGGGGGGCCGTACCTGACTTGTGTCGGGACGCTCCTGGGCAAAGGCGCCCGGTGCAATCGCGAATGTGAACAGGACGCATCCGACGGTAGCGAGCAACCCGCGCGAAAGCATGGGTGTGCAGTACAGAGAACGACGAACGAACTCCATGAGGGCGCCTGTACTTCCGATCCCGAAGACAGTTCAGGGGCAGGCGTGTGGCCTATACGGAAGAAGGCGAGACCCCACGTCACACCTGGGACTCGCGTCCCTCAAAGGCCAACTGAGCCGCTCCTAGAAGACTCACCTCATTGCCCAACTTCTCCCGGTGAATCTGGAGGTTGTCACGGAGACCCGGGACCACAAAGTGGGGGAGCGATTCGCGGGCCGGGTCAAGGAGAAGGTCCCCGGCGGCTGAGACCCCGCCCCCCACGATAATCGTACGGATGTCCAACAGATTTACGGCGGCCCCGAGAACACAGCCCAGTTTGTGACCCGCCCATGCCAGGAGGTCTTGTGCAGCGTCGTCCCCCTCTTGAGCCGCTTCGTGGAGGAGGCGGGGATTGAGCCGGTCGAGCTCACCGTCCAGGCGTTCGTGGAGCACACTCTCAGGATGATTCACCAATCGATCCCGAGCGTGATCGGACAGAAATTCCTGGCCCAGGTACGCCTCGATGGCCCCGGCCACCCCGGAGTTGGCCATTGGCCCTTCGTAGTCGATTGTCATGTGCCCGATTTCGGCGGCCCCACCTGTGCTGCCGCGAAAGATCTTATTCTGATAGATAATAGCACCCCCCACCCCTGTGCCGAGGGTAACCATGATGAAAGAGTCGGGGGCTCGGCCCGCACCGTAGTAGGCTGAGCCGAGACCGGCGACGTTGGCGTCGTTCTCAACGATCACGGGGAGGTCCCCAAGGCGAGACTTAAGAGCGGCAGAGAGGTCAATCGAGTTCCAGCCCGGGAGGTTGGGCGGTTGGGTGACGGTGGTCCGCTCCCAATTGATCGCCCCGGGGGATCCAATGCCGATGCCGGACACGGAAGAAGAGGGGGCGCTGTCAATAAGGTGGTCGGCCAGGGTGGCAATGCAGTCCACAATATGCTCGGGGCCCTCCTCAGCGTTCGTCCGCCGGCGCGTGGTCTCGACAATGCCGTCTGCGCGGTGGACGAGCGCGGCTTTCAAATTCGTTCCTCCGAGGTCAATGCCAACGGCGTAAGAACTCATGGATCGATCCAGAGGGGGACAGGGAAGAGCGTGAGTGGAAGACAGCGAATCGAGAGCGGGCGGGAGAATTCACTCCTCGGTCTTCAAACGGTACACGGTTTCGCCGGGTCGTTTCATGCCGTATTCCTCACGGGCGATGCGTTCCACCAGGGAGTCAGTCAGGGGGCGGTCCAGTTGCCGTCGAAGGCGTTGAATTTCCTCGCTCAATTGTTGGTTTTCAGCCGCGAGTTGGTCCCGGTCCTGATGCCATTGGTAACGGCGGAGCAGGCTGTGGCTGTCGAAGAAGGCAATCCAGACGAAGACAGCGCCGAGAATTCCTCCAATGATCCAGCGCCGGAGGGTCTTGTTTGACCGAGTTTGGGAATAAGGCATGAGGGGGAAGGATCAACTCGTAAGCGGGAACGCGTCAAGCCCCGGAAACTGGGCGGTGGCCCCCAGCTGCTCTTCGATTCGGAGCAACTGGTTGTATTTGGCCACCCGATCGCTTCGGCTTGCCGAACCGGTTTTGATCTGGCCGGTATCGAGTGCCACCGCCAGATCGGCGATGGTCGTGTCTTCCGTCTCTCCGGACCGATGGCTCAGAATGGCCGTGAGGCCGTTTTTGTGAGCTGTCTCGACGGCATCAAGCGTCTCGGTGAGGGTGCCAATTTGGTTTGGTTTGACCAAAATCGAGTTGGCACAACCTTCGTCGATGCCGCGCTGCAGGCGCGAGGTGTTGGTTACGAACAGATCGTCACCGACGAGCTGCACTTCGTCGCCAATCGCGTCGGTGAGCATCTGCCAGCCTGTCCAGTCGTCTTCGTCCATCGCGTCCTCAATGGAAAGGATGGGATACTTGTCGACCCAGTTGCGCCAGTACTCCACCATTTCTTCGGAGGACCGAGGTGTATCCGGGTCGCTCTTCCAAAAGACGTACGCTCCATCCTCGTACATCTCGGCCGACGCAGGATCGAGGGCCACAAAGACATCTTCTCCTGCCGAAAACCCGGCTTTCTCAATGGCTTCAACGACGAGTTCGATGGCTTCCTCGTTGGAGTCGAGATCCGGAGCGAAGCCGCCCTCGTCGCCGACCGCTGTGCTGTATCCGCGATCGTGAAGGACATCGCTGAGCGTATGGAAAATCTCGACCCCCATCCGGAGCGCTTCGGCGAAAGAGGAGGGACTAACCGGAACGACCATAAACTCCTGCATGTCGACGTTATTGTCGGCATGCTCGCCCCCGTTGAGGATGTTCATGAGGGGAACAGGGAGGGTAGAGGCACCGACCCGACCCACATATCGAAACAAGGGAACCTCAAGGGTGGCCGCGGCAGCCTTGGCCGTGGCGAGCGACACGCCTAAGAGGGCGTTGGCCCCAAGGTTGGATTTGTCGGTGGTTCCGTCGAGAGCACGCAACCGGTCGTCGATCGCCTCGTGGTTAAGCACGCTTGCGCCCTGTAGCTCCGGAGCAATCGTGGTGTTGACATTCGCCACCGCCTTCGTGACGCCTTTTCCTCGGAAGCGGCTAGCGTCGTCATCGCGAAGCTCAACGGCCTCGTATTCGCCCGTGGAGGCGCCACTTGGTACGGCGGCGCGGCCCAAGACGCCGTCCTCGGTCGTCACGTCCACCTCAACGGTCGGGGTACCCCGGCTATCGAGGATTTCACGAGCGGTTACGTGCTGGATGGAAGCCATGGAGGAAAAGGGTGTTCGGTGACGGTGCGAACGAGAAAAGAGTTGACCAACGGACCGTCAATGTAGGCTACGGGCACGGAGAAGTACAATAGGAAGGAGGTATCTTAGGCCAGCTTAAAATTACTGACCTTCCGATCTACGCGCTACGTTCGTCGGACACGCCGGAGACAACCCCCATTGGTTGGTTCGGCACGACATCGGAGGTGTCCTGAAACGAACAGGGCCAGGATCAACCGCTCCTACGAAAGAAAAGACCGGTGAGCGGTCGGGCTCACCGGTCTCATTTTCGAGGCAAAAGCCAGTATTAAGGGGCCTGCCGAACAGTGGTGGTCTCATTTATCCAGGAATAACAACCGTAGTCGACGGTAAAGCGCTCTCCCTTCGTCCAGTCTTCGCGGTAGAAAATGTCTTCCTGCGTGGGAAAGACATCTTTGTAACTCTGGATCTTGCTCTCCGCGACGGAGGAAACGGAAGAATTGGCCTCAATGGCCTGCTGATATTTGTCCACTGCCAACCAGTACACGGCTTTATCATCCCGGCCCAGTTCGCTACCACTGCACTGACTCACGGCCCGGGCGTACAGGTCACCAATGGCAATGTGGGCGCGACCGTAATCGGCCTTCATCTCAATGGCCTTTCGATACTGCTTGCGCGCTTCGGAAAAGTTATCCATCTGTTGATGGGCATCTCCCCGATTGAAGTGGTCCTGCGCTTTGAGTTCGGCTCCCTGCTTGGCTGCCCTCTGATACGCCTTGAGGGCCGCCTCTGGACGGCCGTCTTCGAGACGCATCTCGGCAATTTCTCGGACGGTCTCAGCGGGAGGATTGGTCTCCATGACTTCGGGAGCGAGTTTAGAGGCCTCTGAGATATTTCCCTGCTGTACGTACGCGTCGAATAGTGACAGCATGACTTCCGCGCTGTCGGGGTTCGCCTCCAGTTTTTTCTCAAGAAAGTTGATCTGGGCTTGAGGGTTCTTGCCAAAAATGTCATCTCGAACGGAGGTGATGATTTTATTCACCTTCTGATCATCGCCCCGTTTGGATTCGACCTTTTTCAGAAACGAGAGTGCATTCTTTTGCTCGTTATCGTCAAGGTACTCCCGGAGAATCTGCTGAATGTAGTACGAATCCACCTCCAGGGGCGCCAGCTTGAACGCTTCGCGGTAGTGGGCCTCCGCGTCCTCAAAGGATTTGACGTTCAGTTCGGGGAGAGCATCCTCATACTCCTGCAAAAATCGTCCCTTCCTGATCTCCCAGTCGTACTGATCGTAACTAATACCCTGCTCGTTCATGCGCTTGGGTGCGGTTGATAGCAGGGTGGCAGCGGTATCGAGATGCGCTCGTCGTTCGTCCTCGGACGTTGCTGCTTCGGCGAGACCCTTGTGAAGCTCGAATTGCCGCTTGAAGTTGCGGTCATCTCCCTTCGGAAACCCAGGTGCGTTTTCGATAACCCATTCCAGATCACTCTTGGCACTTTCAAATTCGTCATTCTTAAAGCTCTCGTAGTAGAGGCTGTAGTGCATCGCCTTCTGTTGCTTGGTAGGCCCAGAATCTCCGGAATCTTGTCCCTGGGCGGGCTGAGCCGCAAGACTCAGGGGCATGAGCATGGCGAGCACGGCCCCAAGGGTAAGGGTCAAATAGGTGGAGGGACGATTGACGGAGCGCATATCCTGGCGTTTATGTCTCAAATTATTGAACACGCGACGACAATTAGACGATGGGACCATGAGCGGAGTTTCACCGACCGACTCGTTGTGGCTCCGGTCGCACGGGCACGCGGACAGGAAAGAAAGAGTCATTCCGAGGGTTATCGCAACTTGCGTTGCTGGAACCAGCGCTCGCCAAAGTTGATGTGGAGCGACACGCCGTAGAAGTTATCCCGGACGAGAGAGGCGTCCGTGGTTCCTCTTGTACCGGCTTTGAAGTTCAGGTCGATGCGCGTACCGGGGAGGGATGTGGGAAAGCTAAATCCACCTGTGGCAATGTAGCTCTGTAGTGTTTGCTTTTGTCGGGGCTTCACGTACAGCCGCTCGGTTGCCACTCCGAGTCGGTAGCCCACGTTGCTGAAAAAGCCTGAAAGTGGATTTCCCGCTCCGGGGATGACCTCCATTCCGGCGGAGATTCGCCAGCGGTCGGTCAACGTGGCGTCGCCCCCATCGGGAAATCCTCGGTTAAATTCACCGGTTCCGAAACTGCTGGAGAAGGTGCTCCAGGGTTCGTAGAGCCCGTCAAGCGTGAGGGTCCACGCTTGGTTGGGTTGATACGCTACGCCCAGCCGACTCCGCCAGGGAAGAGACACCTCCCCGCCGGCCGACTCAAGGGTGTCTTGCGTGAGGTTGCGGCCCTCGCCCTGGGTAAGGGTCCGAGTTCCGTTTAGATTGGTCGGGAGGGCGATGGCTGTCCCGATAGCGAGAACGTCATCTTCTCTAAGGACATCGGCAAAGGTAAGATGACCACCAATTGTGCCGGTGACGCCGCTGAGCCGCGTCGCGTCAGAGACGCTTACATTTCGAAAAGTTGGGTCATCAAATTCTGTGCTGCGCTCCTTTTCAACAATGCCGAAGAGCACATTCAGGCTCGCTCCCACGCTGATGATCTCGTTGATGCGGTATCCAAGACCAGCCCGAAAGCTATGAAGCCCCCCCTTCCCGCGAAAGTTTCGTTCATAGGACGCATTTTCCGATCGGATCGTCTCCTGACGACGAATTCGGTAGTTGTGTTGGCTGTACGGCTGAAAAGACAGCCCCACTCCAAGCGTGCGTTCGTATAGGGGGAAACTGAGTTGAAGCCCTTCAATCTGGCCTGCGGTGAGGGAACTCGACGGACCGTTATTTTCGGAGGCATTCGTGCGTTGGAGGGATGCTCCGCCTGTGAGGCGGGTAAACACCTGGTCGCTCCAAAGTGCAGGGTTGGCCGTTGGATTGTAATTCAGAGAGCGAACCGCGTAGGCGCCGCCCCCCAATGCTTGGCTCTGGGAGGAGGAGAAGTCCGTGAGTGTGCCGAGCCCAAAGCGAGAGTAGGGCGACCCGTCACCATTAGACTGAGCCTGTACAGGGGTGTGCCCAAGTGAGAATACGAGAAGGAGTGCCAGTCCCAAGGAAGGAACCCATCGCGCACAGAAAGAGAGAGACATAACCCCGTTGGATAGTTTGATTGAGCACAGGCGAGATCAACGGCTCACACGATCACCGGACTGCTAGAGTGGTGTGTAGGTGAGCGTGACGTGAGGACGCATATCTAATTCGGCGTTCTCTGTGGTCTTGACGAGCACGGGCAGTGTGCTCGGAAGCCCCCGAGCAGTTGTATTTCGAGGGACCTCACTCTCTCGAACGGCGGTCTCCACCTGGAAGGTTGTTATGATGGGCGACGTGTCCTCACGGAGCACTGGTTCGAATATGGCAAAGGCGTCCTGGGAAGCCAGACGGGCCGCTCCAGGCGAAGAGGTGGCATCCGCGCGGAGAAGGCAAATTAAGTCGTCTTCTGAGAAGATTCGAAGCCCGAGTTGGTTGCAAGAAGGAGCGTCGGGGGCTCGGGTGCCAAGTATGCGGTAGTTGTTCACTGAGGGCCGAACGAAGT
>CAYULG010000003.1:0-7881 GCA_964445365.1 uncultured Salinivenus sp. | reverse complement strand
CGTCACGCGAAGGGTGGCAGACGCATGATCTACACCAACGACGACATCGGCGTCTGTCGGGGAAAGCTGGAGTCCGTTGAACGCGTCCCCGAACTGGGTCGAGTCTTGAAAAACATCCTGATGCTCTTCAATCCACCGCTGGGGAAGCTCAATGGTGAGAAGCGAGTCGGTTGGAGAGACCTGATAGATATCATCGCTTCGGGCGGGGTTAGAAACGGGATTCATCTCCGTCGAGAACATGGTATCGGCTGACGCCCCGTCCATGTCGGCCTCTTTTTCCAAGTCGTACAGTTGAAGATCAACGGTCGAGGACGTGTCCCCGTGGACGTAGGTTGGCCGGAGTCGGAGTTCGGCGTCCAGGGAGTCGGCACTGGCGGCAATAAACGCAGGATCGCGCCCGGCTGTGCCTACAAAGTCAACGTATCCCTCGGCAGTAATCGTGCCGGAGAGGGGATCATCAACCGTACCAAACAGAAACCGCCAGGCGCGATTGGATTCTCCAGGGGCAGGAGAGCCATCCTGCTGGATGCCCGTTTCAGAAACGGCTTCGGCGGTGTCGAGACTATCTGGGGTGAGGGTTTGGGTCGCTATGCTATCCTCCTCTGCTGGGCCATCTCCGAGGTCTGCGCCGACCCCGGCTGGGTCGGAGCAAGAGGTGAGGGCTATGACGACGCCACAAAGCAAGAGGCTGAGAGACAGACGATACGTCATAAGAGGGGCGACGACCCGGTTGCGAAAGGGGAAAGATGCAGTAAAGGACCATAAGGACTGCTCATCCTCCACCACCCTCGGACTTCAGGGGCAAGCCAGGCCCCAGAGACCATACCCTGAGGGATTTTCAGGAACCTCCGGAGGACGCGAAATCCCTTCGATGAATGGAACGGTACGCCAGGGTGTTTCTCTCTTCGTTGTCGCTAGGCAGGGACTTCACTTAGCATTTGATCGTACAATGACGCCAGCTGGTCGCCCCGCTGTTCCCCCTCATCGTCAAACTGCGTGGCACCGTCTACAGGAACAGTCCCGGGGGGATGGATGGCAGCATCGGCGTAATGAGTGCCTGTGTCGGAGAACGTCGCGGGCACGTTGCCGTCCACAGGAAGGCCCACGGTCTGGGCAAGATCCGAGGAAATTTTCGTTCCAGGATCTTGATCGTCTGGGGTAAAGACCACCTCTGATGTGCTCAGGAGTTCATCGTCTCCGTATTCGGTGTCGAGGAGAAGCGGAATCAGGCCGCTCATCCAGCCGAAGGAGTGAATCAAGTCGGGCCCCCAGCGCAGCTTGCGAATGGTTTCGAGGGCTGCACGGTTAAAGAATAGTGCCCGGCGGAGAACGTGCTCAAGGGAGTCGCTTTCTTCCATGATGGTACCCTTATCGGCGCCGAAATAGGTCTCATGGTCCATAAAGTAGACCTGGAGTCGAACGTCCGGCACGGAAGCAACTTTCACGGTCAGGGTCTCGGTCCCGCTGCCCATTGGAACGTCGGTCCCTGAAAGACGGATGACCTCGTGTAAGCTGTGTTTCCGTTCGTCAATATTTCCGTAGCAGGGCATCATGACTCGGGCCTCAAAGTCGCCTGCACCCTGGAGTTGTTCGGGAAGCGTACGAGAAAGGGAGGCGATCGAAGAAGTCTCTGCAAAGGGCGTTACTTCACCCGCTACAAAAAGGACACGTCTAGATTGAGCCATTCAATTTCTGGGGGTTGGTGAGTGAGGGAGGGGTACGGACTTCGGCGTAGAAACGCACAAGATGCGCAGCGGACAAGAAGCTTTGCGAGCAGAGCTTCGTCGTAAACCCGGGTTAGGGAAAAGCCCTATTCCTATCGCAAATGCCAGTAGAAAGCCATAATAGTATACAGGACCACTGCAGGGGAATCAACGGATTTGAGTGTCTACCCTTCACATTACCGTCAAGACCGTGAAAATTCCCGACTGCGATGCCCCGCACGAGGGACCGAAAAGACAAGACCGGTTTGGACTGTATGACGCTGGTCGCTTACGACCAGAAGTGGGCAGTAAGAGTTACGGTGTGGTTGATTCCTGCTTCTGGAGCAGGTCGAAGTATCGTTTAATGAGCTCCTCGTAATCGGAGCTGTATCCCATTTCGAGGGCTCGAATGAGGTCCTGGCGCAACTTATCGGTATTCTCTGTACCCGGAAGGTCGCCGGGACGGCGCTGTTCGTAATCGTCGTCAGACTCGCGCCCGCGTCGCTCTTCCTGTTTGCCCTGCGTCTGAAGCGACTTCTGAGCGTTGAGGAGACGGGTGAGGATCTGCTTCTGACGGTCGATAAGCTCGCGGGATGGACGTCGTTTTTCGAGTTTCTGAGCCGTATCCTCCATCTGCTTGGCGATCTTTTTGAGGTCCCCCATGATCTGCTTTTTCGCTTCGCTGCCAACGTCCATCTCTTGAAGTTGCTGCTTGATTCGGCGCTGCTGTCGGGCAAGTTCTTTCTGGCGCTGGGCTTGGTCTTTCGACAGTCGCTCGCCCTGACTCTTGTTAAGGTGCTGTTGAATCTGATCGTTGAGCTTTTGCTGCTGCCCAGACATCTGCTGCAGCTTCTGCATCATCTGCTGCTTCGACATCCCGCTCCCGGAACCTTGCTGATTTTGAATGTTGTCGAGCAAATCCGAGAGAAGAAGGGCAAGTTGGTTGAGGTTCATCATTGAGGTTTTCTGGTGGCCCGTGGCCTTGCCGGCATTCCGTTCGTCCAGGGCGGAGGTGGCGGTTTCCATCGCTCGGAGTGCATTGCCGGAGGTCTTCTCGATCTCTCGTGACATTTGAGGGATTCGGCGCGCAAGGGACTTAAGGGAATCCGTGACGGTTTTGACACCGTCCGATAGGGTCTTCTGATCGCGGGCATACGAGCGAAGCGTGGGGCCCTGTGAGGCGAGGCCGGACACCGTCTTGCGGAGTGACTCCTGCCGTTTGGAGAGCCAGAGCGTGTTTTCGAGGGCACTCCGGAGTCCGGCGACATTGATCTGGCGTTGCTGCCCCTCCATCTTGCTTTCCATCTGGGAGAACTGGCCCGTCATCTTCTGCAGCTGATTCTGCATTTGCTGCTGGCCCTGCTGGGCATCCTGAAGCTTGTTCTGCCGAAGCTGCTGGCTGTTTTTCTTCATTTGCTGCGGCAAATTCTGGCGTTGTAGTTGCTGATTCATTTTCTTCATCCGCTTGTTGGGTGCGGACTGGACATCTTTCATCCCTTCGGATGCTTTTTCCATTTCTTCCATTAGTTTCCGCATCTTCTGGGCCGCCTTCTCCTGCTCGCGAGCCAGATCTTCGTTTTGTCGCGAGGAGGACGCTTTGCTCGTTGAGTCTGAGGCAGACGGGGACGAGCGGTTCGTCTGGGCCGAGTCCGAGGACGGAGAGCCTTGATCAGGGGCCGACGTCGAATCCGATGCTGTCGACTTCGACGTCTGATCGGACGATCCCCGTTTGCTGCCGGTTTTCTCTCCAGAAGGTGACTCTGTCTTCTCGTCTGTGCCGGCCGACTCGGACGAAGCGTCAGACGACTCCGATGATGAATCAGGGGACGAGTTCGAATCGGACTCCTCTTTCGATTCCTCCATTCGCTCTCGGGTCTTTTCCTGCAGCTTTGCCTCCAACTCACTCAACTCGCTGGCGCGGCGGGCCATTTCTTCCAACTTCTGCTGGGCTTTCAGTTTCTTAAAGAGGGAGAGGGAGCGCTCCAGCTGCTCCTGATAGGACTGTTCGTTCTTCTGGACCTCCTCCATGGCTTTCTGCATCTGTTGGAGGTCGTTGTTTTGCATCGCTTCCTTCAGCTGATCAAGGGCTTTCTGGATCTGCGGTGAGTTGGTCTCTTCGACCACCCGCTGCAGCTCCTCGAATTTTTTCATCGTCTCGGGGTTCGACAGGCCGTTTTCCTGCATCTGTCGGTTCATCTTCTGAACCGTCTCGGAAAGCTTCTCGACGCCCTGTTCGACCGACTCCTGCTTCTTCTGAATCTGCTCGAGCTGTTGCCGGTCCTGCCAATCCGCCTCGCGGGTTCGGCGCAGTTCCTTCTTCAACTGGCGAAACTGCTGCTGGACGGAATCGGATCGCTGCCGGAGCTGCTCCATCTGCTCGCCGGTCTCGCTTTGGGTCTCGTCCAGCTCTTCATATTGTTCGGAGACGGACGGCCGCCGCAGCCGTTGGGTGGTCGTGCGGCCACTCTTGGGACCGTTAACGGTGTCGTTATCCCAAACCTTCACGTAGTAGAGGACAACCTCACCGGGCTCGGGCTCGAGGCCGGTGTCTTGTGTCAAAAGCCACTCGTGGGCCAGCTCGAGCGAGGTCTTCCCGGTGGTGTTCGGAAACGGGAGGGAAAAGGAGGAGAACTCCTCCTGCCCATCCCCAAATTGCTGTTCGGCGAGGCGGTAGTACAGCGTTGCCTGGGTAAAGCCGTAGTCGTCGCTCAGCTTCACGCGAAGAGGTTGAGTGAGGTCGGCGTCGAGGTCCGCGGTGCCCGTCGGTTGAAGGAAGGTGACGGACGGCCGGGCGTCGGACTGGAGGGTGGTACGATACTGGATCGGATCCCGGTTCGTGGTCCCGGTTCGGCTCTGAAGACGAAGGTGGTAGGTGCCCTCGCGCCGCAGGGTAAAGGTGCCCTGAGCGGTTCCGTCCTGTACGTCGAGACGGCGAGTCGGGCCATCGTCAAACGCCAATGTCGCAGTTTCGACCGTGGGGCCGCCGAGCGTGGCGGATACCCGGACGGTAGAGCCAGGAAGGCCGGTCACGTCGCCGACGTTTGGGTCGAGCGTGCGGGAAGGACGGTCGGTGTAGGAGGGAGGGGTGACCGTCAGTTGAAGTTGGCGCACCAAGGGGCGCTGGACGACCGTCACGTCGTACCACTCAGTTCGCAGGGGCGTCGCCTGGATCCGATACTGAAACGAGCGACGCACAGTGGGAACGGTGTAGCGAAAGGTGCCCGCCGAGTCGGCCTGAATCGTGCGGCGTTCAATGGCCTCACCGGTCGAGTCCCGGGTCTGCAGCGTCACGCCGGCGGGAGGCGAGCCGGCGGCACGGACCGCGATTGTCAGTGAGTCGCCCTGAACGAGGCGAGTGTCGCCCGGGCTCACCGACACCTCGAAGGGGGCTGGGCGGTCGAATTCGGTATTCGGGGCCAGGAGGCGTTCGGAGGCCCCGAGGAAGGTAGAGGGCGCTACGAGGAGGAACGTCAGAACCCCAGCCAGGGGAAGGGAGGCGAGGCGGAAGGCCGTCCGTGCCCGGCCGAAGTCCTCAACGGCTTCGAACGAAACGTCATTGAGGTCGTCGGCGAGGTGGTGAACGGCCTGGTCCACCAGGGGAGCAGGGGCATGGCTGCGCTTCCCTTCCGCCAGCTGCAGGAGGTTCACGAGCCGGTCGGCGACAGTCGGGTGGTGCTCGCCGACCCGACGGGCGATCTCCTCCTCCGAGGGACCGGGGAGGAGGCCCACGAGGCGGCCGAGGGGCCGTGCCAGCACGGCTGCCGCAACGCCCACTGTGACCGTTCCGATGGCGGCCGCAAGGGCCGTACGGGCTGCTGTGCCCAGCCAGAGGCCGGCCTCCAACAGGGCCGCGAGGAGCCAGACCCCAGCAACCGAGCCGACAGCCACAGCGACGCCAAAAGCAACCTCCGCCCGGGTGATGCGACGGGTCGTACGGCGGAGGCGATCGCGCAGACGAGCAACGAGACGGGTCGTCTCTTCACTCATGAACAAGTCGGGGACGGGTCAAAAGAACGAATGGAACCTGGTCTCCGAACGAAGGGGCGGAGATTGTGAAAACCCATCGTGCGTAAAACCGGGAACCGAATGGGGGGAACGTTCGGCTCCTCTTCGACAACCACAATCATACGGTCAGCAGCGTGTGTGTACTAAAGCTGCCGATCCTTCGCTTCGTTAGAAACCGAGATGAAGGGTACCACCCGGTCCGTTGGGTGTTTCTGCTCGACCGATCCTCCCGCTGGTATTGGGGGCTTCCTCAGGACGGAGAGAGGGGTTAGCGATCGGATCATCCATGAAAAGGGTGCAAGTCCCGAATCCAGCGTTGACAGATTCTGGTCCATCAGGCACTTTGCACTATCCAGTATCTTCCTTTACACCGAAAATCGTTCATGTACAAACGCCCCCATTCGCTTGTGAGCGGGTCTCGGCATTTTTCCGTCCTGATTCTCGCCAGTCTTCTGGTTTTGGCCGGCTGCCGAACCTACGGCAACGAAAAGTACGAGACCGGACCGAAGACGTACGACGCCCTTCAGCAGACTGTGACCCAGCTGGACCAGGAGCTTGGACGCGCAGAGTCGAACCTGCGGCGCCTGGAGGCGGCCGCCGAGTCCCGACCTGATTTGCAACCCCTTGCCGAGCGCTACCGGTCGTATATTGCGTCGCACAAGGCGGCCCTGGAGGGGCATCGCGAAGAAGCGGAACGGCTTTCGGCGGACGCCGCCTACCGCACGCTCCACCGAGCGTACGGGGCGGCGGTGACCGATCAGCGGATTCTGCAGAATCAATACCAGCGCACTACCCGAATGGTATGGGCTGCGGTGCGGGACACCGAGATCCCACGCAAGCCGTCACGCACCCGAAGCCAGTATGTGGACACGCCGGTCAATTTCCCCCAAGCCGACGGAGAGGTCCCCGTGACCATGGCGAAGGCGTTGCGCGCATTGGACGGGACACCTGGCTTGCAGCGGGAAGAACAATCAGGCGCCCCCGAGGAGTGATCCGTCCTTGCTTTCGCCCGAATTCCATTCTGGTAGAGAGCATCCCGTGTCGACGCGTTGATCAGGACCTCCAATATCTCGATGTCAAACTGGATGCTGC
Source organism: uncultured Salinivenus sp. (assembly GCA_964445365.1). GTDB lineage: Bacteria > Bacteroidota > Rhodothermia > Rhodothermales > Salinibacteraceae > Salinibacter. Next base: position 1,081 of record CAYULG010000003.1, on the reverse strand, counting down.
TTCGTGCGCTCGCCGTTCTCTTCCTTACGATGGGGCTCCTCGCGCCTGAGGGACATGCACAGGAGGGAATTGTTCGGGGGCAGGTAACGAATGCAGAGACGGGGGAGCCCGTGCCCCGGGTCAACGTTGTGCTCCGAAATGAGGGCGACCGGACGGGGACGAGCACCGACACGACGGGGACGTTTCGATTGCGCGTGGCACCAGGGACCTATAAGCTTGAGGGGTCTGCTACCGGATACCGGGTCCTTGAGCGCTCAATAACGGTTCGCCCTGGGGAGACGACGCGCCTTCCCCTCACACTCGTTCCGCAGTCCTATTCTCTCAACGAGATCGTTGTGGAGGATCGACGAGGTAAGGCGACCCAATCTCCTTCCACGGTGCAACGCGTCGAGCCCCAAGCCATTGAGAAGCAGGACGCTGCGGACGTATCGGAGTTGGCCCCGCTGATGCCCGCGACACACGTCCAAACGAATTCGCGGGGCCAGACGATCCTCTACTTTCGAAATGCGGGCGACCGGCAGGTGGGACAGTTCTTGGATGGTGCCCTCCTCAATATTCCTTGGGACAACCGGGTGGACATCAGCCTCATTCCCGCCGGGGTCGTGGAGGAAATCACGGTGACGAAGGGGGTGCCGTCGGTCCGGTACGGGGCCAACGTGCTTGGCGGGGCCATCAACTTTCAGTCCCGCACCCTCGATGAGTCCGGTCGGGAGACGGAACTTAGCGGGAGCGTCGGCACGGCGGAGCAGCGCCGAGCTGCCGCAACCCACCTGGGCCGGACCGGACGTTGGGACTACGTGGCTGCTGTTCAGTATTCAGAACGAGGCAATCAGCCGCTGTCCGGCAGTGCGGACCTCGAAAACAACCAGCCCCTGGATGATCGCCGGGTCAATACGGATCGCCAACTCCTTAGCGGCTTCGGGCGGGCCAGTTACCGATTTGAGGGTGGGGCCGAAATGGGCGTATCCGTGCTCCACGCAGACGCCGAGCAGGGCGTGGCGCCGGAGGGGAACGAGGCCAATCCCGGCGACACTCGGTACTGGCGATATCCCCTCTGGCAGAAAACGACGATAATCACCAG
>CAYULG010000002.1:0-47267 GCA_964445365.1 uncultured Salinivenus sp. | reverse complement strand
CCCGCTCCAGCGCGTCTTCCTTTACCTGATCCATGTCGATCAGCTTCTGCGCCTCTTCCTGCGTGAGAATCTCGCGGGCCTCTTCCACAGTTACGCGGCGCGTTTTGCGCTGCTGCCCTCCGCCCAGGTTGCCGAGCATCTCTTGCAGGTCTACACCCATCTCTTCCATGCCCATGGGCCCAAAGACCTGCATCATCGATGAGGAGTCGGAGGACACTTCGATTTCGATCTCTCGATCATCCAGGTCGCCCCGCTCAAGCTTGTCCTTGAATTTTTTGCGGGTCCGCTGTCGGAGGCTCGACTGATCGCTGTCGGCCGCGACTTCATCGGGGTCCTGAACGGCAAAGCCGGGTCCGTCCTGGGAGCCGTCCCCGGAGCGCGGCGAACGTTCGTCCTCCGGGGGAATAAGGATATCGAGGATCCGTTCCTCGGCGAGTTCCCGGGCCCGGTCCTGAACCTCCTCCTTGTGCTCTTCTTCGACCATGTTGACGGCAATGTCGGTGAGGTCGCGGATCATGCTGTCCACGTCGCGCCCCACATAGCCGACCTCCGTAAATTTGGAGGCCTCGACCTTGATGAAGGGCGCGCGGGCTAGCTTGGCCAGACGACGAGCAATCTCGGTCTTCCCCACGCCCGTCGGGCCGATCATAATGATGTTGTTCGGCATGATCTCGTCCCGCATCTCTTCGGGGGCGTTCTGGCGCCGCCACCGGTTTCGGAGAGCAATCGCGACGTTTTTCTTGGCGTCCTCTTGGCCGATGATATATTTGTCCAACTCCTCGACAATCTGTCGGGGCGTCAGGTCTTCGACGTGTTCGGTTACGCTTGGCATAGGGGGGCGGAACAAAAACGCGTGTGGAGGGACAGAATCGTGCGAACAGCCGCTCCTCGGCGCCCGGAGAGCGGGGCAGAGAAGGCAAAAACGGTAGGGTTAACTGGACTCCTCGGCCTCGGCTTCGTCGATCGAGTCCGAGTCATCGGGGGCGTCGTCCGTCTCAGCGGTGGCAAGGGATTCGCTCGGGTCCGGGGCGTCGGAATCCGAGGCGATGGCCTCGTCCATGGCGTACTCGTCGTACTCGTGATAGCTTTCCTCCTGCGAGCCGTCCTCGTCGTAGGAGACCGATCCGTTGCCGGAGGGGCTATCGTCGGTGTGCGCGTCGCTCTCGGCGGAACCAATCTCCGATCGAGCGTTCTCGATGTCCGGGTGGCCATCGTTCATGATGAGAACCGTGTAGTCGTACGGGTAGCCGTTTCGTTTTTCCAGCCGCACGGCGCCGGCGGCCTCAAGTTCGCTTACAAGGGCCTTGGGGTCGTGCTCGGAGCCGAGGATATCGGAGAGCTTGCGGAGAAGAGGCGTGAGGTACACTTCCTCGTACTGGCCAAAGTGTCTTTCTGTGATCTCAATCGTGCGCTGCGCCACCGGGTTTTCGAGTCGTTCGTAACGTTGGGGAGATGAAATCGAATTGCTGGCCTCGGTGGGATTGTCCTCGGGGGCATTAGCCATAAGATCCTGTCGTGACGCCTGACTCAGCAGGTTCCGGGCGTCCAAATAGAGGTCATTCTCGGCGTAGGCCTCCGTCTGCGGCGGATTGACGGCCGCAACCAGGGCCCGCCCGCCCAGCTCCCGGATGGTGCGTACTAGTGGCAGGTAGGGCCGATCGCCCGTCACGATGACGATGGTCTGAACGTCGGACCGCTCCTTGAGAAACCGGGTGACCTCGACAGTCAGTTGGATCTCCGACGTGTTACCCTGCATGGCCGAGGCGACGTAGACGGGCTCCACCCCCAGGCTGTGGAGGGAGGAGGGGACATCCGCATCCTCAGTATTGTGGAGGACGTCGAACGGGCCGTAGGCGCGTGCGTAAATGGTGGGCGTGTCGTCGCCCTCTTCGAGGTAGCGGGCCACCTCATCGAGAATTTCGGTAGCGTAGTCGCTTGTCTTCTTGTTTTTCGAACTCTGAGACGTAAGGACGGAATACAAGTTTTCGTAGTCGACAAACATAGCCGCTCGCTCGGAGCGGGTCGTATGACGTTGGATCATTGGTTTTTCGGGTCAATCAATTGAAAATATTATCAGGGGTGGATGTCCGCCCGAAAAGTGTAGTAGGGGATTAAGATTCAACGTGTCCTGTGTTTTCTTGGTAAGTCGGACGTTACTCCTCGGGCTCCGTATCAATTTCAAGAATCGTCCGATAGTCATTGGTGTAAATACAAATATCGCCGGCAATCGATAGGCCGTTCTCAACAATTTCTCGGGCTGAAAAGGCGTCTCCGCTTTGCAAGAAGGCACGGGTTGCAGCTAGGGCGTAGGCCCCTCCAGAGCCGATGGCGACGATGTTATCGTCGGGTTCGATGACATCGCCGGCCCCGCTGATCAAGAGAAGGCGGCGGGGGGAGGCCACGGCCAGGAGTGCCTCCAGTCGCCGGAGGTATTTGTCTGTGCGCCAGTCTTTGGCAAGCTCAACCGCTGCTCGCGTGACGTTCCCACCGTATTCTTGGAGCTTCTCTTCAAACCGTTCGAAGAGGGTGAACGCATCCGCCGTTGACCCAGCAAACCCCGCGAGAATGTCGCCGTCGTACAAGGACCGAACTTTTTCCGCCTTATGTTTCATTACCGTCTCCCCCATCGTCGCCTGTCCGTCGGATCCAAGGGCAATGGTCCCATTGTGCTGGACGCCGAGAACCGTCGTGGCGTGGGGAACGTCGGGCTCACTCATGTTCGATCTGCAAAGTACATCTTAGAAAACATGGAGACGCACCTCGCTTCGCTGGGACATCAAGCCTAGCGCTGCAACGCACGTTTGTAGGGAATCGAGCTATACGCCTCATCCGCCGGGGGGGTTCTTTCGTGGAACTTTTCTGACGGAATGTGGGACTTTTTTGCCAAACTTTGTCCGTTCAGACCCCTCGACGAATGTAGACGTGCACTCTGCCATTTCATTTCTCCTGAACGGGCCCCAACGTGGATTCTAAAGGGGAAGCCGCGCAAGGGCGTTCACGATGACATCCTGCGCGGAGCGAACCTGATCGCCCTCGGCGAGGTGATGATTGCAGAACACCGAGAAGGCGACCGGCGTGCCTCGGTCGGAGGTCACGAACCCGCTGAGACTGCTAACATTCGACAGGGTGCCGGTTTTGGCCCGGACGTTTGCCTGTGCGGGGGCTCCTCCTTTGAATCGGTACTCTAGAGTGCCTTCTTCGCCTCCTTTTGGCAGCGAGTCGAAAAAGGCGGAGCTGATGTCGGGGTCGGGATGGAGCCACATGTGTCGGAGTAGACGGACGAGCGCACGAGGTTGGAGCAGATTTTGGCGGGACAGTCCCGATCCGTCCACAAGTTGAACTTCGCTGGTGTCCACCTCTGCGCGGGCGAGTGTCTCTCGCACCGCTTTAACACCGAGAGGGGACGAGGCCGGATCGAGGTCTTCCTCCGTCTCCGGCGGCACCTCGGCGGCGAGCGTGCGCAGGAGCTGCTCGGCGTAGAGGTTTTCGCTCTCCTTGTTCATGGTCTTGGCGATTTGGAAAAGCGGAGGTGACCGATAGGACGCGATTTGGCGGACAGAGGGGCGGTCGTACGAGAGCGAGAGCCCCGCCGCGTCAAGTCTGGTGGGGTTGCCCGCTACGGAGATGCCCTCTCGCTGGAGGACCGTCCGCAGGATGTGTGTAAAGTATAGGGTGGGGTCGGTGATCGTGATCGACTCTTTTTCAACCCCGTTCGGATGGACTCGGGTGCGGACGTGGATGGTATTGGTGCCCATGACGCGCTGATACTCCTCGTCTTCTTCTTCTCGGAAGGGGACCGTGCGTGAGCGATTCACGACGCGGACGTAGTCGGTCTCGTAGGGCTCCCAGGTCACTTGAGCGGGCTCGCCCACCTGGCGCCCACTCACGCGGAGGTCGACGGTGTTTTTGTTGAAGATCAGCCCGCCAATCTCGGCGGCGTAGGCGTACGAGATGTCGCTCCAGCTCCAGCCCTTCCCCAACGGCGTCTCGTCAATTCGAGTGTCGTCGCCTACGACGTTGCCGGCGATGTGGGTGATGCCCCGAGCCTCCAGCGAGTCGGCCCACCGACGAAAGACCTGTGTCGGATCGCGCCGCTGCTCGTAGCCGCCGAGGGTGGGGTCCCCGACGCCCCGAACGATGAGGTTGCCCTTCAGCGTTCCCTCTTCCACCGGGCCGTCCGCGTGGACGGTGGTCTCGTAGTGGTAGTCGGGGCCCAATTGGTCCAGCGCGGCGGCGGCGGTGAGGAGCTTCACGTTGGAGGCAGGAACGAAATTCTGGTCGGCGTTCCGAGAGTAGAGGACGTTTCCTGTGCGCAGATTTATGACGTGGACGCCCCAGAGGGCGCCGTCGAACGTCTCGGCTTGGAGGGTGTCGCGAATCGTCTGCGTGAGCTGTTCCGTCGCGGTAGGATCTGGGGAGGGGGCCTGTGCAAGAGCCCGGCCGGGCGAGAGGGCAAGCAGGAGCAGCAGGAGGACGGCCGCTCGGAGGGGACGGGAGGGGAAGGGGATGGGCATATGGGCGAACTATCCAATCGAACGGGCTTCCAGCGCTTTGCGGTCGTCGTCGGGGAGGCGGAGGAGGACGAAGGCGTGGTCGATTTGGTAGATGGGCACGGCCGGCTCCAGATAAATGAGCAACTCGCTTCGGCCTGGCCGCGTGTTCACCGAGTCGACCGTTCCGATGGCGTGGCCGGACGGGAAGACGCCGCTGTGCCCGCTGGTGATGACCTCCTGGCCCGGCTCCACGGGTTCGGTCTTGACGATGTGCTCCAGCAGAATACGGTCGTGTCGTTCGCCCGGCCAGCGCACGATGCCTTCGGCGCCGAAGGGGAGGATGGAGGCGGGGACCCGAAAGTCGGTGTTTAGGTAGGGCATGACGCGGGCGTAGTCGGCCCCCACGAGCATCACGGTACCCACGATGCCTCCCTCATGCACAACGGGCATCCCCTCGGCTACCCCGTCGTTTCGCCCCACGTCAATCGTGAGGTAGTTGTTCTGCCGGAAAATGTCCTTCGTCACAATGCGGGCGGCCTGGAGGCGGGCCGAACTCGTGTCCTTCAGGTTGAGGAGCCGCTCCAGTTCTTGATTTCGGAGGCGGAGCGAGCGGGTGCGAGCGACCTGACTCGATAGCTCGATGTTGCGCCGTCGGAGTTCTTGGTTTTCATCGAGGACGCGTAGGTAGCGCCCCACCCAGGCAAAGCCACTCTCAACCTGAGCCGTCATCTCCAGCGTATGGGCGTGGAGCGCTCGTGTCAAGGGGCGGTTCTGGGTGATCATCACGGACACCGACACCAGCAGTAGACCCAGGAGTAGGATCCAGTCGAGAAGCTCAGATTTCAGGTCCATAAGAAGGAGAACAGCGTTTAGAGAGCAGGAGGGAAGGGGAAAAGAAACAGCGGAGCTTTCTCCTTCCCAATTCGCCCAAGTATACTGCCCGGCGCGGGACAGAGACTCGAAGGGTCAATGCCTCGTTCAAAGTGAGACAGATGCCTCTTGCATCGGCGGATCGCCGGCTGTAGGGCGTGACGATCCCACGTCACGTCAACACGCGCTCGTAATCTTCAAGATTCTCAAGGATCTCCCCGGTGCCCCGCACAACGGCCGTAAGCGGGTTTTCCGCGACGTACACCGGCAGTTCCACCCGGTCGCGCAGCATTTTGTCAATGTCTTCAAGCATCGCGCCACCACCGGTCATCATGATGCCGCGCTCCAGCACGTCGGCACCGAGTTCGGGGGGGGTGCGCTCAAGAGCGCGGAGGACAGCGGCGCTTATCTGGTCGAGACTGTCGTGGAGGGCCTCTCGGACGTTGACCGACGAGATGGTTCGCAGCTTTGGAATGCCACTCACAAGATCGCGGCCCTTGACCGACAGTTCGAGCTCGGAGTCGAGCTCAATGGCGCTGCCAATCTCGCACTTGATGCGCTCGGCGGTCCGCGAGCCGATGAGTAGGTTGTGATTCCGCTTAAAGTACTGCATGATGGCGTTGTCCAGTTCCGACCCGCCCACGCGCAGCGACTCGTCGATGACAATGCCGGAAAGGGCGATGACGGCGATCTCAGTGGTGCCGCCACCAATGTCCACCACCATGTTCCCCACGGCTTCGCTGACGTCGAGGCCAATGCCAACTGCCGCGGCCATCGGCTCGGAGACGAGGCTCACTTGACTGGCCCCGGCGTGCTCCGCCGAGTCTCGAACAGCGCGCTTCTCCACCTCGGTAATGCCACTGGGCACGCAGACCACCATGCTACTGATGGAGGTCAGCCAGTTTTTCTTGACCTTCTTCAGAAGACCCTGGATCATCTGCTCGGCCACTTTAAAGTCGGCGATCACACCATCCTTGAGCGGCCAGATCGTCTCCAAATTCTTGTGGGTGCGCTCATGCATCTGAAGGGCCTCGTAGCCGATCTCGCGCACCTCACGAGTGTTGTAGTCGACGGCGACGATGCTGGGCTCATTGAGGACGATGCCTTCGCCCCGGATGTAGACCAGCGTGTTGGCCGTGCCCAGGTCAATGGCGACGTCCTGTGTGAAGTTGAAAAACATCGATCCCGGGTCTAAGTGCTTGGGCGAAACGTGTAAGGGGGAGGAAGAAGGCAGTCGATCGTATTCCTCAACGCAGCCGGGGGCTGGCCGGATGCGAGGGGAAGCCTGTGGGAAGAGGCACGGCGGCAGATTCGCCCTTGAGAGGAAAAGGGGTACGGAATCAGAGGACGATCCGGCATCGGGGAGCGTCTGGTGGAACGACCCGTACAAGTATGGCTGCAACGGGACGACAAGAACGACATCCGCAAGGTGCAGGGGGGCGTCGTCAGTGCCGAAAGTGCCTGTGCCCGGTAAAGACCATGGCTACGTCGTGTGCGTCGGCGGCCTCGATGACTTCCTCGTCGCGAATGGAGCCACCCGGCTGAATGGCGGCGCGGGCCCCTTCGTCCGCCGCGGCTTCGAGTCCATCGGCGAATGGGAAGAAAGCATCAGAAGCTACCACGGAACCGGTCAGGTCAAGTTCCGATTTCGCTGCTTTTCGGACCGCCAGTTCCGAGGCGTCGATGCGGCTCATTTGGCCGGCACCGATGCCCAAGGTTGTGCGGTCACGGGCGTAAACAATAGCATTGCTTTTGACGTGCTTGACCACGCGCCAGGCAAAGTCGAGGTCGGCTCGTTCCCCGGCGGTGGGTGCTCGTTCGGTGGAGATGGTCCAGCGGTCGGTTGGGTCGGGGGGAAGGGCCGGGTCGCGCGTTTGCACGAGGAGGCCGCCGAGAACCGACCGAACGTCGAGGCGGTCGGTCTTCCGCGCCGCGGCAACGTGCCGGATTACGCGACGCCGGTCATTCTCGGCGAGAAAGTCGACCACGCCCGGCTCGAACTCGGGGGCAATGACGATTTCCGTAAAGATCTCGTCGATGGCTTCGGCGGTCGGGCGGTCCAGGGGGCGATTCACGACGACGATGCCGCCGTAGGGGGACTGCCGATCGGTGGCGAAGGCCTGCTGCCAGGCACTGTCGAGCGTCTCCGCCGTCGCCACCCCGCAGGGATTGGTGTGCTTTAGGATGGCACAGGTGGGATCAGCCCCCCGAAATTCGTCGATGAGCGAAATCGCGCCAGTGAGATCAAGGAGGTTGTTGAACGAAAGATCCGCGCCGTGGAGTTGATCGAAAAACCGCTCGGGATGGCCGTACAGCGCGCCGTTCTGGTGCGGGTTTTCGCCGTAGCGGAGAGACTCTGACTGGGGGAGAGTGGTGCGGAAAGGGGTAGGCAGTGGCTCTCCTGCGCCGCCGTCGGTCTCTTTGGCCTCCTCGACACCGGAGAGGTACTGGTGGATGGTTCGGTCATAGGCGGCGGTGTGGGCGAAGGCCTCGGTGGCCAGCGCCCGGCGGGTGGGTTCGGTAAGATGGCCCTCATTCGTTTCCAACTCCGAGGCCACAGCGTCGTAGGCGTCCGGGGTCGTCACCACGCCGACCGACGCGTGGTTTTTGGCGGCGGCGCGGATCATGGTGGGCCCGCCGATGTCCACGTTTTCCAGGGCCGTGGTGTGGTCCGTGTCCGGCTCCTGCACGACTTCCTCGAATGGGTAGAGGTTGCAGGCGACGAGGTCGATGGGCACGTCGCCGCGCTCGTCGAGGGCAGCCATGTCGTCGGGATTCGAGCGGCGCGCGAGGAGGGCGGCGTGGATGGAAGGATGTAGGGTCTTCACGCGACCCTCCAATACTTCAGGCATACCCGTGATATCGGCAACCTCCACGACGGGCAGCCCGGCGTCGCGAAGCGTGGCGGCGGTGCCGCCGGTCGAGACGAGCTCAACGTCGAGGGCCACGAGCCGACGGGCAAACTCAACAATCCCGGTTTTGTCGTAGACGGAGAGGAGGGCGCGGCGGACTGGAGGGGCGTCGGCGGAGGCGTCAGTCATCGGTTGGGGGCGTGGTGAGAAGGTCAGGGCGTGGACGACGGGTGGCGGCGATTCTGCCCTTCGATCCGGACGGTGCGGCCGTCTACCGTCACACGGTCCTCGGCGAAGAGGCGGAGCGCCTCGGGGTAGAGGCGGTGCTCTACGTCTTTGATCCGGTCGGCGAGGGCTTGGGGGGTATCGTCGGCGTAGACCGGCACCGGCTCTTGAAGGACGATGGGGCCATGGTCGTACTCTTCGTCCACGAGGTGCACAGTGACGCCGCTCCAGTGCACGCCGTGCTCGATGACGGCGTCGTGCACGTTCATCCCGTACATGCCCTTGCCGCCAAAGGCAGGAAGGAGGGCGGGGTGGAGGTTCGTTATGTGGCCCCGGTACGCGTCCACCACGTTGGGCGGCACTTTCATCATGTATCCAGCAAGCGCCACAAAGGTGACCTCGTGGGCCGTCAGTACCTCCATGAGGGCTCGGCCGAAGGACGAGGGATCGGCGTAGGTTCTTGGCTCCACGACAGCGGTGGGCAGGTCCGCCTGCTCGGCGCGGTCCAAGGCCCGGGACTCGGGGGTGTCGCTCACACAACAGACGGGCGTGGCTGGAAGCGTGCCCCGGTCAACGGCGTCGAGAAGGGCCTGGAAGTTGGTCCCGCTCCCAGAGGCGAAGACGGCAAGGCGCATCGAGGCCGAATCGGCGCTCACGACGAGGAGAAGCCCAGGTAGAGGGGGCGACTACTGAACGATTTGTAAAGTGAGGATGGGCGACGGAAAATGCCAGCCTCATCGCACTCGTCCCTACGAAATTGACGTGCAGATTTCCTTGCTCCGCGAACCGCCGTTGCGGGAAAGGGACTCCAAAAATATTCCACCGTGGAAATCTGAAGGCAGCGTCGATTTTGTCAACGAATGAGCTATGACCACGGGGGGGCAATTGGACACTCGTAGGGATTGACACGAAGACGATCGACGAGGGCGAGCTCCCGTCCCGCCGCCGCTTTTGTCCCGCATCTTAACGTCTCTTCCCACTCTCCTCAGGCGCCAGAACGAACCGGTTTTCGCGAAATGCCATTCCCCTTCCTGTCCTATCTTCCCTATCGTACCGGTCTTCACAACCGCCCTGAGGATACACCAACACCCAACACGTTTTTTCTTCGCACAGTGGACCGGCACAGACCGCATCTGATGCGCGAACGAGATAGAGCGGCGAAATTGAACTTGCGAGGGTGCGGTGCAAGTCTCTGTAGCATTCGAGCCCTTAGCGCGACTTCTCTGGGGGGGCTTTGTCTTTATGACCATGTCTGGCACAGAGGGCGAACGTTGGCAAGTGAATTTCAACGAGATAGGGAGCTGCATACGGTGTATCTCCGCATCGGGGAAGGGGGATCGAACCCTGTCGCGTGAGGGGCGATGAGGAGTGCAGTGTGCACCTTCCCCGATCAACATCGGGAAGGGCTGAAACAGAAAAATGCCCCTCAGATCGCCGCTTGCAGGCGTTGAGGGGCATTCTCTATTGGTGCGAACGGGGGGACTCGAACCCCCACGGGGGAGGACCCCCACGAGATCCTAAGTCTCGCGCGTCTACCAAATTCCGCCACGTTCGCAGCTCAACCGGGGTGTCAAGCCGACATTTCGAGGTAACTTGGGCCGATTTCGGCATAATGTACACAGTTTTGTACACAGTTGGCCAGAGTGTGTACAGTGTTTGGACTCAGTGGCTGCCTCGGTGCCGGCGTGCAAAGACGAACACTATTCATTAACGACACTCCTCAAGCCAGGTTCAGATCGACCAGAGAATTGCATGTGATTGGGTAGAGGGGGAGTACAATCTCGTACCGGCCACGGCCCCGACGGCCAAGCTCGCGGCTTCTCCGGTGTCAGTGTAGTGGGCAGCTCGCGGGAGAAGGTGTGCAGATGCAATTTTTCCAGGTGATGCTGAGTCGAGAACGGGCAATCTATCTAGCGGGTCGTTCTCGGTGGGATTCGTGTCTCCATTCCGGGATAAAAAAATATCTTGCCCCTATGCTTCTCGGCATGTGAACACTCCAGAAGACTGTTTTGATTTCACACGATGGGGGCTCAAGCGGAACGTGACGAATGCACGGCGGCGCCCGTTCGATCAAGGACCATTCTGAAGGATTCATGAGCACTCGGGCCGAACGGCTATCGATTTCAAAACGCTCGAAAATCAAACAGTCCATAGATCCGCAGGGGCCCCTTCTCAAGCCGCTAGTGATCAATGTCGGTACCGATATTAACGACTGCGGTCTTCTCGTCCCCTCCAATGTTGATACAACCCGAAATTCCACGAACGGCGCCTTGGAACGTCAAATGTCGTCCCCAAATCTCGGCGCTGGTTTTCCCTAGATGGGGAATGAGCGATTTAGGGGGGAGTGTGGTTTCGTTTTTGCGGGTTGAAGGATCGCGGTGTCATTTATTGGATTTTTGGCCCCTTCCACTTAAGCGCCCCCATGTCCCGACTGGACATCCACGGCACGTTCCGCCCGACGGACGAGTCGCTTTCGTCCCGGCAGAAATCTCAGGTTCAGGCTCATCGTCTGCTTTTTCTGCTTGGAGCCGTCTTGTGCCTTCTCTTTATTCCTCCGTATGAGATATCGAAGCCCGACGCCATCGATCCAGTGTGGGCCCGTGTGGCGGTTTCGGGGCTTTTGGCTGGATGCTTCGGGGCGTCTTACGTGTCGAGCCACGTCAGGCACAACTTCGCTTCCTGGGTGTGGGCGTCGATCTCGCTCATCATTGGGTGGTTTATACTGATTACGGGTCTGAACGGATTTTCCAGTGATTACGGGATCGGGCTCCTTCTTCTCCACGCGGTTTTTACCGTGATTTCGGGCGTCGGGGCACGGTCAATTAGGCCCGTCCTTTGGTTTACTACAGGGAGCTTGGCTGCTACAGTGGGTGCTGTTGTGCTAAGCACGGGGTCACTGATCGGAGAAGTCGTCCTGATGTGCGCGATGGCTACGGTTTCGCTTGTCGTGGGCATCGTCGTCCAGCGACTGATTTCAACACGGAAGAAAGTGCAGGAACGGGAATCGCGTCTCCGTGGTCTCGCAAATAGCATCCCGGGAGTGGTCTTTCGGTTCTATGCCCGTCCCGACGGCAGCTGGGGGAATTACTTTGTCAGCAAGCACGCTGAAGAGGTCCTTGGAATTTCATCGGCCCCAGATACCTTTCTGGACCGGGCGCTCGGACAGGTGCCGGAGCCATACCGTGAAAAGGCACTTGCATCCATTGAAGAGGCGATCAGCGAGCGGAGAAATTGGAAGATTGAGGTGCCTTTTGAAAAGCCCTCTGGGGAACAGATATGGCTTCTCGGGACCTCTACCCCGGAGGCTCAGGAAGACGAGATCGTGTACAACGGCTTTCTCTTGGACATTACCGACCGAAAGCGAGCCGAACGCGAGTTGCGAGAGGCAAAAGAGGAGGCGGTAGAAGCCAGTGAGGTGAAGACCGCAATGCTGGCGAACATGAGTCACGAGATCCGGACCCCTCTCACCTCCATTGTCGGGTTCTCTGAGATTCTTACGGACGAGTTGGAGGGAGACCTGCAGAACTTGGCCCGGCAGACGCACGAAAGCAGCAACCGCCTTTCCCGGACGTTGGAGTCGATTCTCCAGCTTTCAAAACTAGAAGCAGGGGCGGCAACGCTCAATCGAGAACAGGTTACTCTCGACGAGGTTGTGCAGGAAACAGCAGAGCTTTTGCGGCCGAAAGCAGAAGAGAAGTCCATCGCGATTGGTTGGGAGAGCCCCGACAATCAGGTAGAGGGCTTTTGGAATGAGAATGCCCTTCGTCGCATCAGCCGCAACCTTTTAGAGAACGCAATTAAGTTTACGCCCGAGGAGGGAGAAGTTGAGGTTCGAGTCGGCAGAGCGGCTGGAGAGGCCTTACTTGAGGTGGAAGACACTGGTATTGGGATAAGTGAGAAGAATCTCCCGCACATCTTCGAGGCCTTTCGGCAAGAGTCCGAAGGAATTGAAAAGCAGTATGCGGGGAGTGGCCTTGGGCTCTCGATCGTCGATCACCTCGTCAGCGAGCTCGGAGGAACTGTCGATGTTGAGACTGAGAAAGACGAGGGAACTCGTTTCATCATACACCTACCTCTCGTTGAAGAACAGAAGCCGTCTCGGATCGAATCCAGTCCCCCCTCCACCGTCTCAGGGCAAGGAGAAGTTGAATCGACTGACGGAGGGCCCCGTCCAGGCCCACATGGGTGACAAGGTGTCCGGATGCTTGTTCGAAGTAGGAGGGCGTCCTCATATTTGCTCAAAGCGCGACGCTGCCGTCGCAAACTGAACGACGAGCAGTTCGACTGCTTTGGTGAGGCCCGTCCGGAAGTTGAGGCCGCAGGTCGTCCGACGAGAACCAGTGGAGGGGCATCAGTGGGATGTTCGGGTGGTGCGGTCTGGCGTTCCCTGAAGAACCTCCCCGAACGTCATGGGGGGGCGGTCCACGAATAATTTCGGCGGTAGGCCGACGACGGCACGCTGGAATTGATCGTTGAGAAGCCTCAAAGGGACCTCGACGCCGAAGTGCCCACCGAATGGAAGAAGTCTAAACAATCCGAGATAGCGACTCTGCTGCCGACTGGGCAGCCCACAAAAAAGGACCCTACTCTTCGAGAAGATGACGGAGTACGTCCTGCTCTTTCATGCAACCAGGGAAGCTTTTCCGCCAAAATACGCCTCGTTACGAACAGCAATAGGCTTTCGAGAAGCGGCTTGAAGCAATCGCGGGAGACGGATATTACAGGACCGTACAGCGAGAAATACAGGAACGCAACCTCTCTTCAGGGAAAGCGGAAATGGGGTCGATTGGTCACCCCCAGTGTACACTTCTAATCTCTGTCCAATGCGAGAATGGTCCCATAGAGGGGCTGACGGCCAATATTCAATCATATTGAAGGTCCTCCGTCTTGCGCGCCTCCTAACTGCCGCCGCGTTCGAAGAGTACGCGTTGGACACGTATGAAATTTCTGGACACGATGAAGGGACGACAGAGAAGCTCCGGGGATCCCGCCGCCGCTCCGACAGTACAGAATGGATCCTCACGCATCACCCCGCTCTGTTTGACCGATCCGGTCTCCTGGCCGTCCGCCGATGGTCTCCCCGCATTCGCTTCGTCGGCTTGTGGGTGGGCTCGTGCTCGCCCTTGGTTTCAGCAGTCTCCTCGCTTCCTCCACCATCGCTCAAGACCGCAGCGTCCCGCGCTTCGGCCCCCTCGTAACCCCCGACACGGTCCAGGCGGCTCCGACGGACCTCGGCCGCCTGTGGTCGATGGCCCAGCCGCCCCTCGACTATTTCGAGGACACCTACGACGTGCGGGCCGACGAGCGGGGCCTTCGCCATCTGCGCCTCGGCACGGTGCGCCTGCCGAACTGCTCCGGGGCGCTGGTGTCGCCACAGGGGCTCGTCCTGACGGCGGCACGCTGTGTGCGGCCGTTTCTACAGGGGGGCGCGGGCGATTCCCTTCAGTCTGGCGCTTTCGTCGCGGGCGAGCAGGGCGAGGAGCAAGGCCTGTCCGGGTTTTACGCCGAGCGAGTCGTCGGGGTTGAAACCGTGACGGACGCAGTGGCGCAGGAGGGACGAGAGGCGGTGCACACTCGACTGCACGAGGAGGCGGGGCCGAGCGAACGGATTGAGATCGTGCGGGAGGGGGACGGCACCCGTTACGTGGCGTACACCTACCGACGCCATGAGGACGTGCGCCTTGCGTTCTACCCCGACCAAGCGGTCACCTACGCGGGGCGGTTGGGCGAGCCGCTCACCTATCCCCAACATGCCTGGGATGTGGCCGTCTTGCGCGTCTACTCTTCACAAGAAGGACAGGACAATAGCCCGCTGCAGACGCCCGACCACCTCTCCTTACGGCGGTCAGGCGCCCGGCCCGGCGATGGAGTGTTTGCGATGGGGTACCCCGCCGAGACGCGACGGGTTCACACGCACGACCAGCTTGCCCTCCGGCGCGACCTCCAGCTTCCCGCTCACCTGTCGGCGGTCGAAACCTGGACCGAAGCCCTTCGGCAGTACGCAGATACGTCTGCGCAGATGGGGGAATGGGACAATGGTTTGGCTGACGCCCAGGCGACTCGAACACGACTACAAGCTCAGCTCGACGGTCTCCGGAGCGACTACGTCATGAATCATCTCCGTGCCCGAGACCGGGCCTTGCAACGCACCTTTCAGGCCGACACGGCCCGCACCGAGGAGACAATCATCGACCGCCTCGGGGCGCTGCAAGAGGAGAAGCGGTCCTACGCCCAGACGTATCGTGCCTTTTCGTTCCTGCTGTATCCCAACTACAGTTCGGCCACGGTACGCCGGTCCGTGCTCGTTGCCCGAGCGCAGGCCGAGGGACGCTCGTCGAGTGAGCTGAGGGAGACCCTAAGCGCCGTTCCGGACCAGCCCGCCGCCCTCGACGCGGCACTTATGGCCGATCACCTCGACCGGGTTCGGCAGTACCTTGAGACCGACACAGTCCTCACCCGAAGACGCGAACAGGTGGGCCCACTCGACTCGCTCGTGCGCACCTCCGTCTTTTCGGATGCGGAGAAACTGCAGAATCGGCTTCTTGAGAACACCCTGCCGGACGATGAGCCGGTCCTTCGGCTCGGGGCGGCCCTTGCCAACCGGTCCGACGACATGCTGACAGCCTGGACGGCGCTGACGGAGAAAGAGGCTCCCCTTACCGATTCCCTTGCCCGGCTCCGGCACCGGACCGATGATCGGCCCGTGGCCTTGCCTCAGGATCGTGCCCTCCGGATGGCGGATGGGCGCATCCAGGGATATTCGTACAATGGCACCGTCGCGCCCCCCTTCACGACCTTTTACGGCCTGTACGATCGGCATCACGCCCTCTCGTCAAGCGAAGATGACTTGCCTGCCCCGTGGCAGTCACCGGGTGATCCTTTTGAGCGCTCGACCCCCCTCACGACCGTCGCCTCGACGGATCTGGGGAGGGGAGCCTACGGGGGCCCAATCGTGAATCGGTCCCTCGAACTGGTGGGCGTTGCTGTTGACGGGAATGTCCAGAGCGCTGCGGGCGAGTACTTGTTCCTGCCGGAGCGGATGCGCACGGTAGCGGTGGACGTGCGGGGGGTTGTCGAGGGGCTGTCCTCCATTTACGGGGCTGAACGGCTCGTGCAGGAAATGACGAGGGACGGGCCGACCCCGTAACGCTCCCATCCGTGACGTCGCCATACCGGATGCACCGGTACAAGCTTTTTTCCACGCTTCGATCCTTAGTGCTATGCGAACGCTTTTCTACTGGGCAGGGGGCCTCGTCCTCGCGGGCCTGCTCGTGATGGGGGGGTGTGGCACGCCCCGCGAAACTGTGACGGTCAGCGAGCGTCCGTCTACGCCCGAAGACACGGTCACGAGCCCAGCCGACACCCTCACCACGGACGACGCGGCGTCAACCACGGTTTCCGTTCCGGCGGCCTACGATACAGTCGAGGTGGGTCGGTTCGACCGGGGCAAGATGTGGCCATTCGA
Source organism: uncultured Salinivenus sp. (assembly GCA_964445365.1). Taxonomy (GTDB): domain Bacteria; phylum Bacteroidota; class Rhodothermia; order Rhodothermales; family Salinibacteraceae; genus Salinibacter. The sequence goes on along the minus strand of CAYULG010000002.1, from coordinate 31,362 downwards.
TCAGGTGCCGCTCGACTACTTTCGGTCTAGCTACGACGTGGCGGCCGATTCGCAATGGGTAGACTCCGCCCAGCGGGCGGCCTTGCGGTTTGGGGAGGGGTGTTCGGCGTCGTTCGCCTCGCCGGACGGTTTGGTGCTAACCAATCACCATTGTGCTCGCGAGGCCCTCTCAGCCGTGAGCAGCGGTGATTCCCTGATGGAGAATGGGTTTTACGCCGACTCCCTCGGTGCCGAGCGTGCCGTCCCCGACCTTCACGTGGATCAGCTCATCAAGATCAAAGACGCGACTGACCGGGTGAACAGTGGGCGAGGCCTGAGCGACCGGGCGCGGCGGGGGACGCGACAGCAGCGCCTGGAGGCCCTCGAAAATCTTTTGACGGACAGGGCGAAGAAGAAGGACGACCGGCTTCGCGTCGAGATCGTGGAGCTCTACCATGGTGCCAAGTACGCCGCCTACACGTATCGGCGCCACGAAGATGTCCGCGTGGTCATGGCTCCTGAGCTTCAGGTGGGCTACTTCGGCAGCGACGTAGACAACTTTACGTATCCTAGGTACTCGCTCGATGTCGCCTTCTTCCGCGTCTACGCCGAAGACGGCACGCCCTACGAGCCCGATCACTACTTTTCCTGGGACCTCGACGGGGCGGAGCGGGGCGATCCGGTCTTTGCGGTCGGGAATCCCGGCTCTACCAACCGGTTTGACATGGTGTCCCAGCTAGAATACAAGCGGGACTATCAGTTGCCGAATCGTCTGGAGGTGCTCCGGAAGCGGCGGAATCTTCTCAAGTCCTACATTGCCAATAATCCCGAGAAGGCGAGCGCCTACGACTTGCAAAACCCTTTGTTCTCGGTCGGGAATTCGATTAAAAGCATTCAGGGGCAACTCAACGGACTGCAGGATCCGTATCTGATGGCGCGTCGGGCGAAGGCGGTCCAGGAGTTGCAGGATTCGATGGCGACGGTGGACTCTTTGCGTCAGTACAGTCAAGCCGTTGCCCAGATCCAACAGTTGCAGCAGTCGAAGCGGATATCATCGGACAAAGAGCGTGCGTTTACGACGATTGCGAGCATCGGGCTCGGGCCTCGGATCCTTGCCCGCGGCATTCATGGGTACTATTACGATTTTCTCAAAAGCAGAGGGGCGCGTCCGAAACGGCTGCAGGAGATTCGATCCGAAGCCGAAAAGATCGAAAACTGGCCGGCCGGACTCGAGGAGGCCTTCCTCGTCGCGCAGTTTCAAGAGCTTCGCACGGCCTTTGGCGCGGACCACCCCACGATGCAGAAGCTGTTTGCGGACCGGTCCCCTGACTCCCTCGCGGCCCATCTGGTGCAAAACAGTGCGCTGATGGATTCCTCGACCTTCCGGCCGTTGCTTGACAAGGGATATCTCAAGAGCGAAGACCCCTCCGTGCCTGTCGTGGAGGCCCTGGCACCGCTCTTTCAGAATACGAACCGCCAAATGCAGGACATTCAGCAGACGGAAAAGAAGATGAACCGGCGTCTCTCCCGAGGGCGTAGAGCCCTCTTCGGCGATCGAATTGCACCGGAGGCCAGCTTTACGCTTCGGATTTCGGGCGGTGTGGTGAAAGGATACCCCTACAATGGATCGCGGGCGGCTCCCTTCACGACCTTTTACGGGCTGTATGACCGGTACTTCTCCCACAACCGAGCGGACTGGGAACTTCCGGAGTCATGGATCATGCCTCCCGGTTCGTTCGACTTAGCAACGCCTCTGAACCTTGTGTCCACCAACGACATCGCCGGTGGTAGCTCGGGGTCGCCGCTCCTCAACGAAGACCTCGAAATTGTTGGGGTCGTGTTCGACAGCAACATGCAGGCGCTCCCGAATACCTTTCTATACCGGGATCGGGAGGCGCGTGCGATCTCGGTTGATGTCCGGGGCATCGTGGAGGCGTTGGACGAGATGTACGGGGCGGCTCGGCTTCTAGAGGAATTGAGGGAAGACAAATCGTCCATGGCGGACGGGCAGCCTCCGTCGTCGCGTCCGGAATAGCGGTCTAGTTTCGGTGCTGGGGCTCACCGGTCTCGTTTGCTGACTGGAGAGCCTGAATAATGCTGGGCGTCACGTCTGTGAGGTTCGTGGCGTTTGTGAAGTGAGGAGCCGCCCATCCGTAGGCGATCAGTGGGACTGGATTGCGAGTATGCTGAGTGTGTGAGGTGTCCTCAAAGTTGCCGTGGTCGCTGGTGATGACCAGGGTGTCCCTGCTGGGGGGGATGGCGCTGAGAAGACCGTTTAGAAACGCATCGAGGTCTTTGAGGAGGATGGAAGGGGCGACCTCCAGGCGGTGGTGTCCCACCTTGTCCGTCAGAAAGTACTCAAAGAAGGTCAGGGCATGCTGACGGGCAGTGGCGGCTAGGACTTCGGCCGTTTCTTCGGGTGGGCGGCGAGGCACGTCTAGGCCCAATTGGTCGCGCCAGGCGTCGCCCGTCAAGTCGGCCGGGACGGCTTGCCTGTTCCGCAGGGCGGCCAAATTTCGAAGTTTGATGCCTGCCGCCTCACAGCAGCGTGTGGTCACCGTGGAGCGGCGGCGGGTCGCCTCGAAAAACTGAGGAGGAAAGGCATTTGCAAACGCTGCGGGTGCTGGGCGCTGGGGAAACAAGGCCTGAACCTTATGAAATAGGTTCGCGCGGTCGAGGGCATCGTACGTCTCGGAGTGTGGGTAGGGCCCGAAGTGGCGCCCCACTTGTTCTGCACAGTTCAGGCCCGTGAGTAGGCTGGCCTGACCGGTGCCGCTCTGGGGAAGGCCGTCGATCCCGAGAGTGGCGTCAAGCGGGCGGACAAGGTGCCTCGAGCCGGACCGGTGCTTGAGCGGACGGACCCAGCGTTGCCCATTTGCCAGACGCGAAACTGCCGTTCCGTCGAAGGCCGCAAGCGGATTGTTGGGTCCCTCGCGATCCAGGCCAATGCCATCGAGAAACAGAAAGAGGATGCGCTTCATCGATCGGTGCGGGATCAGTTACGGAAAGAGATGTCACTACGGATGGGTCGAAGCGGCGTTCACTGAATCGTGCCCGGACCGTCGGTCCAATTGCGGTTCTACCGCGCGTCGGGCATGTTTGGAGTGCATTGTACGTGACAGAGACGATTTGTGACGGTGGTTCGTCGCGTTTTTCAGAAGCTCAAAGGGTTCTTTGGCGGGAATCGTACAGCTCCCACCTACGCCCTCGTCCTGAGCGGGGGCGGGGCGCGCTCGGCCTATCAGGCGGGCGTCCTCCGCTACATGTCTGAGGCTTTTCCGGGCACGTACTTTCCGATCCTGACGGGCGTGTCGGCCGGGGCCATCAACGCCGCCCACCTTGGTAACCACACCGGCTCCTTTCCGGAGAGCGCTGAGCACCTTGTCGACAGCTGGAGCGGCCTGGAACTGGAGAACATCGTAGAGGTCGAGTCCGGCTTTAGCATGCTCTGGGGACTTCTCCAGCAGCAGGCACCGGAAAGGGAGGAGTCGCCTTCTTCGACTGACGTACGCCACACCCACGGGCTCCTCAATACGACCCCGCTATGGAACTACCTCTGTGAACGGTTCGAAGCACCGGACGGGGAATTGACCGGTGTGCGGCAGAACCTGGACGAGGGGCCCTTGCAGGCCCTTGCGCTCATCACGACCAATTACACAACCGGCCAGACGGTCACGTGGGTTGAGGGCAAAGACTTCGAACATTGGGAGCGGCCGGAACGAGTCAGCATGCACGCTGACCTCTCGGTTAATCACGTGATGGCCTCCTCGGCCATTCCTCTCGTCTTTCCGGCTGTCCGCATTGGGGATGATTGGTACGGAGACGGGAGCATCCGCCTTTCCGCGCCCTTGGCCCCGGCCGTTCACCTTGGTGCCGATCGCATCCTGGGCATCTCGAACCGGTACAGACGCAGCCGATCAGAGGCCGATGAGCCGGCTGTCCAAGGGCATCCACCGGCGGCCCAGATTATCGGGATTATGATGAACTCAATCTTTACCGACGCGCTGGATCAGGACGCCGTCACGCTCGACCGGGTCAACAAACTCGTCGAGGAGTTGCCACCGCGGAAGCGGCACGGCATGCGTCCCGTCGACTTCCTGCAACTGAGCCCCTCGGTCGATCTCGGTCGGCTGGCCCACGAGTACGAAGCAGAAATTCCAAGCGCCTTTCGTTTTCTCACGACTGGTCTTGGGACGCGAGAAACAGAAAGCCCGGATTGGTTGAGCGTATTGCTGTTCGAGCCGGTCTTCATCGACCGCTTGTTGGACATTGGCTACCACGACGCCCGGCGGCAGCATGACCGCATTGCGCAATTCTTGACCGGGGGAGAAGAGAGGCAGGGTGTGCGCCGGTCCGGAGAGATTTGGGAGACGGAGGGGCAGAGGGATACCGAAGAGCCCACCGACTGACTCACAGCGGGTTCGTTCAGGAAGTTGTGGGTGTTGGACCGACGCTTGATGACAGATGATCGGCAGATAGTAGCGACGAGCACGTTATGTAGGCGGGCGCTACCGTGTCTAACGGACCACATCGATGGTCGTCCTCTGTCCGATTCCTTCAACTCTTATGCTTAGTCAGGTCTGGAGTAGTGCTACCCATGGCGTCGAAGCCCTCCCGGTAGAAATCGAAACGAACGTTGCCTCTGGAATGCGGGGCCTGTCGGTTGTTGGCCTCCCCCGGGCGGCGGTGCGCGAGAGCTTCGATCGCGTTCGTGCGGCCCTGGAAAACAATGGCGTCCCGGTGGAATGGGGACGCATCACCATCAACCTTGCCCCGGCCGACGTGCCGAAGGAAAGTGCGGCGTTCGACTTGCCGATGGCCGTCGGATGGGTGGCAGCGAGCACCGATCTTGTGACCGAGTCCGTCCTCGATCGGTTCTGGCTCACGGGCGAACTGGCGCTCGACGGAACGGTCCGGCCTGTAAATGGCGTGTTGCCGATGGCTATGAAGGCCCGTGAGGAGGGCTGTGAGGGCGTACTCGTCCCCGCCGAGAATGCAGCTGAGGCTGCGGTCGTTGAGGGACTAACAGTATATCCCGTCGAAACGATCACGGAGGCCTTCGATATCCTAGAGGAACCGAATGGCGCCTCGGCACCTGCTCCACACACGAACGATCTGGAGGCAATCTATGAGAAAGCCGGGCAGTACTCCCGTGACCTCCAAGACGTGCGGGGGCAAGAGAACGTGAAGCGGGCGCTAGAGGTAGCTGCCGCTGGGGGACATAACGCACTTATGATCGGACCGCCGGGGTCAGGGAAGACCATGCTCGCTCGTCGGGTTCCCACGATTCTTCCGCCTTTGTCTTCGGACGAGGCCTTAGAAACGACCAAAATTCATTCAGTAAGTGGGGAGCTGCAGAGCGATCATGGCCTGCTGGCCACTCGTCCGTTTCGGGCGCCCCACCACACCATCTCGGATGCTGGACTGTGTGGGGGAGGGGCCCATCCGTCTCCCGGAGAAATTTCCCTCGCCCACAATGGGGTTCTCTTTCTCGACGAGCTTCCGGAGTTCCAACGTCGGGTCTTGGAGGTGTTACGGCAGCCCATGGAAGAGGGGCAGATTACGATCAGTCGGGCTCAGTCGACCGTGACGTACCCGGCACGGTTCATGCTTATTGCCTCTATGAACCCGTGTCCATGTGGGCATCTGAACGATCCAAAACGAGAATGTGTATGTACCCCCTCTCAGGTCCAACGGTACTTGGGAAAAATCAGCGGCCCCCTCATGGACCGGATTGATCTGCACGTGGAGGTGGCACCTGTGGATTTTGAGGAGATGAATGCCGAGCGGGGCGGAGAATCTTCTGCTACTGTTCGGAAACGAATTGTGCAGGCGCGGTCGCGGCAAGAGGAGCGGTTCGACGAGCAGGATGTGCACTGCAATGCGCAGATGGGAGCACAGGGAGTCCAGACATACTGCGACATTAACGAGGCAGCTACAAATCTTCTTCGGACGGCCACGGATCGCCTTGGGCTCAGCGCACGGGGACACACCCGCATCCTGAAAGTTGCGCGCACCGTCTCAGATCTGGAAGGCTTCACACAGATTCGTCCCGAACACGTCTCTGAGGCAATCCAATACCGCTCACTTGACCGTGACTGGTGGAATGGATGAAGGGTTTGAGATTGTAGGCCAGGGCACATTCGGGACACAGCCCCGCCTGTGACCAACTTTGAAACCTATCGGTGTCTGGCTCTTAAATGAAAGAGGAGTAAATCGGGAGGGTCATCTTTAGGAGACGATTGTGATCAAGGAAAGGCTCCAAAATCTACGTCAATTTGTCACTCTTCCCATTAGTCCCTAGCTTATTTCTGCGTCCCGGATGCTTCGCTAGCGCGTTCGACTATTCTAGGTAATTACCATCAGGGCTCATGGTTACCACTTCATCGCTCTGGACAAGATTGATTTTGATTGGTTCCTTTCTTTGGACCCTCGGTGGAGGACAAGTTCTCGCCCAGGGAGCAGCAGGGCAGTCGCCCCAAGCGTCTGATGATAGGCAGGAACGCGTGCCGAGCCAGGTCCAGGATGAGGGCTCGTTCATTCACGGAATATCAGTTGGGGTCGGGTTGGCAATTTACCAGGGAGATTTCAGCGCGAACCCAAACCATAATCCTGTAAAGTACATTGCTGGTAGTGGAAATCTTTCTGCTCGTGTTGGAATGGACCACCGGCTCGGAGAATTTAACCAGTATGGTTTAGGCGCCGATCTCGTGTACAATCGTCTCGCCGGTGAATCGCCGCGCGGGAACGGATTTACATCCAACGCGGTGGCTCTTGATCTTTACGCAGATTATGAGCTTCCCTACATTAGCGAAGGACTCCTTCGACTGTTCGTTGGGGGCGGCCCGAATCTCATCATTTCTCCGTCCTATAGTGGTATTCCAGGTTGTGCTTCTGGTGGAGACGAGTGCTACCAGCCGCTGGGGACGAGAGTAACTGGGTCACTCAAAATCGGAGTTACAATCTTGGATAGTTTTCGGATCGGCACTCGTATTGCCTCAACCAATCTTCTTGATGGGTACAAAGGGTTCCAGAATAACGACGTACCGGACTTTGTGTCGTTTCTGAATGTTGGATACCGTTTTGACATGAACTAGAGTAGGGCAGTTTGCCCCAACTTAGACATTTCTCACAACATCCTAGTTCGAAATGAGAATTGTTAGACTGTTGACAAGTCTTTCCGCTCTCTTATTCCTGGTTGGTCTATCGTTCGGTACGATAGATAGCTATTCGCAGCGCCTTTATGTGAATGGCGGAGCCCACGTGGCCTCTGAGTCAAGTCAAAGCGCAGTCGCTGGGACCAATGCTGCATTTTCGGGCGGGGTTCAATTTGCGACTTCGGATTACGTGCGCTTTCGGTTGGGGACGACTTTCCAGGATCTCTTCACGGTTGAGGGAGCGGCTCAATTTCATTTTCTTGGAGATAGTGAGCCCGTCAATCCCTACCTTGTTGCTGGGTACGGTTACTACGTGACGGACAGTCGGGAGAGAGGAGTCATTCCTGTTGGGGCGGGTATTGAATACAATCTCATCGAGAACCTGGCTCTCAATGTTGAGATGAGTGGTCGGTTTGGGGTCACCGAGGATGTGACTGCGCAAACCAATGCGGAAGGCTTGGAAGTGGTGTCTGGCTTCATGCCAAGCATTGGCCTCTCTTACAAGCCTGATAGAATTGATCGCCGTCCCGGGCCCACCCCTGTTGAGGGAGAGGGTCCCCGAGGAGAAGTTTCACAAGAAGGTGAGTTTGACCGACGCTCTGCCAGTAACGAGATTGATAGTCCCTTTGAGGATCCCGTTTCCGGAGGGCAGGTTGCCATCCAGAAGTTTGATATCCCCTACACCTTGGATTCCCTCAAGAAGACCGATCCTTTGATTGTTGAGCGCGGGAACGCTCCCTTCAATGATCCTGGGCAGGTCCCCATCAGTGGTTCTCCCACACTTTCGAACGATGGGACAATGGTCCGGCTTCCTGATGGCTCCTTTATCATGGGGCTTACGGACGAAGACCCTCTCGACATTCAGAATGCGGGTCGGAAGAAGGTCACCGTGAGCTCGTTTTACATCGACCGTTTTGAGGTTACAAACGAGGAGTATCGTAACTTCCTGAGTGACCTGTCGGGGGATAGAAGCGAAGCACGGACGCCTGACTCGTCGTCCTGGGGCGAATCCTCCAGTCGAGCGAACTGGGAAACCTACTTTTATGGTTCGGAGCGAGCAGACTTTCCTGTTGTTGCTGTGACGTGGAAGGACGCCAAAGAGTACTGTAAGTGGGAAAATAAGCGCCTCCCTACGGAGGCTGAGTGGGAGTATGCCGCTCGCGCCGGCCGGGTTGGTGGAGTCTATCCGTGGGCTGGATTTTCGCCGCGCAATCCGCAAGGGAAATACTTAGCTAACTTCAATCCAGGTCGGCAGGGGCAGGCAGCCGACGGATATGCCTTTACGGCTCCAGTAGGATCGTATCCTCCAAATAAGTGGGGCCTGCACGACGTGGCAGGAAACGTTGCTGAATGGGTGCAAGATGCATACACGCCGAGTTACTCTGCACTTTCGGGGCTGAACCCAATTTATAGAGACTCCGAGGAGAAGCGTCATGTTGTCCGAGGAGGATCCTGGTCGTCGAATGCTTTCCAGATTGGTGTAGGTGTGCGAAACTTCCAACCGAAGGATCAAGCATCAGCTCGGATCGGCTTCCGGTGTGCTGCCGACATTAGCTCGATCGAAGGCCAACAGGAAAGCCCTGGTCCTCAGCAGCAGCCGAGTCCTCCGCCACAGACACAACCCCAGCCCGGTGCCGATGAGGACCCTCAACCGGAGACTGGACAGGGTCAGGCTCAGGATCCCCCGCAGATTCCTGCAAATCAAGAGGGTGAGGAAGGTCCCGTTGACAACAATGGCAATGAGGAAGATGGTGGAGATGAAGAAGGGGGAGGGTTGTTCTAAACATCTCTGGACTCATTCACGCTTCTCGTGTCGAATCATACTATAGTATTACATAGAAAGCCATGGCCACACCTAGACAGAAAGCTATACTTGAGCGCATAACAAAAGTGTTAGGATTCTTCATTGGAATATTTGGTGCCCTGGCGATCCTAGGGGTTTTCTTCAAAATCCTGAAGTATCCCAACTGGGAGCTCTTTATGCAGCTTGGGTTTGTTGGGGAAGCTGCAGCATTCGTCATCATGGGATCTCTTGAGCTGGGACAGGCGTTCATGATGGACACTCCTGAGAAAGGAGAGGTCCCTGAAGAGTCGTCTTCGGGGACGGCGGTTTCTGCAGAGCCGGTAGAGGCCGGAACTCCTGTTCGAGCCTCAGCGCGGGAGATGATTGAGAAGAAGGTGAACGACGACCTGAACGTGATGATGGGAGCGTTGGGGAAAGAGATTAAACAGTTTGGTGGAGAGATTCACGAGATGGTGGGTGAGATGAAACAGGCCCGAGTAGCCGTTCAAGACATGAGGACGAAGCTCGATGAGGTGGCAACTGGCGACCTTGCCGAAGACGCTGAAAGGTTGGGTAAGGGAATGAATTCTCTTGGTGCTGAGATGGAGAGCGCAGGCAGCGCCGTTGAAGAGATGCGGAATGATCTCGACGAAATGTTGAGTCGGTTCCGGCAGTTTAACGATCCGCAGGTTACACCGAACGGAGTCACTGATTCGAACCAAACGGTTAGCTAGCTATGGCAGGTGGTACGGACATCAAGGAACTTCGGTATCAGGTGATGCTCGCCCTGTACCTTCCGATCCTTTTGTATTCGTTCAGCACATTCGATCTGAAGGAGAAGAGCGTCGCGGCTGAAAAAGTAAAGCCGATCTTGGTTGGGGGCGAGGAGACGATCGTTCTCGGACAAGAGTATACAGCAAATGCGTACCTGAAAGCGGCTCAGCTTGCAAAGGGTGGAGAGATTACGCTGCAAACTGAGGATGATCGGGTCACGGTCCAGGGAAATGAGGATATCCAAGTTGCCACGGCCGATCTTTTGAACGAGGGCGAGGATACAAAAGAGATTGAGTACTCTGTTACCATGGAGTACGATCAACTTGAAGGGACTGCCTCACAGACCCTTAACGGAACCTTTACGGTTCGTCGCCCAGAACTTGTGCCCAAAAGTGTTTCCACTAATTCGCTCTACAGAAAAACAAGGAATCAAATACGTATAGACGTTCCGGGTTTGGAAAATCGCCCTCTTCGACTTGAGTCCTCTTCAGGAGGGGCCGTCAACGGCCGGCAGCTTACAGTTAGCCCCTCCTCCGACAAAGTCAGTGTTCGCGCATACCTTCCAAAAGAAGATGGGGAGCCTGTCTACTTGGGGGAGCAACAGTTTGATGTAATCGATCCTCCTCGTCCGCAACTCAAGGTGAGAGATGCACAGGGCGAGCAGGTTGCCAATGGGGATAATCTGCCTAAGGCTCGTCCCGTTTTGAAATTTGAAGTAGAGGGGGATCGCGAGTTTGCTACGAGTTATCCCCAAGACGCGAATTACCGCGTGAAGCGGGCCAAAGTATCTATCCGAAAAGGTCTGAAAGCAAGTGAGGAAATTGGCACATTTGAGCTTGGCGATAACTCGACACTGAGGGGAGAATTGATACGTGGTCTCCGTAAGAAAGACGCACGGGCCAAAGATCGTCTCATCATCCAGCTACAGGAAGTAGTCCGTATTAACCACAAGGGTGAAGAAATTCCCATTGATTTGAATGAGGCAAGCCTCTCTTACAGCTTTATCCTTTCTTGAGGGAAGTACCTGCGATTACTTTGATTACTAAACAAACTTGCTTTATGTCACTCTCCAAATATTCGTTTACTTTTTTCTGCATCATTGGGTTATTGTTTTTTTCCTCTCCTGATGTACAGGCACAGCGTTGGCTGCAGACCACTCAGTTGACCACTCCTATACAGAGCGATGGTCCCACACGTGCACTACTTGATACCCTGGTTCAGATCCTTGATCGGAAAGATAGTGTTACGGTGAAACGTTCCCCCCAAGATTCCGAAGATTTAACCTTGTCGGAGCTTCGAGATAAGCTTATCAACGATGCCGGAATTGGGCTTGGTAGCGCAAATCGAGTGTTCATCGATTACAAGTTCAAGATTGAGAACCGAGGATTCGAAGAATCTATTGAGGCGCTTCGATTTGTATACAGACCCGGGGAAGGACAGGAAGATATTCGAATGATGTATGTTGACGCCACTGACCCATGGGTGGGTTCTGTTCTGAGAAACAAGGGTACTTCACTTCGGACAAATCAAGCTGCCATGAAGACTTTTTCGGACCAGCTTGCATTTGCCCGTATGCAGGAAGATGGTCAGATTGTTGAGATCTCTGGCCAGACAGTGAGAGAGGGTTTTGAATCTAAAAAGCGAAAACTCGTAGAGAAGATAACGAGACTCACCTACGAGTCCCAGTAGTTCGTTTCCCTCCAGTATCCTTTGCGATGTGAGCCAGGAGTTGAGCAGAATTTTGACCCAGGCATTATTAGATGATACTGTCCGAAAAGAGAATCCTCTCCAGGGATCCAGGGTCAAATCGGTGATTCACAACTTCTGATTCGCATTTGTAGACTGGGTTATCCCGTTCGGGTTGAAAATATACTCATCCTGATGTAGACTTGAAAAGCACGTTTCAACCCCGCAGATTCGAATCTCTCCTCACCGTTAGGTCCTGGTATCGCTGGCGGGGTTTTGATCTGTCTTGCGAAAGTGGAACCATCTGTGCGCTCGAAGACTTCCCATCTCTAAAATGCATCCTCTGTACCTTTCTTTCAGACTGGCAAGAGAATAGATTAGTCGTCATTTTTTGTGTGTGAGGTGGACTGCTTGGTGGGAGTTTGTTCTGTTCTTCGAGAGTGTATTACACCCTAGGAGGCCCGTACCCTGTGTAGTACTGTGCGTAACACATTCGTTCTCTAGACGGTGGGGTGGCAGAGCCTGGCTGAATGCACCGGTCTCGAAAACCGGAGGGCCTGTATGGGTCCCGGGGGTTCAAATCCCTCCCCCACCGCTACCGTTAGGAACCCGTTCCCGTATCGGGGGCGGGTTTTTTGTATTTCCCACTTGCTTGCTTTTGAGCCGTTTTCCCATATGGGTGTGTTAGTTCTTGTCCCACGAAGAATATCACCCACCGCTCCTTGAGACAGTAGATCCTGTGTCGGATTGTAGCGATTGTATCCATCGGGCATAGCCAAAGGAGTGGTTGGTTGAGAGAATAGGCGGCTGCCCTTTCCCAAACAAGTGATTACCCGTTTGCTGTAAGGTCCCCGGTAATGCTTCCGCAGAACCCTCTGCTTCCATGCACATGGTCCATCCTCTCCGATTCCGAGAACGAACCTGTGTGAGCTCAATTTTCGCTTCGGCAGGGTCAGGTTCAATCATTTGTGAAAAGAGAGATGACTGCTCCTCGGGTGAGATCGCGAGGCGAAGGCGCTCCTTGTGAACAGGGACCCAAAGACCGGTCGGATCCTTCTCGAAAAGGTCGTGGTGTTGCTCAATGGTCGGGAAACTCCACTTCACCCAGCGCTCTTGAACACCTTCGACGTCCTGAGTGAAAGAGATCGGCGTCCGATCCCCAATTCGGTGTTTTGTCTGAACCCTTCCCTCTCGTAACTTCACGTTCATGGCTGGGTCATCAGACACGAGATACAGATCGGTTCGCGCTGATTCGGCTTCCGCACCCAAAGACTGAATCCAGTCTATCACCTCGTTAGGAGGAGTACCGTCTACGAACCAACGAACTTCGAGCGTGTCATGCATGAGTCGGCCTTTTTAGACTTAAGAGCAAAAGCGTGAAGATGCACTGAGGCGAACCAGAGAGCTGCCCCGTTCGCTACGGGAACTGAGCCAGCAGTTGCTCCTGCAGGACCAGTTCCGGGCGGCCGGTGGAGTTGGTTTCAAATAGTGATAATCTGTGTGAAGTATCCAGGCCGTTGCATTGATTGGCGCAGGATTGGTTTAGCAGGTCACCGAGGCGGTCTCTATGGCGAGAGTTTTTGACTCCGACGATGGCTTCTACGCGGTTTTTCAGGTTGCTACTCATTCAGTCGGCACTGCCATGTAGATCTTGTTGGCCCTGTCTACGATGAAAAAGATACGGGGCTGTGTTATAAAAATCGTCCGAGAATGTGGGCCACGTGAATGTTTCCGATGCACTTTTCCAGGCCCGCTTGGAGTCGGTGGTGGCCCAGAACGACTAAAGCGATTTTATCTTCGACGTTCGGATCACGAAGTAAGTCTGATATGATATTTCGTCACTGCTTTGGTCTATTTTTATGGAAATCCGTTTCGTCCTACCAGTTACTAGGGGCAATCCCTCGGTGAATGAGACCTTGAACTGCAGTTGCATTTCCCACTAATAAATCCCGATAGTGCTGTTCCGGAGCGTAGCCCGCAAGGTAGGGGAAAAATGCGTGACGTCGTCTTTGACATGTTTGTAAATGAACAGGATCAGGTCTGTATGCTGGTGCGCGGTCTCTGAATTTAGTTCCCTGTTGCATATTTAAGTAGGCTCGTGGCTCGTTCTGCGTTTGATGAGTAACCTGTGTCAGTTTTGCGTGTGTCTTCAGGTCGACAAGGCCCTACCCCATGTGGATTCAGGATTCTTCCGGTATACACGTCCACTCAATGTCATTTGTGTCGTCGATCCGGGTCGTCCCCTTCACTAAAACGATCATTTGGTTGCTCAGGCCGCCAGCATCTACGAGGACTGAAACGACTGGGAGGTTCTTTGACGTGCGGTAGGAAGTCTTCTTGATAGCACCTACGGACCGGCCCCGTCCTCTTCGACGAGAGACTGGGCGCTCTCCAGAGCGCCTCGTATGGGCGATGCACGAGGATTTCCGACTCGCGAAGGCGGTAATGATGTTTCGGTAGTCGGCCGTTTTGCTCCTACGGACGAAGACTCTGAGATCCCCGTCGTGGGGGAAGAGATGAGGGGGGCGGTTCCCAGGTTGAGCATGGATGCCTCGCCTGGTCGATGTCCGCAACGCATGTCGGAGTCGACCTCCCGTCAAATAATACCGAATGCCGAAGATCATCGTGCTCCTTTCAAGCTTTTTCGATGGGCAGCGTCCTCTTTTTTTCGACTCCGGTCCATCCCCGACCTAGCACACTAGTGTGCCTGATCTGAGATCTTATCCGGTAGGAAAGAAACAGCCCAGATGGATCGTGGGCAACGGCAACGTGCGCATCGAGCCTGCATAATTGGCATAGGCGAGGCGAAGCGCCGCTCACGGATCTCTTCGGTGATCATCTCCAGGTCGTCTATTTCTTCCCCCGCCCGTCGGCATTGGGGATTACCCGAAACGCGCCGCCACTCTTAATCTGCATCCCACGAAATAAGTCATCGAGATTGTGGGGAATGATTTGTCCAGTCATACGTGGTAACAGGACTAAACAGAAAATACTCATGGGTTTTGATCGTATCGTACCTTGACTGCCAAACGTCGTGCTTCGCGTCGTGAAGAGGCACCGCAAGCGAGAGATTGAGGGTCGAGAGGAAAGGGAAGGGATGATCAGGACCAACGGCCAAGGGAGTACGCACCGGGAAAATGTGTGCTTGAAGGTGCTCGTCAGGGAAGGCTTGTTGGGTGGATCTCAGGGGGCGTAGTTAGGGATGTAAATGTTAGCCATGCGCAGTTACACAGTGAGCGTTCGGCTTCAGAAGGCCGTCCGGCGGCTGTAGAGCAACTCCACGACTTCGCGCTTGAGCAGTAGCTGTTCGTCTTGCGTTCGCCCGTCGGGCGAGAGGGTAGTGACACCCGTGGCAGTTTACCGCTTCAGTTTGGCCACACGCTTCCGAAAGAACTCATCCAGGTTGTCGGCAGTTGTGGCGGTGAAAAACACCTGTTCCCAAAGAGGCGTTCAGTCGTCAAAGTCCCGTTGTAACGCACGCCAGTGGAAGTCGAGCGTACTGAATTTGCAATTATTGTAGAGATGGGCGATCAAATGTTGCCCCTTTCTCATCTCGCGTGGTTCGAATGGGCGAGACGGGTACCTCTGTGAAGAGGACCCAGTCCCCGAAGTTTTTTGATCGGGGGATTCCGAAACGGTAAAGGGGAGTCATCGGCCGAAGACGAGTTCGACGATGAGGGGCGTTGGTGGCCCCCCTTGGATACAGGGAAGGTAAAAGCGTGTTACCGGACGATCTCGTCAACGAGTTTTGGCGAATCGGAGGGGCCACGGGTGCAGGCCCCTTGGCCCTTTTCGACTCAACGTACTGTACTATCGGCCCATCAAGATTTTCGTCAACCCCATGCGCTTCATTTATGCGCCGAGAGGGATCGTGGTCGTACTTTGCCTCCTGATCCTTGGATCGCCAGGCGAGGTGAGCAAGGCTCAGAACGTGAGTCGCCTCGGGTCGAGCGCCTACCAGGTGCAGTATCGTCCGGATTCTGTTCGATATCGGACTCTTTTGACTGAGCACTTCGACCTCATCTACCAGACGGGGGCGGAGGGGATGGCACGCCGCACGGCTGTGGCCTTAGAGGAAAGCTCGGCCGAGACCGATTCGCTAGTTGGAATGGGAGGGCAGGATCTGCACATGCCGGTGGTGATCAACAATTTCAACGACCGGTCCAACGGCTTTGTCCATCCACGTCCATTTCGGCAGGAAATTGAGGCGCCGAGTATCAAGTCGGATGCCCTCGTGGCGCGGGCTTCCACCTGGCCGGCGCTGGTGGCGCCCCATGAACTCGTGCACGCCGCTCACGCAGAGGTCGATGGGGGAGTGGGGGTAGGAAGTCTCTTGCGGATCTTTGCCCCTGACATCGCCCGGAGCGGCAATCTGCTGGCGCCAAGTGGCCTCGTCGAGGGAGCGGCGGTGTACCGGGAGAGTCAAATCGAGTCCGGTGCTGGGCGCCTAAATGCGCCGCTCTTTCAGATGAAAATGAAGGCAGCAGTGCTGTCGGACGATCCGTGGAGCCTCACGCAAATGCTGGAGGACCCAGTGTACACTCAGCCCTTCAATCGATTTTACGTCGGAGGGGCCCACGCCTTCGAATATTTGGCTGAGCGGGACGATTCGGTTCAGACTGATTTTTTTCGCTCGACGGTCCAGTGGCACAACCGGCTGCCGGTGCTTGGCCACGGGGTGTGGCTGGGACTAAGTACGGGTCAGATGCCGTACGAACTCGGAAACGAGATTCAGTCCACGCTGCGGGCAACCTACCAAGACGAGTTGGCCGGCCGGGCGCCCTTCACGGATCCAACACTCATTTCGGGGGAGGCGGGGCTCAATCATCGGCGGCCGTACTGGCTCGACGATGAGACGCTGGTGGCCTACGTACACGGCTACGACGTGCGACCCGGTTTTTACCATATTGACGCGTCTACGGGAGAGCGGTCCGTCCTTCGCGTTCAGGAGTTGACGGAAGATCGGACGTATAGTCTCGGCCCCGACACGACGGCGCTTTATGCGTCTCGGTATGTGCAGGATGCACTAGTGCCCCGGCAGGAGATTGCCGAAGTCGAGCGGGTCGATCTTGAGGACGGACGGGCGATCCGTCTAACCGATGGGGGGCGTGCTTTGGCTCCGGCAGTAGGGCAGCAGGAGACGGTGCACGCCATCAGAAATGACGGTCCGTTTACGCGATGGGTCGTGGTTGGGGATGGAGGGAATACGCAGTCGCTCACGTCCCCGGCGTCTCGTAGTATTCGGCAGATCGCACCCGCTCCCGATGACTCGACCGTTGCTGTTCTTGTGAACGAGGATGGGAACCAGCGCCTGTATCGTGTGCAGGAACCCGTGTCTACCTCTGCGGAATTGACGCCGTGGCTTGGGCTGAAAGGCACGATCATCTATGATGTTAGTTGGGGCCCGAAAGGACGGTATCTCCTCTTTGCCGCCGATCTCAGCGGTACCCCAAACGTGTTTGCCTACGACACCACTGCAAAGCAAGTGCTCCGGCTAGCGAACGTGCGCTTTGGGGCCCTTGAACCGGCGCTTTCGCCCGACCGGTCCACCCTCGCGTTCGTCAACTACCAGCACGAGCGACACGACCTCGTGCGGGTACCTTTTCGTCCTGATTCAGCGCTTGTCGTTTCCGACTCGCTGGTGCAACGTGGGTCCTGGGTACCGGACGAGGCGACAAATGCCCACGATGTCCCCTCGCTTACAGAATCCTCAAAGGATCGCTCGTACGAGGCCTGGCGGCACCTTGCCCCCCGGATGGTGTATCCGACTCTCCACGGCGAGGGTGACGAGGAGCCCCTTCCGTATCTGGAAGATCCGGGCCGAGGGCCTCTTGGCTTGGGTGTGGGGCTCGGTGTGCAGGGCAGCGATCCGCTCCAGCGGTGGGCGTACCGGGGCACGGCGTACGTGCAAAGCGGACGACTCTGGGGGGAGGCACAGGTGCAGACCGGCAGGCATCTCCTCCGGCCGTCGGTCTCCCTGTTCGATCGGGCTTTATGCTGTGGACGCATAGAGGGAAGTCCCCAACCAGTTGGGATAGAGGAGCGGGGGGCGGGCTTGGGCCTACAGCTCCCGGTTACCCTTGAATCCAATGTGTATCAATCCCTGCTTCGTCTGAATCTCGACTCGGAGTTCCGGCAAATCCGGGGATTTGGTGGGCCCTTGGCCCAGCCTACGCCGTACTCCGCACGGGTCACTCTGTCCCCAAGTGCAGTCCTCGGGTACCGTCTCCAGCAGAACCCGCGGGACATTGTGCCCAACACCGGTCTCGTCGTGGGCGCTCAGGGTGAAGTCGACGCCTGGACCGAGCGCGGCCCTGGGAGCCGGTACGTGATTCCTCGACTCGACGTGTACCTGCCGGTGTTGCGCTCCGCAAACACGGGGATCCGCCTCGGGGCACGAGGGCTAATACGAAACCGGGACGCGTTTGTGAGTACCCAGACGTTTGTTCCCCGTGGGTACGACACGACCGGGTTGCCGAAGAATACCTATCTGCAGCTTGAGGCCGAAGTGACTCAGCCCCTGTGGTATATTGACGATGGTCTCACGCTTCTGCCCTTGTATGCGAAAGCCCTCTCAATATACGGGTTCGGCGAGGCATTGGGGGTCGTTGAGGAAGGAGCTTGGCGCCGAACGCGATCGTCTGTCGGTGGAGGGCTCAGCCTGGAGGTGAGATTGTTTTACGCCTTCGATGTGGACCTTCGACTGGGCGTTTCCTACAAGCCCCAGGCGGGCAAGGTGGATGAAATTTATCGCTGAGTAGTAGTCCGGGCCGTTGGGGTAACCGGATCCGAAAAAGAGTCGTGAAGTCTCCGCGGCGGTCGGAGTGACGGAGGGATTGACGTTTGCAGATGCGGACTGGGGTCGAACCTTTCGCCCCACCTAGCGTTAAGGATTTTCCATACTAATTCGAACCACTAGCGTCACTCACCCTATGGAAAAGGAAAAACTGACGTGCAAGACGTGCGGGTGCGAAAGCCTGCGGCCCATGCAAGTTGTGTTCGAAGATGAAGAGGAAGAGGTCGAAAATCTCCTCGGAGAAGAGCAGGAATCTCGATTTTACAGTTGTCAAGTCTGTGGAGACAACTGGCTTTCGGTAAAAGAAAAGTCGGCGACCGGCGAGTGCACCATCACCTTCGTCCACCAAATGGGAACCTCTCCGGTTTTGAAGCGGGTGGCCCATATGGACAACGCCGTCATCGTTTCGGATGAAAACGTGGAGGAGTGGGAATACTACAAGGGAGAGGAGCCTGTTGCGGAGGGCGAGTGGCAAAGCATCCTCGATGATCGACGTGAAACCCTCAAGGCCACTTGCATGAATTAGTGCCTGCCTCCGCAAATTGACACTTTTATGTGCCTGAAGGCTTGGGGCTATTCGGCTCCGAGCCTTTTCTTTTTGCGTTCGGGAAGGTGCCCACAAACTCGTCTGATCCTGTTTTGCTACAAACTGGTCTGGATAGCGTCTGTCAGGTCGTCGCGCGTGAAGGGCTTACTTACATATTGGTCAAAGCCAGCTTCGAGAAAGTCCTCACGGTCGCCGGGCATGGCGTAGGCGGTGAGCGCAATGGCCGGTACGTCGTCGGCCATGTCGTCTCGCTCCCGAAGCAGGTGCAAGAGGTCTGTCCCCGTGCGCTGCTCGCTGAGATTAATATCCAGAAGCAGGGCGTCGAAGGACTGGTCCTCGACTGCTGCAAGGGCATCCTCAACGCCAGCAACGACAGTCACCTCGAATGACGCCTTCAACAGGTGCTCAAGCAGGAGTTGTGTTTCGGAGTTGTCTTCGACAGCGAGAATGCGAGGATTTTCCGGTGAGCTCATAGGATCTTAGTAGGCGTGATCGGAAACCTAAAGCGTTTATCAAAGAGGGAGCACCGGAGAGGTGGCTCCTCTCCTACCACTTTCGGAAAGCACAACTTATGAGTTAGGAAGAAAGAACGCTAGTCGCCCGAAATCAGATGTTTCAGGCCTGCCCTTGCGGCGCTGCGCTACGCTCCGGGCACATCCTTAATCGGTGTGAAGGCATGGTCCGTTTGTTCGAAAATCGTGCTGGAACGGCAATTTCACCAATGAGATCAGCGGGCAAGTGAAGCTTTCAAGTAGGAATGGGGCAAGTAGGAATGGGGGCGGCTCGGGAATCGGAGCAGCTTTTCAGTACTGCCAGCGAAGCTGGAGGCGGAGTTCCCGAGACCGGTTTCCCGATTTTTCGTTTAGTCCAGAGCCGATCGTTTGTCGGTAGGGGTACCAGGTCACGCCGTACTTGGCCTCGATGGTGAGACTTGAGGACGGCTCGTACTGGGCAAGAACGTAGGATCGGCGGCCCCGATCAAACAGCACGGGCACTGAAAAGCTGTAGAGCAGATCGTGTTCGTAAGCGTAGATCCGACTTTCGAATCCCTCCGTGTCGAAAAACGCGATCCGAGCGTCTACGCGCAGAGATTCAAGCAACTGGAGTCGAAAGCCCTGTGACAGAAAGAGACCGTAAGAAGGAGGTACGTCGCCGGCAGAATACCGCGAGAGCTGAACGCGTGTGCGGGCGGTGAAGGCATCGCTGAAGCCATACTCGGTGTGCCACCGTGCTGACTGCCGGTGCTCGGATTGAAGGGCACCGAGGAGGCGGCCTTGAGGCCCAGGGCGATCGGTGCTGGCTTCTTCGCGCTCGGCACGTAGTTGAACGTACGAGGAGAGCCAGGGCCGAGGGTCGTACTCGACGACCAGACGGGTGTCGAGGCCACCACTGGGGCGTGGTACGTTGAATCGAAGCCACGGGAACTGGTACTGATCAATGTAGGCGGCGATGCGCCATTTCTCGGCCACACGTAGTCGAAGCCCAGTGTAGACACCCACTTCATTCTGAGTGGATCCGCTCTCGCCGATGGCCGAGTTGTAGAGCCCGTAGAAAGCGCGAGGGAACCGGCGTCCGAGAAGAACCGCCTGGATCCCAGCATTGTGATCGAGGGACGCGCCTATGACGCCGCCATAGGTACCGGAGGGGGCCCGGGCCACCTCGCCGAAGAGCGTGTACGGGTCGTAGAAGGCGTTTCCGAATGCGCTGACCATGCTCGTCTGTGTTCCGGATGCGGCGAACCGCTCGTCGGGCCGGTCAGGCGGGGGGCGGAGCGGGCGGTCGAACCAGCTCTGATGGCCGGTGGCTCCCACGTGGAGGGGACCGGTGCGATACTCGACAGCACCGCCCACAGTGGTCTTGCCGAACGTCCCCTTCCGGCGAATCTCACTTGGCGTTCGGTGCTGCCCCCCGGTAGAGAGCGTCCGGGCTGGCAGGGGGGCCTGCGACGTAGAAGGGGAGCTGGCCGACGAATCGATCGTGGCGTCGCGGTGCCGGCGCGACACGAAGCCCGAGACCGAAAGGGTCGGGGTAACGGCGACCGTGGCCGCTACGCCCCGAAAGAATCGATTCTCCGTCGTGGACTGGAAGGGCACAAGGCCCCGCCCGTTTCGCACGAGTGGAGCGACGGGATTCCGTCCTTTGCCGAGGGTTAGGCCTTGCCAGAGGGCTACTCCCTGACCATACTGTGCCGTAAAGTCGCCTAGGATCAGCGTTTCGAGACGGCCCCAGTCGTGGAGGGCGGCGTTGCCGGCCACGTGGTCGAATCCGTACGTGTCCCGTTCAGGATCCCAGGTCAGAGGCTCGCCGGGATCCTTGTCCAACGTGAGGGCCAGTTGGAACCGACGCTTGTAGTCGAGACGGACGCGGGTAGTGAGGCGTTCGGGGGAACCCTGGAACGTGGTCCGAGAGGTGTCCTTCTGGTACCCTCGACCGAGGTCCAGGTCTCTTGTTATCCGCTGGATGACTTCGAGATCGAGGTTCGCCAGCATTGTGTTTAGTGAGGGCGGCGACGGATAGGGGGTAGATGAATCCCGATGGTCTGACGAGGAGACCGTGAGGTAGGGCCGTAGGGCGCGCAGTTGACCACTGTCTAGGCCCTTGACGGCGGTAAGGGCCGTGATGTCAGAGAAGGGTCCCTGCTCGCGACGATGCTGAACGATTCGCTGGGCAAGACTCGAAGAAAGAATGGGAATCGAACTCAGTTCAGAGAGCGCTACGCGATTCAGGCTGAGGGGATTATCGGCGAGCCGCGTGAGCCGTTCAACCGTTTGCTCGCCGACTTGCGCGTCGGAGATCCGGTCGTCGAGTACAGGCTCGACGCTGTCGTATACGTCAGTGGAACCAGGGCGGACGGTGTCGGGCACAGGTTGAGCGGCCGCCGGTCCCGCGAGGAGCAGAGCGAGAGGGAGCAGCAAACGTCGCATGAGCCGCAGGGGGCGTGTGGGGAGCTCGTTCGAGGCTACCAGTGTACGCGGAGGGAGGCAGTAGGGGACCACCCCAGTTCCTGATGCTGCTCCGCGGCCACATCGGCGCGGAGCGGCCCGAGGTGAATCCCGACGCCTCCCATGAAGCGAGTTGGGGCCGTCGTAATGCCAGTTCGGAGGATGACCGTGGAGACGGGGCGCACTTCAATTCCGCCACGGACAGTTGCGGGGAAACGGACATCTTTGAACAGGTCCACTAGCACCCGGAGTTCGCTCAATGCTTGGTAGTTAATGCCCACAGAAAGGGTTCGTGGAATCGGTTCGTCTTCGACCAAAGACCCGCCGTTTACATTTGTGGCGTGGGCTCCCAGTTGTAGAGAGCGAAGAAGCGTCAAAATAACCCCCATGTTCAGTCCGAAGGCCCCGGCGCTCCCAAATCCGTCAATCGCCGTGTGGTGGTAGCGTGTGGTCAGTCCGAAGTGGAAAAAGCGGGTTGTGCCCAGTTGAAGGCTGCGTGCAAAGCCGCCGCTCAGGTGTACTTCCCGGTAGTCCTCAAAGCCGAACGTGCTGGCGCCGCTCGACAGCGTACCCCACTCGAACGGGACGCCGACGTGAGTGGCACCGTATCTGAGGGCCGGAAGCCGATACCCCTCTCGGGCGTAGAATGTAGCTTCAATATTGCTGAGGTCTGCGCGGGCGGCTGGATTGGCGTGGACTCCCGAGGCAGATATAAGTGCAGTGGTGCTGTTGCCCAACGCGTCGGCACGGGCGCTTCCAAAAAGGTCGTAGGAAGACTGGGCGTGGGCCGGAGCGCCGAGCATTCCCGCCGTGAGGATGAGGGCAAGGAGGGACGAAGCCACAGTTTCAGCGAAGAATCGACACAGACCAAGGATATGGAACAGCCCTCAAATAAGGACTTGGAGTTTGAGAGGCTGGTTTGAATATGTAAGTTTCAGTTAGGTTTATTTCAAATAATTCTCGACTGGAGAAGTCAGTTCATGGACCGGGCAGATTCCGAGCGAGAACGGGTGCAGGGCTTTTGTGGTCGTCTCCGGACATTCGGCATCCTTTTCTGCCCACTTGCCGGCCGCCATAAGGTAGAGGCGTACACCACTGCGGACTCACGAGGGCCCTTTTATTTGTCGGGGGCAGAGAACACCGTACCGCTCAGAAACTTGATCGACGCCTGCTAGGTAGCAACGCCCAAACCGCCTTTTGAATGACACGCTAGCGTAGTGCTGAAATTTCTCTGCGGGCGGACCTCGCTCTGCGGCATCGGGCTCGTTCTTTGTTTGCTCGGGGGAGGGGCGACTATGCAATCTGCCCTGGGACAAGAGTTGGCCTGTGACGTGCAGCTCGACCGATCGCAGCTGAGTGGATCGGAGTTTTCGTTTCTCAACGATCTGCAGAGGCAAATCGAAGAGTACATGAACGAGCGGAACTGGACAGAGGATCGGTTCCTGTCCTCTGAGCGAATCGCGTGTTCGATGCGGATTGTCTTTCAGGAGGCTACCGGCACGACAGAATTTCGGACTCAGTTGGTCGTCACGACTCGCCGGCCCATTCACGGCACCTCCCAGTCCACCGAAGTGGTACGGATTAACGATCAGAAATGGGAATTTGAGTATAGTCGTGGCAGCTCGTTGCGATACGACCCTGATCGCTACAACGCACTCACGTCCGTCCTCGACTTCTACGCGAACCTCATTCTGGGATACGACTACGATACCTTCAGTGAACTAGGGGGGACCGTACACTTCGAGTCGGCTCGCCGCATTGCCAATGAAGCGAAAGGAACCGGTGACCCTGGATGGTCTACGACCAGCAGCGACCGGAACCGACGAGATCTGATCGACGACATCCTTCAGCAGCGCCATCAACCGCTCCGCAGGGCTTCCTACCGGTACCACCGGAAGGGGCTCGATCGGTTTGTGAAGAACCCTGAGAGGGCGCGGTCGGAAGTGCTTGGGGTTCTAGAGTCTCTCCAAAAATTTCGTCGCAGCCTGTCGAACTCGTATCCTCTCGATCTCTTTTTCGCGTCTAAATATCAGGAGCTCTCTGCGATGTTTGCGGACGGTGAGCAAAGCAACCGGGCCTATAATCTCCTCACCCAGGTCGATCCCGGGCACTCGTCTGAGTACAATAAGCTCGTGGAGTGAACAAACAAGATGATTTGGAAAATCCCTCACTCACCCCCACACCTGTCGGCGAAAGTCGTAACTTGTTGTGGTCTTTGGATCGTCCGATCCGCATCGGTGTTTGAAGGGTTGTATACTGAAGAGCAATTTCTCGTAGCGTGAGAGGAGATATTGAGAGAAAACCTTCCTGAATCAGGTCTTGGGGGCCTCTTCTCTTCGTTGGGAAACCCCAAAATCATACTTCTGCTTCCGGGGACTCACTGACTGTCGTTTCGCAGTAGAGCCGGGTACACCGGTGAGGGGGTTGCCTCATTGATTTTTTGGTCAGGAGATAATATGTTCGAAGTATGTGCATCTGTCACAATGTGCTCGATGCCTTGTGTGGAGGCACGTTAGGATTGTAGGGGACATTGTGTCTAGGGCATCCAACTTTTGCCGGAGGACGGGTTTGGAGATCCGTGCACTTTTCCATTGAGTATCTCAACTTCGATATGGCAAACGAGGATGGAGAAGCAAAAGAGAAGGCCCTTGATCTCGCCGTCAAGCAGATTGAGCGTGAGCACGGAGAGGGATCGATCATGCGGCTGAGCGATGACCCGAACCGGGACGTGGAGGCGATCCCGACTGGGTCGCTTACGCTCGATTCCGCGCTGGGAGTTGGAGGCGTTCCCCGAGGCCGTATTACTGAAATTTTCGGCCCCGAGTCGTCGGGGAAAACCACACTGGCAACCCACATCGTGGCTGAGGCTCAGAAGCTTGGGGGAACTTGTGCCTTCGTCGACGCGGAGCACGCGTTTGACCCGAATTACGCCGAGCAGTTGGGGGTCGACATTGACGAGCTTCTCATTTCCCAGCCCGACACCGGTGAGCAGGCCCTCAACATCACGGATACACTCGTGCGCAGTGGGGCGCTCGACGTAATTGCCATTGACTCGGTGTCGGCTCTCGTGCCGCAGGCCGAGCTCGAAGGGGACATGGGTGACACCCACGTTGGCCTTCAGGCGCGACTGATGAGCCAGGCCCTTCGTAAGCTGGCGGGCACCATCAACCGGACGAAGACGGCATTGATCTTTATCAATCAGATCCGAATGAAGATTGGGGTGATGTTTGGCAATCCGGAGACGACATCCGGTGGGCGGGCGCTCAAGTTCTATTCGTCGGTGCGTCTCGACATCCGCCGCATCGGTGCCGTGAAGGACGGGAAGGACGTGGTGGGCAACCGGACTCGGGTCAAGGTCAAGAAGAACAAGGTTGCCCCCCCGTTCAAAGAGGCGGAGTTTGACATCATCTACGGTGAGGGCATTTCTTCGCTTGGGGAGCTCATTGACCTCGGCACCGAGCACGAAATTCTGGAGAAGCGGGGATCGTGGTACTCGTACGGCGACGATACCATTGCGCAGGGACGTGAGGCCACCAAGGAATGGCTCGATGAGCATCCGGACGAGCGGCAGGAGATCAAGATGGAAATTCGGAAGGAGCTCGGTATGGTTTCAGAGGCCGACGAGAAGGCTGACGCTACGGAAGAAGAGGAAGAGACGGAGGAGGAAGCGGCGGCCGAATCTTGAGCGTCTACCCTGAGGACGAGAGCGGAGCCGTGAATGAAACTACACGCCGTCGGACGTACGGGGTCCCCGAGGTGCCGTATCGTTTGCTTCGCGTACCTGTAAGCTGAGAGCGCGCAGTGCGTCCTATCGGCTATCTTCCTTCGATTGAATGCAGGCTCCACACCAGACAATTGCGGGCTTCGTTCACATCATCAGTCGAGGACTCTTCGTCTTATTCGCTCCCGTCGCCGTTCGTCGAGTGGGAGACCCTTTCCTTTGGTCCTTGGGGCGAACCAGCGTTGCTGGTCTTGTGATCGTTCTCTTGCTCGGGGGGGGACGTGTCGGGCACAGCCAATCCGTGACGGAGTCTGTCCCATTCTGCCAGGACGAGTCTCGACGAACGGCCACCCTTGATACGCGAGGACTCGGGACCATCTACTGTACGACCCGTCCCGTTCTCACCCGCCCCATGCAGGTTGCTCACGCCACGGCGCGCCCCATCTTTTACGGTGCCGTGCCCCTTGCATGGGCTGGGGCCTTCCTATTCCGGGACGATCCGGACTACACTGATGCGTATCGCCTCGGGCTCGCACAGGGTACGACGTACGGGCTCGTTTTTGGCCTCAAGCGGGCGGTGGGGCGACCCCGCCCGTATGTAACCCGCGCCCTCACCTCCCGCTCATCCCACTACGGGGAATCGCAGGGGGGCGATGCGTACACTTCGTTTCCGTCGGGCCACGCTGCACTCGCGGCCGCCCTCGCGACCTCGTGGAGCCTTTCCCATCCAGAGTGGTACGTGGTGGGACCCGGCGTCGCCTGGGCGGTTGCTGTGGCGCTGAGTCGTCTGCATATCGGGGTGCATTACCCGAGTGACGTGGTTTTAGGGATGGGGGTTGGGGTTGGTGTGGCGGTGCTCACCCACCAGCTACGCGGGGCCCTCACGCCCGCAGTTATTGGAGGAGACTCCCAGAATGGGGCTCGGGTCCCAACGCCCGTTCGTGTCCGGATCCGGTTTTGAGAAGCCGTTGGGCGGACGTCCTGTTACCTGCGACATCGTGGATCTCGTGCATTCGACAGCCCACGGTATACTCGGTCGGGGCCTTCGAGATGGCTGCACTCCCAGCGCACAATGGCGTCTGCATTGGACATCTGAGAGCTCCTCCCTTAGTCCCATTAAAGGCTCACTCGTGAGCCAGGCAACCCCGTGTGCCAGCTTCATTTGAGGACCATTTTGCACTTCACCCCTGTGTTTACTCGCAGGGTTCGTCAGTCGCTACGGTCATGTCGGTGACACATCCATCAAATAGCTTCGGA
Source organism: uncultured Salinivenus sp. (assembly GCA_964445365.1). Taxonomy (GTDB): domain Bacteria; phylum Bacteroidota; class Rhodothermia; order Rhodothermales; family Salinibacteraceae; genus Salinibacter. The sequence continues at coordinate 4,720 of CAYULG010000002.1, read as the reverse complement.
ATGCGTTCTTCTGCTCAGAGGGAGTCGGGGAGGGGGCGGCGGACGAGGGTGTAGCCCGTAATCCGGACGGTGTCGAAGGAGACGATCTCGGGGTGGACGGACATCCCCTCGTCTGTGGCGAGAGTACGGTCATCTTTATACTCCACGCTGAGGGTTTCGAGAGGCATTCGAGAGGACGTCTCAAAAGTAAGACGATCGGCATCGAAAATGTAGAAGGCACTCGACCGGTCCCGAGAGGTGTCCGCCGACAGATTGCGCCAGTGTCCTTGCAGGTAATCCTGGAGTACAGCGGCGGAATCGGGGTCGTAGAGGTCGAAGTAGGTTTGGGTGGACCCTGCCGAAGTGACCCGGAGAAGGGTGCCCGTGCGTCGATAGGTGCGTCGCTCAACGACAGAATCTCCTTGCTGCACGGCAACGTTCTTGGGGGCCCCGTCTGAGTAGTAGGACAGGGTGTCTGGACGCAGCCGCTTGTCTTCTGGTGCGTCGTCGGTGGAGGGGCCGGGACTGCAGGACGCAAGGAACGCGCCGAGCAAAAGAGAAAGGACGTAGCGCACAGGGAAAGGGGGAGAAACTGGAGATCCGACTGGAGGACGGCATACCGTCGTTCCTCGAAACCGCTAGCGCATCACAGTTGATCGCCACTCGGAGTTGAATGGGAACGGGAAGATATCACAGTAGTGCTGTCGGAGGTTGTTTTCCTGTAGCGTTTTCCAGGCCTTCAGGTACGTGGAGCGATATGTGCCCACAGGGGCCCGGGCTACCTGCTGTGGGTAGGGGATCCGTTCGTCTTCCGTGCGGCGCCCGAGGCGGTCCGGAAGAAAACGAGCGAGATTGGACATTGTCTTCGTGTCGACGGACGGGCGGGCGCGGAGCCGGAAGAAAGAAGGATCAACGACAAGGAGGCGATTATTTTGACTGGACATTGAGGAGGGAAGATACCAGTAGCTGTGCGTAGGAGGGGTGTGAAGGTCACTCGTGACGACTGGGGTGGTGACAACCGAGTCGGCGTCAGGACCGACGGTCAGATGCAGAGAGTCGATGGTAATAGAGTCGGCGTCCGGTGCGAAACGCTCGCTGGGATCCGGTTTTACAAAGGGGTTGGCTGCGACCTGATTGACGGTAGTATCAGTGGGAACGGGGTCTAGCAGTCGAAAGAGAGAGTCGGACATTGGGGCGCTCAAAAAGATCGAGTCCGCCTGGAGGGAGTCCGGTTGGGTGTCCAACCCCCGGCGGACGGTGTCAACGGAGAGGGACGGCGTTTGGAGGTATGCCGTCCGAAGCGACGCCGACAGGGACAGCAGTGAGTCGGGACGCAACTGCGGGTCGGGAAGGCCTTCTGAGAGCGACTGAATGAGGTCTGGGTCGTCGATCAGGGACTGGAGCGCCGGAATATTCGTGCGGTCTACCACTTGGACGGAGGGAGCTTCGTCCGGAGGAAGCTCCGTCACCGCATCGACATCGGGAACCGTGGTGTCCGATTCGGCGATGGCCTTGAGCGAATCCCGGCGGGCCCGAGCGATGACTGAGTCGGGAACGTATAGGAGGTTCCGGGCTGCCTCGGCGTTAGGAACGGCATTTCCGTCTCGGAGCGTCGAGTAGAGAGTGTAACCGTCGCGCGTGACCATGGTGTCGATGCCAACAACACGTACGGTTGTCGTGTCTCGCTTGAGGACAAGACTGTCGGGCACTTGCACCTCCCCGGCCGTCCGTAGGGTATCAAAGACCGGTGTCTGGAGCGAATCGAGATTGAGATCAGGAAATGCTTTGGCCGACGTAGCCTCCAGTGTGTCGTTGTTCGAGAAGGTGTAGTCCAGACGGGCATAAATGGTCGTTCCTTCTTCGATACTGTCCCCGATAACGACCACACTCGGTTCCATCCGTTCGATGTCTCCAGGCACGACAGGCCGAATATCGCCCTTCGAGTAGATGCGATGGCCTTCGTCAGGAGGGGCGTCTTTGTGGGAATAGGGAATACGATTGTTGTTTCCATCGTACAGGAGCACTTTGTAGTGGCCCAGGGTCCCAAAGTTATCGGGAAGAAAGATTGGGGACGAGAGGTCGTTGACGGCAACGGGCTGAATGCGAACCTCTCCGTCCTTCGCGAACACGTCCGTCAACTGAAGACGGACTGAGGTCGTATCCTCCCTATACTGATCGGTGACATTGTCCCAGAAATAGGGCCGATTGTTGGTACAGTCGATGGAAAGACGCTGCCGAAGAAGGGATGTCGTTGCGGAGCGAACCGTATCGCCCGGTTCGATCAACACGGACAAGTGTCGCTGGGGATGATAGCCGTACCCGCTCACGTCGAAGACATGAAGGGCGGGCTTGGGATCGCGGAGCACGAACTGTCCGGCGGAATCGGTGTGGAGGGTATCCCCGAAGGTTCGATCGATGGCGCGTGCACTGTCGAGCGGACTCCCGGACGTGCTGTCGAGGGCCGTAAGTCGAAAGGTGGGAGAAGACGGACCTTCCTGTTCCTGACGGACAGGCTCAGAGGATCCGCAACCATTTACGAGGAGAAAGCTGCCGAAAAGAAGGATGCTTCCGAGAAGCAAGTGCCACGAGGCAGAAGGTCGGGGCGAAACGGGCATGAGACAGTTGAGGAGCGTGGTGGTCCAGTGGACAAAAGGAAGCTAAGAATTGAATTGGTGCCTGCTAATAGCAAAAGGGAGTCCCCTCTCTAGTTTCACCTCAGGAGAAGGAGGTGCGAACTGTTGGGAACACAGGAGCCCGAAGGAGTGTCGGCTGCGTTGTGGAGCCTAATGCTGGAGCAGGGAAAATCCAGCCTCCCGGAGGAGATGCTGGTATCTTCGTCGTCGTTCCTCGTTTGGATCGGGATAGGACTGGATTGACTCGATCTCTGCGACATATGAGTGGGGTAGACGATGCTCCCGAGCTCCGGCCAGGACGAGGGCGCGATACCAGTCGTACGGAAGGAGAGCGTCGTCCACGTAAGCTGATTGAGCCACGTACGCAAACACTTCGAATGTGCAGGACTCGTCCCGAACAGTCAGGGTCTGCCGGCTGTAGCCGCGCCCCCGCTGCTCCGCCTCGTCAAGTGCGTGGAGGCCCGAAGAGGCCACGTCGAAGACGACGCCGTGAACTGTTTGGTCGTCGTCGGGGACAATGTTGCACTTCCCAGACCCATCTCGACTCCGCTTGTGGAAGCAGAGACTGTAGGCGTCCAGTCTGGCGGTCGTTACGGGTGTTGCGGAGCGGACTCGACCCTGAAGCCGGTCGGTGAGCATGTTGGACCCATACCCAAAGTAGTACATGGAGCGAGCGAATCCAAGAGGTAAGACGTACAGATGTGGTCGTTTAGAAACCGGGTTCCGGCGTGCTCCAACTCCAACAGTTCGAAAGCGTTCTGATAAGCGGGCATTACTGGCTACCGGACCGCTTTCAATTTCGAAGGTGTGAGCGCCGAATAATCCCTGGCGATCCCGCTGATCGTTCTTTCGAGGTCGCCATTTACAGGCACAACTGCCGAAAAATGCACCAACGTTTTCCCGATTTTCGTTCGTCGCTCCAGGAAATCTGAGATGTCCAGCATCTGAGAGGTCCTAACTTGATGGGGGATCTGAGATCTTGGGGATCTGGATCCCCTGGAGCCGATCCTGCCTTACGTCAGATAGATTCTGGCCATCTAGATGGCCTAGAGCGAGGCCTGGAGTGACGGCTAGAAAGAATTTTTCGGCGCCCTGAGAAAACTGTCCGGTAATCAGTGGGCGTTACTGAGTTGCGCGCTTTCAAGAACACCGGTGCCTTCCAAACCGTCGTACCCGCCGGTAGATCCGAGGAGGCTCGGCACGTCGGGGGGATGTTGGTGAGCCCACACACCAACTGAGCGAGGCGCTTGAATTCTGTTCAAGAGGCCAAGGCTTAGCTCGAAGACGCCTTCGCTCAGTAAGCGCGAGTGCGGCATCTCTCCGCTTGAGGGTCCTCGACGTAGGAAAGACGGGATCGGAGAGTTGCAGTCCGGCGCGTAGTGATCTGCGTGCATGCCATCAAGGACGTGCCGATGGCGCGTTGGCCCACAAGTGGTCGGAGTTGCCTGTGGTGATCTGTTCGGACATTCGAATGTCGGTCGCGGGATGGAACGGGACGTAGAGCGTGGGCAACTTCTTCCCGATGGCGTTGCGGGGCCAGGTGTTGAGGCGGTTAATCCACGTCCGGAAGCGGAGCCGTGTTAGGGAGTTCACTGACGCGTCGAGAGAATGGCGGCATCCACGCTCTTCTGACTACGTATAATTTCCTCGTCTGATAAGTACACCCAGAACCTCTACTTCTCGAAGAAACCGCAGACCTTTTGACACGATGACGCGAGGAAAAGCGACGTAGAGCCGCTCACGACGACACCATTGCTCGGAAATATGAACGATTCGGCGCAACAAGTACGGAAAATCAGTCCCGCGAATGTTGGATGGATTTTTGTTTTTGCGCAAACGTTCCGTTTAGACAGCAGGGCGATTGCATCTTACGTTTGGCTGCCAAATACGACTCATCGGAGACGAGAACGGTCTTCTCCCATGCGCCCTGACCGAGCCGATCTAGATCGTGAGGGAGGAAGTAGTTTTAGACTGCGCCCTGACGCAGGCACACGCGGCGTGCCAAGGAAGAAGTAGTTTTAGACTGCGCCCTTTCCCCCATTCTCCCCCTCTCTATCGGCAGAATCGGATCGTCGGAAGGCGAATGAGTCTCCAGCCTCCAATCAACG
>CAYULG010000001.1:0-56079 GCA_964445365.1 uncultured Salinivenus sp. | reverse complement strand
GGCACCACGTGGTCCAATGGCGACTACTTTGCGGGCTTCAGCACAGAGGACCTCGTGGCCGATGCAGGCTTCGGCGCAAGCTACAGTTTCTCGGACATTCCCCACCTCGACCGCTGGACGGCCCAGTCTGATTTCCTACAGGGCCTCGACATCGTCGCCAAATTTCCCGTCTGGGCCAGCGACCCGGCTCTCATTGATCCCAGCGAGGACGAGTTTGCGTTCCGCTGGCTGATCGGCGTGGAACTCTAGGCTCAGTATGGAAGGTTGGACGTAGACAGGCCTGAACATTTACTGGCACCGGCGTGGTTGCGTCCAAATTTCCGCATCTACTCTTCCCCAGAGGCGTCTCGCATTTCGCGTTGCCGCATCGGCATCGCGTCGATCGTGTCAAAGACGGAGCGGACTGTCACCGGCTCCGCGTCGCGGCGCTTTTCGGTCCCGTCCTTCCCCACCAGCACCACCCGAAAGGCGTCGGCCGGCACCCCGAAGTGGTCGTACAGCCGCCGAACGGACGCGTCCGTGAGCAGCTGCGACTCTGTTCCGGGCGCCTTTCGCAGGGTCCCCTCCTCGCCACCCGTGATCGTCAGCAACAGCAGGTCACGGTCCCGAAAGCCCGCCCCGTGCCCGTCAAACGCCTCTTCCTGCGCCGCCAACGAGTCGGCCTGATCCGACGGCGCAAATACGAAAAGCAGTCGATGCTCCCAGCGGTGGGCCTGAAGCCGAAGGTCGACAGAGTCAGACGGGGGATTGGCCATGACTGGAAGGGCGAAACCACTCAGAAAAACAACGAGGAGAAGGACGCGCACAGGCCAGAAACCATTTGTCGTAAACTCGTAGGTCGAACTCGCTCGTTCACGGAGTCGATTTCGGCGGCTCATCACGAGGGCGGTGCGTCTGCTCGCGCCCCCGACGAGACCGGCTCGTCCCCCGTATCTTCCGTTTCCTCTTCCTCAAAGCGAGAAGCCGCGAAGAGGTCGTACCCATCCGGGCGTGCGGTCCCGCAGATCCGCTCGGCCAGGAGCCGCCCCATCCGAAACCCGTAGCCCATTCCGTGGCCGGTAAATCCCGTCGCGAAGAGGCTGTCGGGGTGCTCGGGCACCGGCCCCACCACCGGCCGTCCATCGGGCGAAAAGCCCATCGTTCCGCTCCAGCGCCGCTGAATCGACAGCGACCGGGTCCAGGGATAGTGCGTGTGGAGGTAGCGCTCAATGGTGGCCTGCACGGCCGGCGTCGTTGCGTCCACGTCCGTCTCCTCCGCGGAGCGGTGCGGGTGGCGCCCCCCACCCGCCAGAACCGTCCCGTCTGACAGCTGCCGCACGTAGAAGCCTCCTTCATGCGAATACACCGGGACCGGGATCGACGGCGCCTCTTCGGGGGCCGTAGCCAGCATCTGGGCCCGAACCGGCCGCACCACCGGAGACACCGACGGCACCAGATCGGGAAGAGCGGCCCCGACGGCAAGGAGGACTCGGCGGCCCCAGAGCTCACAGTCGGGCGTACAAAGGGTCGCGCCGTTGCGATCCCACCGAATGGTTTGCACCGGTTGATGGGTACGCAGGGCAGCTTCACTTTCATAGGCGAGATGCCGAACCAGCTGCAATGGATTGAGAACTGCGCCGGTCGTGACGTAGAGCCCCCCGTGCAGGCCTCTGGCTGAGAGACGTGCGTTGACCTTCTCGGGCGCCTGGTATACCACGGGCGCCCCAGCGGCCCGGAGCGAGGAGACGCTGGCCCGGAGGCGCTCGTCCTCTTCGGTGTTCCCGGCCACCGAGAGACTGCCGGCCGACTGCCACCCGAACGCTGAGCCTCGCAACTCATCGGCCATGAGGTCTCGATTTGAACGAGTAAAGTGCCAGAGGCGGCGAGCCGTGCGTTCCCCGTACCGCTCCACATCCGTCAGGTAATCGGATGCCGTGCCCTGAAGAACAAACCCGGCATTGCGGCCACTGGCACCACTGGCCAGGGTTCGCGCCTCCACGATGGCCACCCGCAGAGAGGATCGCTGTCGTTCGAGCCAGTAGGCGGTCGAAGCGCCCACGATCCCGCCTCCAACGATGACGACATCATAGGCTGTTGTCCGGTCGCGGTGTGCCTGCTGCCAATGCGAAACGGTCATCTCGTTTGTACGACACCACCCCGTCAGTCTGAGTCTGCGGACGATGCGCTAGTCGGTCCGGCTGTGATAGACAGATATACGTGCCCGGGGATGTGACAGTTCAGGGAGGCCCAATCCGTCTGCTGCTCAATTCCGTTCTCTACCTCCTCCTCACTGCTGTACATCCACCACGATGCGACCCCGAACATCTCCCGCAAGAAGCTCCTGGCTCACTGATGGAATTTCGCCTAGGCCAATGGTTCGGGCCGTCACGGCGTCGAAATCCTCCTCGGAAAGAATAGAAGCGAGGCGGCGCCAGGCCCGCCGTCGACGATCGTTCGGACACGTGTTCGAGTCGATGCCGAGAAGGCTCACCCCGCGAAGAATGAACGGAAAGACGGACGTTTCCAGTTCGTGCCCGGCGGCGTTTCCGAAGGAGGCGACCGCGCCGTGCCGCTGGAGCTGAGAGAGGATCGTGGAAAGGGTTTTTCCTCCAACGGCATCCAGTGCACCGGCCCACCGGCTCGCCTCCATTGGTCGCTCCGGCCCCTCCTCGAACGCAGTGCGATCAACAATTCGGTCTGCTCCCCGAGCGCGGAGATAATCGTGCGTATCCGTGCTCCCGGTCGAGGCCACCACGTCGTAATCGAGACCGCGCAGCAGCGAGACACCCAGGCTCCCAGCGCCCCCCGACGCGCCCGTAACCACTACTTCCCCATCGTCGGGCTCCACGTCGTGTTCTTCCAAGGCCATTACGGAAAGCATTGCCGTAAACCCGGCCGTGCCCGCCACCATTGCCTGCTTCGGCGTCAACGTGTCGGGCAGGGGCACGAGCTTGGTGCCATCTACCTTCGCCTGCTGACTGTATCCGCCCCAATCTACCTCTCCGAGCTGCCACCCGGTGCCGATAACGTCGTCCCCGGGCTCGAAGGCATCGACTCTACTCTCAACCACGCGGCCTACCAGGTCGATGCCCGGCACGATCGGGTAGCCGCTCCGAATGATTTTTCCCGCCCCGGTGACTGCAAGCGCATCTTTGTAGTTCAGGCTAGAGTAAAGGACCTCGACTCGGACCTCGTCTGGCCCTGCGTCGGGAAGATCGGCCAAATCCAGTTGTCGCACGTCAACGACGAGGTCCCCGACGGAGCGATCAAGAACGAGGGCATCAAACATGGGGCTTGAGGGAGTTGGAAATGGAAAGGAACCGATACTGTCGGCGTACCAATACGGACCATGCGGTATCCTGCGCGCAGGTCACTGTCAACCGACGGCACGGGAAATTAGCAGGCGACCGCGAGACTCTCAAGACACCCCGTGAGTAAGTGGCCCTCTCAATGATTGACAAACTCACCGACCCGTCGGCACTTTTCACGTCCAGCCCTGTATGAAGAAATGACGATGTCTGCTTAAACCAGCTTCCCTCCCGGGTTATGCCCGAGAATGGTCGACAGCGATCCCGGTTCCAGTCGGTCCTTCTCTGCGATTACTCGACGCGTATCCTGCTGGGTCTTCTGGGCAGCCTGGGGGTTCTTCTCCTTGTTCTTCATCTGCCATTCGGTGCGGGATTTGAACCCCCGACCTGGTATGTCCGCGCACCAACAGTGATTTCCATTAGTGAGGTTGATCGATCAGAGGACGCCGACGAGGACGTCTTCGAAGAGGAGACATCGAGGAAGGATGACGATTCTCCTCCGCCGACTCGCCAGGGACCTCGCGTGAAAGAGTCACGGACGATGGCGGTGAATAAGGGAGATACAAACCCTGGGAACACCGGGAAAGAGGATGACCGGAACACCAAAATCTCTGACAAAGAGGTGGTTTCCATCACTACTCTCACGGGCACAGATCGTAAGCCGCAACTCGTCGGAGGCAACCACGCGCTCTACCTTCACATTAGCTATCCCCATAAAGCTCGGAGGCAAGGCATCGAGGGCCGCCTCAAACTTAGCTTCACCGTCACGTCGGAAGGCGGCATCCGGCACATCGACGTGGAAAAGTCCCTCCATCCACTCTGCGACTCCGCGGCCGTTCGCGGCCTTCGATCGGTCCGATTTCGGCCTGCGAAGCGGCAGGGTGAACCGGTTCCAGTCCGAATGTCGCTCCCAATTCGATTTGAACTTGAAAAGCAAGATACCACCTCCTTCCGCACCTCTCGTAGGGGCTCAAGGAGGTAATTAGAAGAACGGTCCGATGTTAGATAAAAGGAACCCCCCAGCCCGAGTTGGGTAAATCCTACTCTCTCCGGATATTTGGAAGCGCTTTCAACCCTCCACGCCTCCTTGAATTCAATCCCAGATACGCCATGGCTGAGACTCCGGTTGCACCTGAAACTGACGCCGAAACACCCGAGGATTTCCTGCCGATTAACGGCACCGACTACATCGAATTCTACGTCGGCAACGCCAAACAGGCTGCTCAGTACTACGCCCATTTGTTCGGTTTTCAAATCATGGGCTATCGCGGACCGGAGACCGGCTCAACGCATGCAGTCAGTTACCTGCTCGAGCAGAACCAGATTCGGTTCGTGTTCACGTCAGCCCTTGGGCCAGACTCTCCAATTAGCGACCACACACAGCGACACGGGGACGGTGTAAAGGACATCGCCCTCCACGTAGACGACGCTGAAAAATCATTTGAGGAGACCACCAAGCGAGGCGCCCCCCCTGTTCAAGAGCCTACCGTGCACGAAGACGAAACCGGTCGTATCATTACGGCCACGATTGCTACCTACGGCGACACCGTTCACACATTCGTCGAGCGGTCTGATTACGATGGCCTCTTTTTTCCCAGTTTTGAGTCCTGGAGAAATGAGTACTGGGAGGCCCCGTCAACAGCGGGCGTGAAGTATGTCGATCACTGCGTTGGAAACGTTCGCGAGGGAGACATGGACACGTTCGTGGAGTACTACGCCCAAACGATGGGCTTTTATAACATGCTCAAATTCACCGACGAGGACATCTCCACCGAGTACTCAGCGCTGATGTCGAAGGTGATGGCCAACGGAGACGAGAAGATCAAATTCCCCATCAATGAGCCCGCTGAGGGGAAAAAGAAGAGTCAGATTGAAGAGTATCTCGAGTTCTATCGCGGTCCCGGCGTGCAACACGTCGCCCTCGCGACCGACGACATTATCTCGACCGTAAGCGAGCTTCGTCGGCGTGGCGTCGAATTTCTCCGCGTGCCGGACACGTATTACGACCGTGAGGTCTTGACGGGCCGCGTGGGCGAGATCAACGAGTCGATTGACGACCTCGAGGAGCTCGGCATTCTTGTCGATCGCGATCCCGACGGCTACCTGCTGCAGGTTTTCACAAAACCAGTTCAGGACCGTCCGACCGTGTTCTACGAGATCATTCAGAGAGAAGGTGCCCGTTCCTTCGGAGCTGGGAACTTCAAGGCCCTCTTTAAAGCCATTGAGCGCGAGCAGGAGCGGAGGGGGAATCTATAAAACCAAATACCAGGGACTAACTGAAAAAGGGTGCCCCGGGAGGTGGGGGGCCTTTTCTGTCGTATTGGAAATTTCCAAATTTCGCTGTCGAAACCGGAGGCAACGCTGGACTCAATCAATTTCAACCGTCAAGGGGATTCAGGCAGAAGAGCCCGCTTCTTCGTAGGGCCCAAAAAGCCAGTTCCCTCGCGCATCTGGGTCGTCACTAAGGTGAAATTCGGTGACGGCCTCAAGGAATTGTTGGCGCGTCAAGTATCCTTTGTCTTCGTCGTCCAACTTCTGGAACGCAATTTCTCCGTCCTCCACGTTTCCTCGAAATGAGCGAAAGAATTTGAGGTACTCATCCTCGGAGATAACCCCATCGTTGTCCTCGTCGAGAATATCGAAGATGGCGCGGGCAATGCCCTGGACATAGGAATGGATGAGAACATTCGAGTCAATCACCTTCTGCTCGTGGGCCAACCAGTCCTCGAGAGTAATTTTCGCTTTCCCCTCTTTTCCAGAGAGCGCCCGCGCATTTGTCCACATTCGTAGTATTTCTTGACGGACGGCCGTATGGCGAGAGGACCCCTCTTCGTAGTCCCGCAAGTCGGCGAGACGATCAGCGATGTCAACGAAGTCCTGCTTTTCGAGGACGCCGTCGCTGTTGTAATCGAGAACGTTGAAATAGTGGACCTGCTTTGCTCTCTGCAGTTCGGTCATTACACCGAGGGGATACGTTAATTTTTGGGACGAGGAGGATACGCTCTCAGTTGAGGCGTGAGTTCAGCACGCAGCGAGTTGCGAGGTGCCGTCTAAGTAATAAACGGGCACAACGCTAATATCTGAATTATAACCCCAAAACGTCAAGATGCAGACCAAACCTGCACCATGGCGCCCGATGCTGACTAAAAAGCCCCTAATCGCCCGTTCCGTTTTCCTCAAAGTCCAGGGCAGCTGAATTGATGCAGTAGCGGTTGCCCGTGGGAGGCGGGCCGTCATCAAAAAGATGACCCAGATGAGCTCCACACTCTCCACACACGACTTCCGTTCGGGTCATACCGTGGCTCTGGTCAGGCTTAGTCTCAACGTTTCCCTTGTCAACCACATCGTAAAAGCTAGGCCAGCCGGTCCCGGACTCGAACTTCGTGTCGGAGTCGAAGAGGGAGGTATCACAGACGACGCAGCGGTAGGTCCCGTCTGCCTTGTAGTCCCAGTACTGCCCCGAGAATGCCCGTTCGGTCCCGGCCTCCTGGGTCACGCGATATTGCTCTTTGGACAGCTTCTCGCGGAGATCGTCGTTGGTGGGACGGGTGTTGTCCGTGTCGTCCATTAGGGATGAGTCAGATGGATCAGTCATTGAGTGGGAGGCTGTTTTGGAGAAAAAAGGCTCCGGGCAAGCTGTGAGGCGAACTCATTGTTGCCCCGACGCCGCATCGTCCACGTCCGGGGTGCCACTAGAACTGGTCTCCTCCACGACGTCAGCCTCCTCGGCGGACTCCTCGGATGCATGGGTTCCCTCGTCGGAGTGAGTGCCATTGGTTGCGGCTACTTCTTCGAACACCTCCGCCTCTCCATTCACCAGCTTCAGCACCTCCTCTCCCGGTACCTCCTCGTGTTCGATCAGCATCTCGGCCAAGCCCTCGAACGCGTCTTGATGTTCCTGCAGGGTATCGACGGCGCGTTGAAAGGCATTTGCAGTAATCCGCTGAATCTCCTCGTCAACCTCTCGGGCTGTCTCGTCGCTGTAGTCACGACCTTGGGCCAATTCTTCCCCAAGGAAGACATTTCCCTGATCTTCTCCAAGGGAAATGTGCTCAAACCGTTCGCCCATGCCCCAGTCGAGGACCATCTTCCGGGCCATCTTTCGGACCTGTTTGAGGTCGTTTTCAGCTCCGCTTGTCGGTGTATCGAACACCACTTTTTCGGCCGCCCGCCCCCCCATGATCACAGCCAGCCGATCGAGGATGTAGTCTTCCCGGTATAGGTACTTGTCTTTCTCCGGGAGTTGTTGGGTCACCCCCATGGCCTGGCCTCGGGGCACAATTGTCACCTTGTGCACGGGATCGGCGTTGGGAAGAGTCGCCCCGACGATCGCGTGGCCCGCCTCGTGGTAGGCCAGCAACTTTTTGTCTTGGTCATCAAGAGCCATGCCTTCGCGCTTGAGTCCCATCATTACCTTGTCGCGAGCCTGTTCAAGGTCCGATCGCTCAATCTCTTTGTGTTCGTGACGACCGGCGAGAAGGGCGGCCTCGTTGAGCAAGTTCTCAAGGTCGGCGCCACTGAACCCAGGCGTACTCCGGGCGATTTCTTCAAGGTTAACCTCGTCGCCGAGCGGCTTCTCCCGAGCGTGAATCTTGAGAATCTCGTGTCGGGACTTCTGAGTAGGAAGGTCTACGGTGATCTGGCGATCGAACCGGCCCGGGCGCGTGAGCGCAGAGTCGAGAATGTCGGGCCGATTGGTAGCCGCCATTACCACGATGCCCTCGTTTTCTTCAAACCCGTCGAGTTCCGACAGAAGTTGATTGAGCGTCTGCTCGCGCTCGTCGTGTCCACCACCCATGCCGGCCCCTCGCTTACGGCCGATCGAGTCGAGTTCGTCAATAAAGATGATGGCCGGTGCCGTCTCTTTCGCGTCACTGAACATGTCGCGCACCCGAGAGGCCCCAACCCCTACAAACATCTCCATGAAGTCGGACCCGGAAACGCTGTAAAAGGGCACCTCCGCTTCCCCGGCAACTGCACGGGCAAGCAGCGTTTTTCCGGTTCCGGGCGGCCCCACAAGGAGCACGCCCTTCGGCACCGTGCCGCCAAGTCGCTCGAATCGCTCCGGGCTCTTGAGAAATTTGATGATCTCGCGGAGCTCCTCTTTGGCACTATCGGCCCCAGCCACATCGTCGAAAGTGGTGTCCTCTTCGCCCTTATCGTAAAGTTCAGCCTTACTCTGACGAACGGAGAAGAGTCCCTGTCCCTGGGCTTGCATACGACGGAGGAAGATATACCCCACCCCGAACAACAACAATACTGGCAGAAGCCCCATGATCACCAAGCTCCAAGGGAACGAGCTTTCTGGCTTCGTCACAACCTCCACCCCCTGGGACTCGAGCATACTCATAAGATCCTCGTCCCCGAACGAGGGAAGATAGGTTACGAAGCGATCGTATTCAACGGTATTGCCTTGTTCGGTCCGACTGGCCGTCGACTTCAGTTCGCCGGTTACATTCTTCCCCTCAACCTGAACCTGCTGGACATTTCCGGATCGGAGCTGGCTGCGAAATTCGCTGTAGCTGATACGTTCACCACCGGCTGCTCCTCCTCCCCAGTATTCCCAGGCCCAGAGGGCGAACAGCGTCGCGAATACGACATAGATGATCAGCCGCCAGCGCCCGCCGCCGGGCGTCTGACTATCTGACACACCTGCCCCATTTTTCTCATCGTCGGTAGGAGTTCTGTTGGCCACGTCAGTAAGCTACTTGGTAGTAGTAAAAAGTCGGTTGTACAGGGGGGCACTGTCATGAGCACACCGCCACCCCCTTAAATTCCACGGTCGCCGTCGATCGTGAAAGGCGAGCGGCGAATGGAAAGGGTTGCTGGTGTTTTCTTTATGCAATCAGATCGTACACCCTACGGGAGAGATTGTGTCCTCTTCTACGAAAAGGTCCTGTTATAGCGCGTATTCCACAAGAAGGTCTTGTTATAGCATCGACCATCGTGTCGTTCCTCTGCACCCGTGGTAGAGCGTCGTCTGGGACAACGACTTGCCACTCACACCGAATCTCGGTTGTTATCAACTGAGGTATTGGCTTTCTTGCCCTTCACTCGTTGCCTGTTCTCAGTTGCATACACGCCGTTGCCCACGCTTTATGTCTGAAACCGCTTCCAAGCCCATCGACGCGTTCCCTTTTGGTCAAGACGCTGTGTGGGAGCCAGATCCCAACGTCGTGGACGACGCCAATCTGACAGCCTTCATGGACCGGCACAACATCGCCGACCTAGACGCCCTCCAGGCTCGCTCGACGGACGACGTAGGCTGGTTCTGGGACGCCGTACTCGACGACCTCGACATTGAGTTTTACCAGGACTACGACGAGATCGTTGATCTGAGCGAGGGCATTCAATACCCGACCTGGTGCGTGGGTGGCAAAATGAACATCGTTCACAACCTACTGGACAAGTGGCAAGGAACGCCGGTCGAGGACCGCGTGGCACTCCGATGGGAAGGGGAGGCCGGATCCACCAACGTGCTCACCTACGGCGAGCTCCACCGGCGAGTGTGCCGCTGCGCCAATGCTCTTCGGGACAAGGGACTGGGGAAAGGGGATCGCATCGGCCTGTACATGCCGATGACGCCGGAAATCGTCATTGCTTTCCTTGCCATCGTCAAGATCGGCGGCATCCTCCTCCCTCTCTTCAGCGGCTATGGGGTGGGTGCCATCGTCACCCGTCTGCAGGGCGCCGACGCGAAGGCCCTTTTTACCGCCGACGGCTTTGCACGCCGAGACTCCCCAATTCAGATGAAAGAAACAGCAGATAAGGCCGTGGCGCAGTGCCCGTCGGTGGAGCACGTCATCGTTCATCGCCACCTTGGGCGTGACGACGTGCCCATGACCCCCGGGCGCGATGTCTTCTGGACAGACGCGATGGCCGGGCAGGACGACGAGGCCCACACTGAGCGCACCGCGGCCGAAGACGAACTCATGATTATTTATACGAGTGGCACCACCGGCCCGCCCAAGGGCACAGTGCACACACACTGCGGCTTCCCCATCAAAGGGGCACAGGACATGTATCACCCGATGGACCTGAAGCCCGGGGAGACGATGTACTGGATGAGCGACATGGGCTGGATGATGGGGCCGTGGCTGGTCTTTGGCACGCTCACCATCGGGGCCACGATGGTCCTTTACGACGGCGCCCCCGACCACCCTGATCCGGGTCGTCTCTGGCGCACGGTCGACGACCACGACGTCACCCACCTCGGCGTGTCGCCCACCCTTATCCGCGCCCTCAAAACGCAGGGCGACGAGTATGTGACGGCCTCTGACCGCTCCAGCCTGCGTGCCATCGGTTCCACCGGCAGCCCGTGGGACCCAGAATCCTGGACCTGGTGCTTCAACACCGTCCTCAACGGGGAAAAGCCGATCCTCAATTACTCCGGCGGCACCGAAATCTCCGGCGGCATCCTCTGTGGGAATTTTCTGGAGCCCCTGAAGCCCGGCGCCTTCTCCGGCCCCGTCCCCGGCATGGATGCCGACGTGGTCGACGGCGACGGCACTCCGGTTCGGGGCGAAGTCGGCGAGCTCGTCGTCCGCAAACCCTGGATCGGCATGACCCGTGGCTTCTGGGGGGAAGACGACCGCTACCTCGACGCCTACTGGAACCGGTTCGACGACACGTGGGTACACGGCGACTTCGCCGCCGTGGACGATGATGGGCTCTGGTACATCCTCGGCCGCTCAGACGACACCATTAACGTGGCCGGCAAGCGCCTGGGCCCCGCTGAGATTGAGGCGCTACTCAACGCCCACGAGGCGGTGGCCGAAAGCGCCGCCATCGGCGTGCCCCACGACGTGAAGGGCTCAGAAATCGTCGCGTTCGCCGTCCTGGAGCCCGACTACGACGAGTCCGACGCCGTCCGCAGCGAACTCATGCAGGTGGTCGTCAACGAAATGGGCAAGCCCCTCAAGCCGCGCGAAATCCTTTTTGCCAGCGCCCTGCCAAAGACGCGCAACGCCAAGGTGATGCGGCGGGTAATCCGGGCCGCCTACCTCGGCGAAGACCTGGGCGATACCTCCAGCCTCGAAGACCCGAGTACCGTCGAGGCCATTGAAGAGGCGCGATGACCGGCTATGCCCCGCCGGTTGGGATCTTCAATGAGGGCTCGATGTTTCAGGTCCCCTGAGTGAGGTAGGCATGAAAGACGGGGTCGCGCCCCTTCCGCAATGATCGGCCGCTGGTCACTCTTTTCTGTCCTGATCGGGCTGGCTCTACTGACGGTACCTCCCCTGCATGCCCAACCGAGAGAGGGCGTCACCATTCAGGGTACGGTCGTAGACGACAGCACCGGTGCCCCCCTCCCGGATACCCACGTCTTCGTCTCCGGCACAATGGCCGGCACCACCGTTGCGGAGGACGGGGGGTTTCATCTGAGTGGGCTCTCCACCGGTTCGAAACGACTTTACGTGACACGGCTCGGGTATAAACCGGTCCAGAAGGACCTTCTGCTCCGCACCGACACGACGCTCACCCTCAACATACGGCTCAACACCACGGTGATCGAAGCGGGGACGGTCACCGTAACCGCCGAACGCGGAGACGAGTGGTACGAGCACCTCAGCCGCTTCAAGCGCCTGTTCATTGGAGAATCCGGCCCGGCACAGCGGTGTTACCTTCTCAATCCGAAGGCCCTTCAATTCGATACGGCCTGGTGGGGCCGATTCGAAGCGGACGCGAGCCGCCCCCTGACCGTCGAGAACCGGGCACTCGGGTACCGACTTACCTACTACCTGAAGGAGTTTGAGGAGCGGGGCGACGTCATACGGTGGGACGGCGAACCGGTCTTCCACGCACTTTCGCCGCGCGACTCCACGGAAGCTCGACGCTGGACCGAAAATCGTCGCCGGGCCTTCCGGGGCTCCATTCGCCACTTCCTTCTGGCCCTGTTGAACGATCGAGTCGAAGAAGAGCAGTTTCGGATGTACCGGATTCCCCGTGCTCAGGCCTACCGGCACGTGGACCGGGCCGATCGCTTGCCGACCGACCGGGATCGCATATTGGGCACCCCCGCCGACTCCCTCCACGAGATTCAGTTTACCGGCGCCCTAGAGGTCATCTACGATGGGGAACCCGAAAGTGAGGACTTCCTGGATTGGGGCAGTCTGCGCCGGCAACCACGTGACCACCAGGTCTCTCGTATTCGCCTCAACGAACAGCCCATCCACGTCGATGAACACGGTGAGATTGTCGAACCTTACGGGGCAACCCTCTACGGGTATTTCGCCTTCACCCGGCGCATGGCCGAGCTTCTTCCTCGGGAGTACCGCCCCCCAAATACAACACTGGCTTCCTCTGAGCCCCGGTGACGGATGCTTCTTCCGCAAAAGCCGACGGGCCCTCAGGCCCAGAACGCGTTCTCGTGGTGCTGGATCTGGGGCTCATTGCCCGAGAGCAAAATGCCGACGACATCGAAGCGGGCGGACGTGCCTTCGAGGCTGTGCTCAAACAGATAGGCCCGACCCACCTCAATCAGTGACGCCTGCTTCTCGTCCGTGACGGAGGCCTCCGGAGGCCCAAACCGACATCCTGAGCGGGTTTTGACTTCGACAAACACAATTTCTCCCTCGTCGGGCTCCTCACAAACGAGATCCACTTCGTTGCGCTCTGATCGGTAGTTCCGCTCAAGCACTCGATACCCGGCCTCGTCAAGATAGGAGGCAGCCAGGTCTTCACCGCGATCACCAATGTCATTGGTCGTCGGCATAGCAGACGCGAACCGTCTTCCAGTCAGTGCTATTCGTCCGTCGGAGCGGATGCCGAAGTACCGGCCTCGACATCCAACGATTGTGCGGTTGAAATAAGCTGTCGGATAAAGGGCTCGTTCCGCTCTTTGACCAGAGGCAGGAGGGCCTCGAACACCCCTTCAAACACCTCCATGAGCTCAATCAGGTTTTGAAGCCGGTCGTACAGGCGACGTTCGGCGTCCGGCCGATCCTCCAGCGACGCCTCCTCCGGAACGAGGTCGTCCGCGAGGCCCTGCAGGCGTTCTTTCACGGGGCGCACCTCCCGTCGCTCCCGCTCCTCAATGATGCGTGCCGTCACCTGCCACACGTCCCGCTCCGCCCGATAGTGATCCTTGCGGGAGCCCGGCACGGCCTCTTTTTCCAGCAGCTCCCAGTCGACGAGGGAGCGCAAGTTCATGTTGGCACTGCCCCGACTGATCTGGAGCCGCTCCATGATCTCGTCGGTATTGAGCGGACGTCCCACACAGTACAGCAACGCGTACACTCGGGCCATAGTGGGGTTGATGCCCCAGTTCGAAGCCATCTGGCCCCAGAACGAAACAAAGCGGTCCACGGCTTCTCTGTGTCTGGAACTCGGGGCCGCCCCTTCGGCTGAGCGCCCAGACGAAGCTGATGAATTCGATGAGACCATGGTGCTGAATACGCGTCTCCCGTGGACCGGCGGACTTGTGAAGGCAACACTCATGCGCGTGTCTCTACTCCGTCTCCCGTGGGAATTGTTTCTGTAGTGTGTGAAGCTCTCGGGGGAACTACGAATCGACGCGCCGGCTTTGTAGATTTCTGTTCGCTCGTCTCCGTATACACGCCTACCTGACTGCATGCCTAGCGACTCGCCGATCATCACCATTACGACCGATTTCGGCACAGAGGATGCCTACGTGCCTGCCATGAAGGGGACGATGCTGTCGATTGCACCGGATGCCCGGCTCGTGGACCTCACCCACGAGATTTCCCCTCAAGACGTTATGGAGTCCGCCTACGTCCTACAATCGGCCCTCCCCTTTTTCCCGCCGAACAGCATACACCTCGTGGTGGTCGATCCGGGGGTGGGCACCGAGCGCCGGGCCGTGGCCCTCCAGCAGGACGGACACTGGTTTGTTGGCCCCGACAACGGACTCTTCCCGCTCATCTTTGAAGGGAACTCGCCCGATGCAGCCGTGGAATTGGACGAGCCCGACGCGTGGCGCACCCCCTCCCCGAGCAATACCTTTCACGGGCGCGACATCTTTGCCCCGGCGGCCGCCCACCTCGCCGCTGGACGGACGCTCGACAACATTGGCTCGCCCATCGAGCGCCTGGAGCCGTTGCAGTGGGCACAACCATTCGTCGATGAACACGCGATCGAGGGCCGGGTCGTGCACATCGATCACTTTGGCAATTGCGTGACGAACATCCGGCGCCCCACCTTCGCCCAGGCCCTAGGTGTCAATGAAAATGCCCCGAGTGCGGAGGTCCTCCCCCCCATCGACGGGTACGTGGGGAGCACGGTCCTGGAGTCAGTTCACGACACGTATGGCGCCGTGGCAGAAGGGGAGCCGCTCCTCTTGTTTGGGAGCACAGGCTCTCTGGAGGTCGCCGTTAATGGGGGGAACGCCGCCGAACTGTTGGACATTCGAAAGGGCGACTCAATTAAAATTGCCTTTTCGGAATCGCCGTAGCGGTCCCTCCTGATTCTCCGTTGGGCTCGTCCGCTCCACCGATCGTTTGTGCGTCCCATGCCGTTGCCCGAGTCTGATGCCGACCGCTCCCTCGCCCACCACCTGGAATCCCTCTATGCCCTCTCCCGGGTGGTGACCGGGGCCGACGAAGCCTCGAGCCTCCTCCGCACCGTCTACGAGCGGGCCGCCGAGGTGCCCCCCACGCAGCGCCCGTCAGACGAACGAGCCTGGCTCTTTCGCCTCATGCTCCAGGCGCGCGATGGAGACTTCCAACCGCCCGAGGCGGAGGGGCACCCGGGCAGCGACACGTCGTTTACAGACGACCCGTTTCGGCGAGATGTGGCGGAAGAAACCGCGGAGCGGCGGCTGCCGGTGGCCTTTGCGGCGTGTTCCGTCCACGAGCGGTTCATCCTGGCGATTGACGTGCTTGACGAGCCGTCCGACGAAGCATTAGCCGCCGCACTTGACACCTCAGTTACCAACGCCCGCTCCGTTCGGGATCAGGCCCGGTCAGCGCTGCGCGCCTCCCTCCGTGACGTGTTGAGAGGTCCGGAACGGATGCTCGTGGACGTCGCCCTCCCCGACGAGGTTCTGCGAGAGCACCTCCGCGACCTGCTTCTTGATCGCTTCCATCCTGCTCCGGCGTCGCTTCAGTCCACCGTCCTGGGCGTTCTGGCGCGGGCCCGACAGGAACGACGGGATGACGCTGTCTCTGCTGATTCGACGGCGATCCCCGGTGCGGCCCCAGTCCGTGCCATGTGGAACTGGGGGCGCAACATCGTTCGGGACCGTCTTTCTCTTCGTGGCGTCCTCGGGGGGCTCGTCTTTCTCGCTATCGTGACGGCGAGCATTGGGGGAGCCTCCTATCTCTTTTCCTCCTCTTCGGCGCCCCCAAGCCCAGACGGGATCGTCGATCTCTCGGCGGAGCAGGCCGACCGGGTCGAGATGGCTCTCCAAACCGAAACCCCGAGTCGGGCTTCGGCCTTCGTCCGACAGTCCTTTGATCGCCGAATCTCGGTCCCTGAAGTTGACGGCGCGTCCCTGCGAGGCGTGGGGCGCCTGTCCCTCTCCCTGGACACGGACGTGCCGGCCCTTCTTTACTTCGACGACGAAACGGAGACAGAGATTGTGGCCCTCGCGTATAACTACGCGCTACTGGACGAACTCGGTGGTCGCGCTGCGCTCGCCCGCGATCACCGTGCGGACCTCACCTCCAACGAGACCCTTCTCGCCGAACAGCGGGACGACCGCGGCGTGGTTCTCTGGCGTGAGCGTGACGACATTTTCGTCATCGTGGCTCCGGCCCTGCAGGCCGATACCCTCCGATCCCGCATTCGCCTGTAGACATCCGCGGCGACTTAGGTCGGCAGTTCAATCCGAAATCGTGATCCCTCACCGATCGTGGACTCCACCAATTCAAGCGACCCATCGTGATAGGTCTCCACCACACGACGGGCCAGGCTCAGGCCCAGTCCCCACCCCCGCTGCTTGGTGCTGTAACCGGGACGGAAAATGGTGCCCCACTGCTGTCGCTCGATGCCGGCCCCGGTATCCGAGACCTCAACGAAGACCCGTTCCTTTTCTTGACCGCCGGTCACAACGATGCGGCCGTCGTCGTCCTCGATGGCGTCGAGCGCGTTCTTAAGCAAGTTCTCCAGCACCCAGGCGAAGAGTTCCTCGTTCACCTCGACCTCCAGGGACGACGGTAGATCGACCGACAACTCGATGTTTTGCCCCCGATGGGGTAGGCGACGCCGGATGTACGACGCGGTGTCTACGACAATGGGGACTAGATTGCGAGCCTCCAGCTTGGGCTTCGAGCCGATGTCGGAGAAGCGATCGGTGATGCGTTGAAGACGAGCCACGTCGTTTTCGATCTCGTTCAGGGCTTGCTCGCGTTGATCCTCGTTTACCTCCGGAGATCGGAGCACTTCGATCCAGCCCATAAGGCTCGAGAGGGGCGTGCCGAGCTGGTGGGCAGCCTCGCGGGCCATGCCCATCCACAGGCTGCTCTGCTCGCTACGCCGGACGTACGAGAAGCCAAGGTAACCGACGAAAATAAAGAGCCCAACGAAGACGAACTGGAGCCAGGGAAAGATACGAAGCTCCTGAATGAGCCAGGACTCGTCGTAATAGAGGTACTGCGTCAGCTGCCGGTTGCGCGCCATCGCCGACGGGCTATTCGCCTCCGGCAGGTTCACACGAATCGGTATGGGCTCAAAGGTCGCGGCCATCTCGTCCTGCCGCCGCCGAAGTTCCTCGTAGGCCTCCGCCGAATCAGAGGGCGAAAGGGCTGCGGTCTCGGACACCCCTACATTTCGCCAAAACCGCGGCTCCTGGCCGGTCGAATCGGTGATGATGGCCGGCACCCCAAACTGATTCGGCTCTAGAATCTTGTTCAGGATGAAATTGAGTTCGTTGGTCGGCGGCATCGTCTGAGCCCAGTCTACAGCGCGGCGATACCTCGCGAGTTGCTCATTGGTGGGAGGAGACGCCACACCGCTTTGCTCCAGGCGCCGGAGGTAAGCTTCCAGCTCTTGCAAATCGCCCAGATGCGGATTAATGAGCTGACGCTGAGCCTTCACCACTTCCGCCTGCGCGTCGGCCCATAGCTGGATGACAGCCTGCTCCCGATCGCGGAGCCGATCGACGAGGCGCTGGGTGTAGAGGAGCGAGGCCACGGCGATCACCCCCGCCAGCACGATGAGACCGAGCTTGAGTCGAACGGACCAGCGATATGCCTGCATGGAGGGACCCAGTTTTTGAGCACGGAGGAAGGTCTACAGTCCCATTGACCAGCCCGGGACTCGTTCCCGTCGTGGGTCTCGGCCCCTCCCGTGACCGTCAGGTCACTACGTCCCTGGCGCTCCCCGCTCCCGCTAAGCCGCGATGGGCTCCTCTACGTCCGAAATGATCTGGTCCCGGCGAGGACCGTTCGAAACCATCCCGACATCTACGTCGAGGTAGTCTGCGATGAACGCAAGGTAATCTCTCGCCTCCGCTGGGAGATCTTGGATGTGGCGCACCGCTGAGATGTCGTCCGACCAGCCGGGAAGCGTCTCGTAAATGGGGGTCACTTGTTCGAGGGTCTGCGGCTCACTGGGAAAGCGCGGCGTCTTCTTTCCGTCGTACCGGTACTGGGTGCACACCTTCAACTCGTCCATTCCTGACAAAATGTCGAGCTTGGTGATGGCCAGCTCGCTGAAGCCGTTGATCATACTGGTGTAGCGAAGCGCCACGAGGTCGAGCCAGCCGCAGCGGCGGGGCCGACCGGTCGTGGCCCCAAATTCGCTTCCCTTCTGCCGCAGCCGCTCACCGGCCTGGTTGTCCAGTTCCGTCGGAAACGGCCCGTTCCCGACACGCGTGCAGTACGCCTTTGCGATGCCCAAGACCCGGTTCACGTCTGTGGGTGGTACGCCAAGCCCCGTGCAACAGCCTCCGGCGGTTGGGTGGCTAGAGGTGACGTAGGGATAGCTGCCGAAGTCTACGTCAAGCAGAGATCCCTGGGCCCCCTCGGCGAGCACATCTGCCCCCTCCTCGAGGGCGTTGCAAAGATACGTCGACGTGTCCGTCACGTAGGGGTCAATTTTCTGGTCGAACTCGACGTACTCCTCCACGATGCGCTCCACGTCGAGGGCCTCTGCGCCATAGATGTCTTGGAGAATGGCGTTCTTTTCCTCGATGGCCCGACGGAGCTTCTGGCGAAGCACGTCGCGATCGAGTAGATCGACGACCCGAATGCCGGTTCGGGCAAACTTATCCGTGTAGGCGGGCCCAATGCCCCGACCGGTGGTTCCAATCGCGTCGTCGTCCGAGGCCGAAGCTCGCTCCTCCTCCTGAGCCTCCTCAATGGCCTTATGGTAGGGCATGATGAGGTGGGCGTTGTGGGAGATCTTGAGACGCTCCTCCACGTCGACCCCCAGAGAACGGATCTTTTCGATTTCCTCAAGTACGGCCTTCGGATCCAGAACGACACCGTTGCCGATGACGCAGGTGACATCCTCATGGAAGATACCGCTGGGGACGAGGTGCAGCACAAACTCATCCTCTGTCCCATTCTCGTTCTCCCATACAATGGTGTGGCCCGCGTTGGCCCCTCCCTGGTAGCGCGCCACGATATCAAATTGGGGACTCATGAGGTCGGTAATCTTCCCTTTCCCCTCGTCACCCCACTGGCTTCCAATGACGATGGATACCGGCATTACATTCGGAGTACGTTAGAAAACGAAACAAGAAAAAAGCGACCCGCTGAAGGGCGCATGTTCAGGCCCCAGGTACGAGCGCAGTTGATGAACAGCGTGCCAAAAGAACCTGGAGCGCAGCGGACCAACCGCCTACGCGGTTTGTCCCAGCCGTCGATCCAGCTCGACGATCGTCGGCGACGCGACGAAGATGGAGGAGTACGTCCCAATGACGACGCCGATGATGAGTGCAAAGGAGAAGCCGCGCAGCACTTCTCCCCCGAACACAAACAGAATCGCAACGACGATAAACGTCGTAAGCGAGGTTACGACGGTACGGCTGAGGGTAGCATTGATGGACTTGTTGACGATGACCGGGAAGGTCTCCGTCTTGAAAAGATTGACGTACTCACGCACGCGGTCAAACACGACCACGGTGTCATTGAGCGAGTATCCGACTATGGTCAGGAAAGCAGCAATGATGCCCTGATCGATCTGCAAGGAAAAGGGCACGACCCCCGCGAGGATCGAAAACAGTCCGAGTGTGATCGTGATGTCGTGCACCAAAGCGGCCACAGCCCCCACACTGTACTTCCATTCAAACCGAACCAAAATGTACAGGAATATGACCAGTAATGCCCCAAGGACCGCGTAGTAGGCCCCTTGCTTTAAATCCTCCGCAAACCGAGGCCCGACGATGCTCGTCTTTATAATCTCCGGATTCGCTTCCTCAAACTCTTTTTCGATTGTGGAGAGAATCAGCTCTTGCGTCTCGGTTGTGTTCATGTCCTGCGTAGCCGGCGCCCGAATCAAGAGATCTTCCTCGAAGGTTTTCACTTCCGGGTTACTCCCGAGCGGCTCGGCAAGGGCCGACCGCACCTCCACTACGTCGAGATCCTGGATTCCTCCAACCACGAACTCCATCCCCCCCCGAAAGTCAATCCCGAGAGAGAGCCCCCTGAAGGCCAGGGACAGAATGCTGAGCACGAGAAGGGTTCCGGAAAAGATATAGCCCATTTTCCGGTTCGGAATCAGGGTGTAATCGGCGTTCTCAAACAGACGCATAGCAGTCAGACGGTCGTAGTAAGTACGTCAGGGTCGAACTCGCAAACACTACTATCAGAGGGCAGCGCTATCCGTAGCTGACCTCCATCTTCTTCTCTTCGACCATATAGTCGAAGATGAGCCGGGTCACGATGATGGCTGTAAAGAGTGAGGACAAGATCCCAGCCATGAGAGTAACGGCAAAACCCTGTATGGGCCCGACACCAAAGGAATACAGGATCACGCCCACGAAAAACGTCGTGATGTTGGCGTCCAGGATCGCGCTAAGGGAGTTTTCGTACCCCGCCGCGATCGCGGCTTTCAAGGTTTTACCGGTTGCCTGCTCCTCACGCACCCGGTCGTAGATGAGCACGTTCGCATCCACAGCCATACCGACTGTCAAAACAATACCGGCAATCCCCGGCAGCGTGAGCGTTGCGTTGAAGCCGGCAAGAATGCCGAGAATGAGAATCAAGTTCAGCAGCAACGCAACATCGGCCACGAGACCGGCGGTACGGTAATACAGGACCATAAACAGCACCACGAGCAAGAAGCCAACCGTCACGGAGAGGAAGCCCGCTCGAATCGATTCTGCTCCGAGACTCGGTCCCACGGTCCGTTCTTGAATGATGTCCATCGGGGCCCGCATGGAGCCGGACCGGAGGATTGTCACAATGTCTTGTGCCTCCTGTCGGCTTTCAAGTCCGCTAATGCTCGTCCG
Source organism: uncultured Salinivenus sp. (assembly GCA_964445365.1). GTDB lineage: Bacteria > Bacteroidota > Rhodothermia > Rhodothermales > Salinibacteraceae > Salinibacter. The sequence goes on along the minus strand of CAYULG010000001.1, from coordinate 35,433 downwards.
CCCCCCTAGGATCGGCTCTTCGATGTTCGGGGCCGAATACACCTTTCCATCCAGCACGACGGCCACTCGCTCTCCGACGTTCGCCTTCGTCAGCCGCCCCCAGATCCGGGCGCCCTCCGAGTTCATAGACATTCCGACTTCCGGCTCGTTGGTGTTTCGGGAAAATTGAACCGAGGCGTTCGTGACGACTTCTCCGGTGAGCTCCGCGTCCGCCCGAAGTGCGAGCAACTCGTATGTGTCCTGGCTCCCAGGTAACGAGTTGGCGGTCCATACAAACTGAACGCCCGGAGGAATCATCTCCGTGACCTCCGACTCGTTCAGTAGTTCATTCACACGAGACGTGTCCCGCCCAGAGGCGTACCCGACAGTCGCCGCTCCCTGGCGAGGAAGGGGCTGCATGACGGAGAGCAGGGGATTCTGTGGCCCGGCCTGCTCTCCCTCGTCGGATTCAGACAATGACGTTCCCTGCTGAGACGGGTCGTCTTGCCCCTGCCCGGCAGCCGTCAAGTCTGTAGCCTCTGCTTCAGTGGTGTCGGCCTCCCCCATCGTCCCCGTGTCCGTGGTGTCGGCAGCCCCACCCCCCGCCAATCGGGCCGAGTCTTCAGCGGTCGGCTCGTAGTAATCAATCATCGCTTGAACGGCAGAGCGTACCCGGTCCGGATCGGCCATCAGATGAAAGGTGAGTTGCGAGGCGCTTTCGAGCAAATCTCGCATTCGATTTTGGTCTTCAACGCCGGGAAGCTCAACGGAAAGGCGCTGGGCGCCTTGCTTCTGGATGGAGGGCTCAGTGACACCGTATTGATTGACGCGGTTCCGGACAATGTCCATGGCCGTGCTGACCGCGTCCCCGACTTGGTTGGACAAATAGGTCTCCACTTCGTCGTTGGACGACCGACGCGTGATGCCCTCCGACTCATTGCGAAAGTAGCGGGAAAGTCGCCCATCCGGATTGCGAGACTCAAACTCCTGGACAAACGCCTCGACGACAGTCAAGTCTTCGGCTTCGGCTCGCTGGACAGCCGCACTGAGGATTTGCTGGAAGTTTTCGTCTTTCCTCGTGGAAAGTTGTTCGAGCAGTGCCTCCACCCTCAGTTCCATCGTCGCGTGCATTCCCCCCTGAAGATCGAGGCCGAGGTTCAGCGAGTTTTGTTCAATGGTTTCGATGCGCTGGCGACTCTCCTCCACGTACTCCTGGCGCTCGGACGCCTCCATCTGGTCCATCTGGTAAGAGATGTACATGTTCTGGACCGATGGGAAGAGATAGTACCCGCACAGTCCAACAAAGAATATCGTAAGGCCAAGCTTAAATCCGTTCCCCTGCATTACAGTCGGTAACTCAATTCAACAATCATCGGATACTCGTCTGAGGGACGCAGGTCCAACTCACGCACAGAGTCGCCCACGCGCAAGTCGGGCACATGGGGGGATCATCACGCGATCAAGCACAGAACGAATCGGTCCCTCGCGAAGAGCAGAAAGAGGTGGATCGCCCTTCGGGTGCTACGGACCCATCGGACGTGCATCGACGAGGAGACGGGTAAGGCGCCCCGTCGGAACCGAGGGAACGAACGCGGACAAAACGGCCGGGTCGAGTCTAGTTACAGAAGGAATCAGCTCTTCCCCACCACGACCGGCGTCGTAGTGCTCGCGAGCTCGCGACAGGGTTTCCTGGGCCATCTCCCGAACGGCCGGAAGCACCCCCATCAAGAGAGCAAAAAGCCCCGTGCCCTGAAATATGAACGGCAAAGTGCCCATTGGACCCTGGGTTCGCGAACAGTGAGCGACGACATCAGCAATAACGTATTCGTACGAATTGTTCCTCTCAACCTGGAGTGGCCAAATTGGTGGGGGATTCACGGCGTCACGATCAACGCCGAGGCTTTGTGCAACACAACCTTCGGAAAACGGTCCCTACCAACCGCCACCGGTCCTCACCTGCGAGCCACCGCCTATCGGTTTTGGTATTGACGACGAAACAGTTTCCCTCGATGAGCACAGATCCGATGTCCGGTTCTTCCCATTCTCCTCTTCCCGATCTCGTCACCGACGACGGGCTCCGTCTCTACACCCGGGCGTGGTGGCCCTCCTCCGCTCCCCGTGCCGTAGTCGGACTGGTCCACGGGTACGCCGAGCACAGCGGTCGGTACGACCACGTGGCACAAACGTTGACGGAGCAGGGGGCGGTGGTTTATGCCTACGACCAGCGGGGATACGGCCACTCCGAGGGCCGTCAAGGATACGTTGACTCCTTCGAGCGCTACATCGACGACCTCGAGCAGTTTCTCGAGGGCGTACGAACGCAAGAACCCGACCTTCCCCTTTTCCTCTTCGGACACAGCATGGGCGGCCTGGTCGTGCTGAAGTACGTGCTGGACCGGTCTCCCTCCCTCGACGGGTTGCTCCTCAGTGCACCCGCCCTCGAAGTCAACCCAGACCTCGCCCCTCTCCTGCGTCGGATCGCTCAGATCATCGGACGCCTCTTCCCGACTCTTCCCACCACCCGTTCCCCAGACGACGCGATCTCGCGCGATCCCGACGTGGTGGCGGAGGCGGAGAACGATCCGCTCAACTATCACGGCCGCGTCCTCGCCCGCACGGGGGCCGAACTTCTGCGGGCCGGCGCAGACGTGCGGGCGCGCTTGGATGCTCTTACAGACCCATTCCTCGTCATTCACGGAACCGCCGACTCCCTCACAAACCCCGATTGGAGTCGGCATCTCTACGACCGTGCCGCGGCCGACGATAAAACGATCGAACTCTACGACGGGCTCTACCACGAAACGTTCAACGAGCCCGAGAAGGACGAGGTGCTCCGAGATCTCGGCACGTGGCTGGAGGAACGGATATCTTGACCGAACGAGGTGGCAACAGCCGTATTGCCCTCATTTTCCGGTGCGAACGTATCGATTCGGGCGTGATACATGATTCGTGAGCCGGCGTGGCTTTAGCTACTGAATCGAATCTTTTCACTCAGAAGAGCACCCTCTGGTCTCAGGATACATGCATAAAGCACCACTGGACGTCCCGTCGGGCTTGACGAGCATCCAACGACTCTCCTCCAAGACTACTCTTCAAGCAGGTCGAAGATCACCTCAACCTGAGCGGAGATTTCAATCTCCCCGGCGGCAAACGCGTCCGGCTCCGGCTCTGCATCGCTCTCTGCCGACTTGGCAAAAGCCCGCTGGACACGCGGCTGCGGTCTGTCTGTGCGAAAATCCTGCTCGGTGATCTGACGGACGGCCCCCAACGATGAATCGAGCGTAGAGGCCAGCAGGCGAGCCTTCTCCCGGGCGCTGGTCGCCGCCTGCTGGAGGGCTTCATCCCGCTTGATTGTTCGATCACTCAGTCCGTACCGAATTCCCTCAAGCCGATTCGCTCCACGCTGCACCACCTTCGCGACGAGGCGTGGCAGAGTCTCCAGGGTCGACAGCTCAACCACTACCTCCCGCGTGGCCTCAAAACCTTTCTCCTCGCGGGTCTTCGTCTGCGGGTTGTATTCTCGGCGGGGCTGGAGGCGCAAGGATTCCATGCGCATCTTGGACTCGGGGACCTCCAACTGGCGGACGGCATTCATCGCGTTCTTCGCTGCCTCGGCGTTTTGCTGACGCGCCGACTCTGCCGTCTCGGCTTTGGACACAACGCCGAATCGGACGGTGGCCTCGTCCGGGACGGCACTCACCGTCGCCTCGCCACCAACCCGCACGGTCCGATCCGTCCCGGCGTTCGACTGGGCCTGACACGGAACCGCCAGCAATACCGAAACGAGAAAAAGAGAGAGTCCTCTAAAGAAACGAGACATGGAAGAAGGGTCGACAAATGATCAGCCTATTCAACTTCTAAACGGATCCAAGAAGCAATTATTTTCCCTTCTGCCTCCTTCCAAAGACACTGCGAGGCTCCGTATTCTCAGATCAGCAGCCCAGGCCATTTCCTTGAGATGGCGAGAACAAAAAGTACCAAGCGACGGGGAGGCGCGAGTCCTTACGGGTGCAACCGCCCAATCGTCCGAGGAAAGGGGATCGTTTCCCGTACGTGCTCCCGTCCAGTGAGCCAGGAAATCGTCCGCTCCAGCCCAAGCCCAAATCCGCTGTGGGGGACTGCGCCAAATTTGCGGAGATCGAGGTACCAGTCGAAAACGTCTTCCGGCAGGTCGTGCGCGTCGATCTGTTCCTTCAGATAGTCGATGTCGGTGGCTCGCTCGCCCCCGCCGATGATCTCACCGTAGCCCTCAGGGGCAAGGACGTCCACACCCATCGCCAGTCGGTCATCGTCGGGGTCGCGCTTCATGTAGAAGGCCTTGATCTTCGCGGGGAAGCGGTGCACCATCACCGGACGGTCAAAGTGCCAGGTGAGCACCGTCTCGTCGCTCCCGCCAAAGTCGGTACCCCACTCGAAGGTCTGGGCGGATTCTTTCCAGTCCGGCAGGTTGCGCAGCGACTCTTCGATCTCATCGATCCGCTTGTTGATTTCAATGTCGCGGGCGTCGATCTCGCGCTTCACATGCTTCTTGGCCTGTCCGCGACGCCGTTGGTTTTCCTCCTTCTCCTCCTGAAGCTCCGCCTTCTCCTCGCGCAGGGCGTCCATTTGTTCATCGATCATGTCGACCGTCTCGTCGCTGCGAAGGATCTCGACGGCCTCGTCGTAGCTAATGCGTGGAAAAGGCGTCTCAACCCGGTTGAGGGCGCTCGTGTCGCGATCAAGCGCCGCCAACTCATCCTCACAGTCATCTAGCACCGTCTGCACGATGTGGCTCAGAAAGTCTTCGGCCAGTTGCATGTTCATCTCCAGGTCGTAGAAGGCCATCTCCGGCTCGATCATCCAGAACTCCGTGAGGTGGCGTCGCGTGTCGGACTTCTCCGCGCGAAACGTGGGGCCAAAGGTGTAAACCTTGCCGTACGCCATGGCCATGGCCTCCCCGTGCAGTTGGCCGCTCTGGGTGAGGTAGGCCTGCTCATCCTCGAAGTAATCGAGTTCAAAAAGCGTTGAGGTCCCCTCCACCGCGTTCCCCGTAAGAATGGGCGCATCGGTCTGCAAAAAGCCCCGGTCCTGGAAGAACTCGTGGATTGCCCGGATCGTGCGGTTGCGAATACGCATGACGGCCCACTGGCTCTCGCTGCGGAGCCAGAGGTGGCGGTGGTTCATCAGGAAGTCGATGCCGTGCTCTTTGGGCGTCACGGGGTAATCGCCGGATTCGCCGATCGGGGCCACGGAGTCGACCTGAAGCTCGTAGCCGCCCGGCGCTCGATCGTCTTCGCTGACGGAGCCGACAACTTCTATCGCGGCCTCCTGCCGCACATCGTCGGCCGCCGCCCAGCTGTCCTCGTCGACCCCATCCTGCGCGACCACGCACTGCACAAAGCCGGAGCCGTCGCGAAGGATGAGGAATTTGATACCGCCGGACCCCCGTTTATTGTGGAGCCAGCCCTTCAGGGTCACGGTCTCGTCGACGTGGTCCTCAAGGGCTTCGATGCGGGTGAAGTCTTCAATCGGGCGGTCGGGGGAGGCGGTCTCCGGCTCGGACATGCGGAATTCGGGAATTGGGTAAGCAAACTGATGAAATCGGTCGGGCGAGGCGGCCCAGCACCGTCCTCGTGATACAGGGTCGCAGTCTCAGGTTCCCTCTTTCATCCGAGGCCGCTGAGCCCCCAGGCGGCAAGCGCCGTCACCAGCGGCCAGCCCACCAGCCCGTCCATCACCAACCGGGCGCCGGGACGGTTTGGCGAAAGGGCCCACACTGCACCCATTAGAAGAAGGGGACCCACAGCATCCACCCAGAGGAGAACGGGTACTGGGGCCACCGAAGAAGCAAGAAGCGCGCTCCCGGTAGCCAGGCCTAAAAGCCCCGTGGCGGTCCACCGCAGCCGATGTCCGGTTCGGTTCCGTGTCCAGGGATGAACCCCGCTTGCCACATCGCCACGCCGGTCGCCCCAATCCGCCATCAACACATTGGGGAGAATGAACAACAGGCGGTAGCCGGCCAGCCCCCACACCTCGTAGTCGCCTGCCTGGCCCGCCTCAAGGGCCGGCAAGAGGGTGGCCCCGAGCGCCCACGCACCCGCTACGACGAGGGGTTTCCCCAGTCCCAGTGACTTCAAGGGACGCCCCCAGTGCCCCATCGGCACCAGATGAAGCGCGATGAGTGCAGCCAATCCCCCAGCAGCGCAGAGGGTCCTCGGCCGGAGGTACGTCAGTGCCCCCCCTCCAACGATCACCAGGCTCCCCACCTCTCCCACGACCCAGGGCCGGTAGTCTCTGTACCACCGACGCCGCTGGGGATGATTCAGAGCATCTTCCGGGGAAGGCACAACGGCTCGATCGACCCCATAGACGAGAGCGGCTCCGCAGAACCCCGTTATCAGCAGGGGGAGCGACGGGGAGAGTTGCAGGAGCGCGTACGTCCCAAGGAGAAGCGCCACGGCGATCCCTCCAATCGGAAGCGGGTCGTAGGCGAGCCCGACCCACCACGACTCAGGATCGTCCGGCGACGAAAGCGTCATTCAGTTTTCCACAGTGATTTACCAAACCGCGTTCGCCTTCACGAAATCGGGTGGGCGCGATTTCCAAAATTCCGGAAGTACAACAAATAGTTCACAGCAATTTTCAAACGGGATGATTAGCCTTTGTGTACTCTTTTCGGAAGCGCTTTCACGGGTGCACTCGATTACATGTGCTTCCTGTTCCTGATCGCTACATTGCTCAAAAGGTCTCGATCTTATGAACATTCCCAGTTCGCTCCGCGATCACCTGCAAGCCCTCGACCTGAATCCCGGAACCGTGTACTATGATCTGGACCCGGCTCGTCTGTACGAGGCCGCGCTGACTCGGGACGAGGGCAAGTTGGCCGCTGACGGCCCGCTCGTGGTCCGTACCGATCCTCACACTGGCCGGAGCCCCAACGATCGCTATGTTGTAAAAGACGAGAGCGTGGCCGATACGATCAACTGGGGGGCCGTAAATCAGCCAACGGACCGCGCGACGTTTAACCACCTGCACCAGCGGATGGGGGTTCACGCCGAAGATCGAGACCTTTTCGTACAGGACCTGTTTGCCGGCTGGGACCAAGACTATCACCTCCCTGTGCGGATCATTACCGAAAAGGCCTGGCACAGCCTCTTCGCGCACAACATGTTCGTGCGACGGGACGTTGATCCGTCGACCTTCTCTCCCGGCTTCACCGTCCTCGACCTCTGCGAGTTTGAGGCCGATCCGTCCCGCGACGGCACCAACTCGGAGGCAGCTATTTTTATAGACATTGACCAGCGGCTCGTGCTGATCGGGGGCACCCACTACGCCGGCGAGATCAAAAAGTCCATTTTCTCGGTGCTCAACTACATGCTCACCGAGGAGAACGTGCTCCCTATGCACTGCTCGGCAAACAAAGGAGATGACGGAGAGACCGCTGTCTTCTTCGGCCTCAGCGGAACGGGAAAGACGACGCTTTCGGCCAACGCCGAGCGTACCCTCATAGGGGACGACGAACACGCCTGGAGCGACCAGGGGGTTTACAACTTCGAAGGCGGATGCTACGCCAAGATGATCGACATTACGCCCGAGAGCGAACCCGAAATTTACAGCACCACGAAGCGCTTTGGGACCATTCTCGAAAATGTGATTGTGGACCCGGAGACACGGGAGCCCGACTTTGCGGACGACGCCATCACTCAGAATACGAGGGGCTCCTACCCGCTGTCCTACATCCCAAACGCATCGGAAACGGGCCGGGGCGACCATCCCTCCCACATTGTTTTTCTAACGTACGACGCGTTCGGGGTCCTTCCGCCCGTCTCTGAGCTATCGCCCGAACAGGCAATGTACCACTTTCTCTCGGGCTACACCGCAAAGGTCGCCGGCACGGAGCGCGGGGTGAGCGAGCCCAAGGCCACGTTTAGCACCTGCTTCGGCAAACCGTTCATGATGCGTCATCCCAGCGTCTACGCCGACCTCTTGGGACAAAAGATGCGGAGACACGACACCGACTGCTGGCTCATTAACACGGGCCTGACCGGGGGGCCCTACGGCACCGGGCATCGAATCGACCTCGACGATACCCGGGCGATGGTTGATGCGGTCCTCAGCGGCACACTTGCAAACACCGAACGGCACGAACATCGCGTCTTCGGGGTCTCGGTCCCCCGCACCGTGCCCGGTGTGTCCTCCGCCGTCCTCTCTCCACGGGAGACGTGGGACGACCCGGCGGCCTACGACCGCCAGGCCAGCGAACTTGCCCGAATGTTCGCCGAGAACTTCGAGACATACACCGACGAAGTCTCCCGTGCTGTGCATAACGCTGGCCCCAATCTCGAAAGGGTTCTAGGCTAGCTGCGACCACTAGAGGGGCCTGTTTCTGTTGGAATCAAGAGGCTTCTGGACTTGCGAGTCGTGCCGAATGCGAGATGATCCTTCCGACAACGAAAATCCCATGGAAGCCCCACACCCCCCGACCGCATTCGGAACTTCCATTCCATTGCCAAGCGTTCTCTGAAGGATGCTTTCTTGTTTGTCCGACTGTCACTAACCGCTGACTGCTCCTATGCCGACCTACACCTACCGCCGAGAAGATGGTAGCACCTTTGACGTGCGGCAGCGCATCACTGAAGACCCGCTTGAGGAGTGTCCCGAGACCGGCCAGGATGTGGAACGCATTATCACGGGCAATGCGGGTGTGATCTTCAAGGGCGAGGGCTTCCACGTCAACGACTACGACGACCACGGCCCAATTGACAAATCAGACGGGTCGGGCGACGACAACTCCTCCGAAGCGGACGACTGAAACGGGGAATCGTGCATCGACTACAGCCGAGGCTGGTCTCTGTGACATCAGGCTGTGCCGGCGCCCGGCTGACGGGTGCGAGGTTTTTTGTGGGCGGAGAAGTGCAAGAGCAGAGCCCTCTCCTCCCGTGCCTTTGACCTTGCTAAACGCTACCTGGTCACTGGCCAAGTCCCAGCATCCCCACCACCACGAGGGACGACTCCTCGTCTAGACCCCATGTCAAGAAAGGGTCTTGCACTCGAACCGCAGAAGCTTCGCGTCCTCGGCCTCGACGTGCCGTCCAAGGCTGAGATGGCCGCTGCCGTGGAGTCGAAGCTGTTCTCGGTGTAAAAACATGACTTCCTCGTCCCCGATTTGGACGTAGGTCCCGTTGGTACTGCTATCGGTGATCATGAACGAGTCGCGCTGCCGTTCGATCACGGCGTGCATCCGAGAGACACGTGAGTCCGGGATCTGAAGATCGCTCTTCGTGCCGCGTCCAATCATCAGCGGTCCTTCCTCCACCGTAATCTCATCCTCATCAAAGTGGAGAGAAAGTACATTCCGCTTCTCCTCCATCTCGGGTTCGGGACCTCCCCCTTCCACCACAGTCAGATTCGAGCCGCTCTGCTCGCCAAGAAGTTCGACGATTTCGACGGACTCCTCCTTCCCCCGCAACATGGTCGCTCCAAGGTTGCGGGTTCGACTCTCAAAGAAGTCGGGCAGCGGTTCGAGAGTTGACGCTGTGGTCACCACTTGTTCGGCCTTTGCCCAATCTACGAGCCGGGACGCTGTATTCACCGCATCGCCGTAGACGTCCCCATCGTCTTCCTGCACAACCGACCCATAGCACATTCCCACACGAATCTCGATTCCGAGGGCAGCGAGTTGATCGTCTCGCTTCACAGCCGGGGGAAACTGTGTGACAGCACTGGTCGCAGCCACGAGCTCCGGGAAGGTGCCCATGACCTCATCGCCGATGGTCTTAACCACCGTTCCGTTGTACTCCCGGATCACATCGGAGATCAGATCGAGGACAGTGCCCACAATGTCGCGGGCTTTGTCGTCCCCATATTCCTCAAAAAGCGCCGTGCTGTCGCAGATGTCGGCGAAGCAGATGGCAAGCTCGGTAGTGCGAGACATCGGGTGAATTCAGATCGACGCGAAAAACGTGTAGGGGTCAGCTGAGGAAAGCCATCCCGGAAGAGCAAAGCGATGGTTCCAAAATCATCATGGAGCGGTCTTCAGGAAAGCCGTCAAGGCCTATCTCTTCCAAGCTTCGAGGTTAGTGGTTCCTTCTCTAATCTCACGCTACGTGCACTCGTTCATATTTCAGCCGTTCCGGGCCTCCGCCAAACGAGTTCAAACCAGCGAGTGAAAATCACCTCGGATCAATCCGTTCCCGAGTCCCCATCGGCCTCCCCTTTCGGCCCGGGGTGATTGCTGTCGTCAGCGTCTTCTTCCTCATCGGACTCATACGATTGCACCTCGTTGAGATTTGAGTCGATGTCAGAAAGGTCCGACTCGTTCGTTTGGATGTCGGAGAGATCGTGCTGGTCCTCATCATCCTGATCCAGCACCCTTTCAAGATCCTCTTCCGTCGAATCGTCCGCCTCCCCACTGGTTACCCCCCAGGCCTGACCTCGTCCTACCCACTTTTCAACCTCACGAAACTGATCCTCAGACATCCCCAGGCGATGGGCGATGCTCGCAATCTCTTTCCGTTCGACCTTCCCGTAGGTGCCGTCGGCGTAGGCGAGGCGCATGAGCTCCTGAACGAGCAAAAACCGGGTTCCAGATTCCGAAAACTCCGACACCAACTGACGCAACGAAAGCGAGGACTGCGTTCGGAGAATGTCCTGCACTTCTGCTTTCTTTCCGGAATCAAGGTCCCAAGCGTCGGAGTACTGCTCCACCATCTGCTTCTCGTTGAGATCAACGGAGTCGTCGGCGGCAGCAATGTGAGCCAACGCCTTGAGAAAGGGGAATCGGTCTGTTTCGTCGACGCGGGAAACTGCCTTTAAGCCAAGAGTCTCAGACATAATTGCAAAAGAAATCCGTGAGTATGGACAGCAAAAAAAGTCTCTCGTGGAGTTATTTGATCAAACCCTGTACCGTTGGTTAAGCAATGCGGACCACGTTTCGAATGTTTGGGCCAAATTTGGTCTCTCGGCTACTTCGATCGCCCCAGCGCTTCCCGCAATCAACTAAATTGATACTGCTGGATGAGCGCTGCTCCCTCCGACACAACAACTTTGCCCGCACTGGTTATGGGAATAGCCAAAACCATGCCGACCACTCCGAAAAATTGTGCAGCGATCCATACAGCAATCAATACCTCTAGGGGGTGAAGGTCTACCGCCTGCGCAAACACCAAGGGCTGGATAAAGGCCTCGTCCGCGATTTGGATAGCGAGAAACGCCAACAACACAGGCGCGGCAGATGCAAATTGTCCGGTAGTTGCTAATTTGACGATAAAGCCCACAAAGCCACCAAGCAGCGAGCCGGCGTAGGGAATTACGGTTGTAATTCCAGCTAGGATCCCAATCGGGACGTAGGCCGGAACATCCAAGAGCCAGAGTGTGGGAATAGAAAGTAGCGAGATCAGGGTGACCTCGAAAACAATCCCACGGAGATAATTTCTCAGCTGCATGTCGATCTTGTGCAGGGCTTCGAGGCTGAACTCAAAGTAGCGATTGGGCACGAAACGAATCAGCCCTCTTTTGATGCGAGGACCATCTCGGAGCAGAAAGACGGCCATGAATGGAACCAGGACCATGTTGGTCACCACTCCCAATAGGCCTTGCGTAAGGCTCGACAACTTCTGCATCCGGTTATTCACCCATCCCTCTAGCTTCCGTTGGAGGTTGAGCGGCTCTCCTCCGAGTTGCTGGGACACCATGCTGAGCTGTTCGTCGAGCATCTCGACAGTGCCCGTAATGTTTTGAAGGGATGCGCGCTCGGCAACATCTTGAAATTGACCTGTGAGGACCGGCCCAATCACCACTCCTGCTACGGCCAAAAGAAGAACCAACAACCCAAAAACACTAAGCGTAGCCTTCGTGCGACTTGTGTGCTTTTCCAACCGGCTCGCGATCGGACTGAGGAGATAAGCAATGAGCGTCGCCAGAAGCAGAAGCTGGGCGATCCCCTGCAGGAAATAAAAGGTTGCCCCTACCCCCACCAAAAACAAAACCCCACGTATCCGGCGCAGAAAATTTTGCACCAGGGTTACGATGGAAGCGTCATCGGATTCCGCCATAAGAGTTACGTACAGGACGAATCAACCCGAACGAAGAGACAAGAGTCAGGGATTTTACCCCTCATGTCCACTCATTTGCTCGTGTTCAGTCTGTTGCATGTCGTGAAGTTGCTTTCGCAGCTCCTGGACCTGCTCGTTGGTCTGGATGAGACGTTCGCTGATAACCTGCGACATGCGAAGGAGGATCTCGACGCCGAGGGATGGGTCTCGCTCCACGAGACCCAGCAGATCAGGGCGAAAGAGGCCGTAAAGCACCGACTCGGTCTGGGCCAAAGCCGTGGCGGAACGGGGGGTTTCATTGAGCAGCGCAAGCTCCCCGAAGAAATCACCGTCCGAAAGTTCGGCCAGCGTGTCGTCGGTGGGCTCGTAAACGATCTCAATGGTGCCCTCTTGTATGATGTACATTCCCACCCCCGGGTTACCCTGGTGAAAAAGCACCTCGTCGGGATCATACTCCCGCCGATGCAGAATGGACTTGACCGATGACAGCTCCCCGCTGGACAATTCGTCAAAGAGCGGAATGTCGCTGAGCAGGCTGTAGACGGATTCCTCATCCGTCTGACGGAAAATGTTACCCCAAAAGCTATCCACAGCAGAAGTGCAGGTCGCTGTTTTGGTGGACTGAGCGATTGTCGCTCTACCGCGTTATAACGTAGAAGACAGTCTTTACAACATCTAACGGTTCAGACAGGGCAATCCGCGAGGGACTCAAAATTCCCCAAGCACCTCGACTGCCCGCTCGGCAATGCCAAGAAACGACTCGGCCCTAAGACTTGCGCTGCCGATGAGGCCTCCATCCACGTCCGGCTCCGATAGCAAATTGGCGGCGTTGTGCGGCTTCATACTGCCCCCATAGAGCAGCGGCACGCCCGCGCCCACGTCCGCGCCATATCGCTCCTCCAAATCGGCCCGAATCACGGCGTGCATGTCCTGCGCCTGTGCAGGGGTTGCAGACTCTCCCGTCCCGATCGCCCAAACCGGTTCATAAGCCACCACAAGGTCATCTGCAGACTCAATAGCAACGCCATCGAGCGCACCGTCAAGTTGGGTCTGCACGACCGATTTGGCCTCGCCCCCCTCCCGCTGGTCCAGGGTCTCCCCGACGCAGACGATGGGAACCAAGTCGTGAGCCCGGGCCTGCCGGGCCTTCTCGTTGACCTCTGCGTCGGTCTCGTTGTAGTACTGACGCCGCTCGGAGTGGCCAACGATGACGTGCGTGCATCCTACCGATGACAGCATTGGGGCCGACACATCGCTCGTGTATGCCCCGTCCTCCTCCGCGTGGACATCCTGCGCCCCGAGGGCCACGGGCGCGTCGGCCAGGGCCGCCCCAACCGCCTGCAGATGCACAAACGGCGGACAGACGGCAAAGTCCAATGCATCGAAGGTCGATCCAGCCTCGTCGATTCCTGAGGCGATGTTTTCGGCAAGCGCGCGCCCGTCCGGAAGATCGGTGTTCATCTTCCAATTGCCAGCAATGAGCATGGAGCGTCTCGAATTGAATGAAAGAAGTAGCGAGCCCGATCAGCCTCCGAATTTCGGAAGTCGGGGTGTCGGGGGAAGTCGTGAGAGACGGCACTGGCCGTCAAAGGGAGGCCCTCACCCTGACCTCAAAGCAGTCCAACCGGGGAAACACAATCTCTGAGCACAGGACTCGAGGGCGCCGTGCGGGACGGGTTCTTACTTGCAGGCCTCGTAGGCCCGCATCGTCGGGGGGATGTTACGGAACTCTCGCTCCGTGGTCACCTCGGAGAAATGTTCACGGAGGGGTTCTTCGAGGTGATTGTAGTTCTGATAAACGAGGAACTTGCCATCGTCGGCCAACACCTCGCAGGTGCGATCGAGGAGCCCCTTTCTTTCCTCCCGGTCGAGAAAGGAAAACGGAATGCCGGAGATGATATAGTCCGCCTCGGCAATCCCGTGATCCGCCAGGATCTGGTCCACGTTCTGCGCAAGGTCTCGTACGACGATCGCTCGCGGGTCGTCCTGAATCTTCTCTTGGAGCTCTTCCACGAAGTCGGGATTGCTCTCAATCAAAATCAGCGTCGAGTCCGCAGTCATGTGCTCCAGAATGTACTGACTGAAAACCCCATTGCCTGGGCCGTACTCGACGATGACTGCCGATTGATCGAACGCAATCCACTTGCACACTCGCTCGACAAGAAAGGACGAGGACGGGGCAATGGCCGCCACGTCCCGATCCTGAATGAAATTTTTGATGTACGAGAGTGTCCCCGCGAGTGTCGGCACGAGTACAATGGGCGGTTTCTGCAAAGAAGATTGGAGCGTCCACGCATCTTCTCGCCGGAAGTAAGCCCGACGGACAGTGCAAGGTAGGGGCAAGACGTAGCCCCTTTCAAACAAATATAGGACGTTCTCCGTGAAGGATTGCTGAGAAGCAGCCCTATTCTTTCCGGATCCGGAGCGTTCCGTTCACAAGCTTGGTCAGATCCTCCTGAAGGGCGAGAAATGCTCCCCTCGAATACCGATCGACGATGCGACCGTCGCTGTCAATCAGAAACCGAGTGGGAACGTCGACGACGTTGTACGCCTGGACGAGGGGATCCGCCCGCCCGTCCGCCGCGATCACACTACGGCCCGGAAGGGACCGATCGGTTAGGAGCGCCCGGTAGAGCAACGTGTCCGGCTGAACCGACACCGAGACGAAAGCAACGGAGTCCGGTCGAGTCGCTTCGTAGAGGGCATTCCGAGTGGCAAGTTGGCGACCATAGAGGTCGTCGCCCGGCGCGAAGTATTCAAGCAGGACGGGATGACCTCGAAGCGACCGAAGAGACAAAGAATCGCCCGCCACGGTTCGGGCCGTGAGGGTCGGCGCCTGCAGGCCCGGGACCAGGTTTTTTACCACATAGCTGGCCCGGCGTGCCCACTCCGCCCACCGAGTCTGAGGATAGTCGCGTCGAAGGGTCGCCGCCGCTGAGAGGGCTGCTTTGGACTGGAGGCTGTCAATAAACAGTTGGACGCGGGCGGCCTGCACACCGGCGCGCTGAGCGTTGGAGCCTGCGCGGGCTTCAAGGGTGTCCAAGACGTCGAGAGCGGCCGATTGTCCCTGAAGCCGTGCGGCAGCCCGTCCCCCAATCTGGACAGCCTGCACGTACCGTGGGTTCGACGGCTCGATGGAGTGAACCCGTTCCAGGACGACAGAATCGGCCCGGTTGGCCAATAGCGAGAGAGACTCCGTCGCGGCCAGCTGGCTCGCGTAGGTTCCCGGGAAGGTGTTCTGCAATCGCCACAGCATACTGCTCGTCTGCCGAATGCGACGAGTCATGGGCTTCGCATCGGTAAGGTCAGACCGGAGTTCGTTCACCAGCGAATTGCGGTGCAACGCAAGGATGTTCCGGTACACGTCGAGGGCTTGATTCTCCTCAGAGCGGAGCTGCAGGCGCTGCCGGTCGATCGGAAGGGTCAGATTCAGTATGGTCGAGTCCCCATCCGCCACTACGTACTCCGTGCTGACCAACTGGTCTTTTGGACGCCGCCCCCACACCGTAAGGGTGTAGATGCCCCGCTCGGGAACCGTGACGGTCGTGCCGAAGTGGCCGTCCTCGTCCGTCTCAGCGCTGGCAAGGGTGTCGATGGACCGGCCCTCGGCCTCCAACACGAGGACTTGAAACCCGCCATACTCCTCCGTTGCCGTGACATCCGACCGGGCCGTGATCTGCCCCTGCAGGTACCCCTGGTACTCCTCCTGATGGGGTTCGCAGCCCCAAAGCAGAAGCAAACCAAAAAAGACGAGCGTGGCCCTGGCAAACGAACGGACGCTCCGGGACACCTGCACAGCTGGACAGTGCATCATGATGGGGCGTCGCCCTCTACTCTTCGACGACTTCACGGTGGGCGTCCAGCTTCTCGCGGAGCAATTTGCGCACGAGCTCCGGATCGGGCGACCCATCAAAGCGCTGCATTACCTGACCGATGAAAAACCCCAGCAGTCCCTCCTTCCCCCCCAGATAGGTCTTCACCTTGTCGGGATGATCCTCAACCACAGACTCCGCGACCGGCGCGATGGCGTCGGGATCGGTCACCTGAATGAGATCGCGTTCGTCGGCGATCTTGCCCGCGCTCTTGTCGGTCTCCTGCAGCATGGCCTCGAAGACCTCCTGCGCCCCGTTGGAACTGACTTTCTCTTGCACCCGAAGGAAGGCCAGCTGCGCCAGCCGCTCCGGGTCCACCGGCAGCTCATCCATCGAAAGGGACCGCTCGTTTCGAACGCGCATCACGTCGGTCATGACCAGATTCGAGACAAGCTTCGCCTGCGCGTCGGTGTCCCCGCCTTTGGTCCGCTTGTACAATTCATCGAGGGCTTCTTCGAAGTAGTCAGCGACGGTCCGGTCCTCGGTGAGAACCCTGGCGTCGTACGGCGGCAGGCCCACCTCCTCCACAAACCGCTGGCGGCGAAGGCGGGGAAGCTCGGGCAAATTGGCCCGCACGTCCTCAATCATCTCGTCGTCGACCTCCACCTCCACCAGGTCCGGGTCCGGCATGTACCGATAGTCGTGGGCCTCCTCCTTCGACCGCATCGGATGCGTGGTCCCGGCGTCCGAGTCCCACAGTAGGGTTTGCTGCTCCACCGTCCCCCCCTGTTCCAGCTCCGCAATCTGCCGGGTAATCTCGTAGTCGAGTGCCTTTTCGACGTGGCTCATCGAATTCATGTTCTTCAACTCCGTCCGCGTGCCAAACTGCTGGCGGCCCCGAGGACGCACGCTGATGTTCGCGTCACAGCGGAGCGAGCCCTCCTCCATATTCCCGTCGCTAATGTCGAGGTAGCGCACCAACTGGCGCAGCCGCTTGAGGAAGAGGTAGGCTTCACGGGGCGTCCGGAGGTCCGGCTCCGTCACCATCTCCAGCAACGGCACCCCACATCGGTTGAAGTCGAGGCGCGTCGGGCCGTTTTCCTGGTGAATCGACTTGCCCGCGTCCTCCTCCAGGTGGATGCGAGTGAGGCCGATCCGCTTTGAGGCCGAATCCGCCGGTTTTTGCTCCTCTTCCTCATGCTCCTCCGGGTAGACCTCCACGTAGCCGTCGTAGCAGATGGGCGTATCGTACTGGGAGATCTGGTAGCCCTTCGGCAGGTCCGGATAAAAGTAGTGCTTCCGCGCGAAAACCGACCGGGGGGCAATGGAGCAGTTTGTAGCCAGGCCCAGCCGCAGCGCGTACTCAACGACCTTCTCGTTTAGCACCGGCAGGGTGCCGGGATGCCCCAGGCTTACCGGGTCGACCTGCGAGTTGGGCTCGGCGCCGAAGGCCGTGGCGTCGGTGCTGAAGATCTTCGAGTCGGTCTGAAGCTGAACGTGGACTTCGAGGCCGATGACCGGCTCGTATGTCTCGTACGACATGCGTGAAGGAAGGCTGGGTGAAGTGAACGGCGAAAGGAGGGGCAACCCCATTGTCTGGCTGAAGATACCCGGGGCCCTCCGTAAATGTTCGAAGGGAGAGGCCGGGCGCTCCATCCTCCCGGGAGAATTCTCGACAAGAGCGTGAGAGAGGCCCGAGTGCCGCTCCGCCTGTTGGAGTCCCCCCTACTCCTCAGAAGCAGAGGCCGGGCCGTCAGCCTGATCGTTGAGCGACCAGTCGTAGGGAAGATACGTTACCCTGTAGCCCGCCGACGCAAGTCGTTCGTTCAGGCGTCCGTCGAAGTAAGAGGCAATAGCCCTTTGAAGCGCATCGGTCGTGGGGCCGAAGTCCTCCCCGTACCACTTGAGGATGCGGGACAGGGCAATTCGGTCCTCCTCGGCGGGGATGCGGTTTTTGCTCTCATCGTGGAGGAAGGTGCGGGCCTGGTTGTCCAGTTGGTGGTCGAGGCCGGGCCCCGTGTAGGCCTCGCGGCGGAGCACAGGACAACTTTCCGCGGCACAGACCAACGCGAAGTGAATGCGGGGCTCGTCGAAGCGCTCGCGGATGATGTCGTGCTCGATCTCGTCGAGCGTTCGGACGGTGTCGGCGACCGTCGCCACCGCCCGTTCGAAAGGGCTGTCGTCCTTCGGTTCTGCCGGCCCCGGCGTGATGCCCCAGATGTTCTCAACCGGGTAGTGGTCGACGATGAGCTTCAGGGTGAGGGCATTGTATGCGTTGATCCAGAAAGCCAGGCGTGCGTCGCGGGCGAGGGCGGCCGGATCCGTGGTCGCAAGCTGGGTCAGGTAGGGGCGGAGGACCGAGTCGGCCCGGGCTGTCAGGCCGGCGTAGTCAACCTGCCCCTCCGTGTCGACGAAGCGGCGGAGCACCCGGTCGAAGGCGCCGTGGTCCATCGAGTCGCGAACGACCGTCGTCGGGGCTCGGGTCGAATCCTGGGCGTGGGCCGTTCCTCTTCCCCCCACCAGTCCAAGGGCGAGAACGCCAAAAACGAAAGCACGAAGGCACATGGCGGCTCAGTCGGCAGAAATAGATGAATCCCATGACCCCCAGCTTGGCTTCGTTACAGGCCATCTGGGTTTGTTTCAGTGGGCGTCGGTCCCGAAGCGGGGTCGGAGGGCTCAACTCGCGTGTGGGTGGAGTCGGGGGACGACGGCCCAGACTCGACGGACAGGGCCGCCCAGCTCCACCCTACGATGCCTCCGACGAAGGCGACAATCACAACGGCAAGTCCGGCGTACTGGCGATATCGTTGATCGGAGTCGGGCACGAAATAACGTTTTGTCATGAACGGAGAGCCCCCTTAGGACCGAGGCTTCCTTTCCGTACTCTCCTCCCCCAACGAACGTTCAGTCGAGCCCGGGTCAAGACAAGACGGCGGTCGACAGAGCTACTCCAGCCTCGTAGTCGGTTCTAGCACGTCGGTGTCCAACGACACCTCAATCGCCACGCGCGTACCCTCCCCCGGAGCCGAATCGACCGTGAACGTGCCCCCAATCATTTCGATGCGCTCGCGAACCCCGACGAGCCCCAGCCCGGCCTCACCCTGCAGCTGTTCGTCCGGATCGAACCCGGCGCCCTCGTCTTCCACCACCACCCGCAGACGGTCCTCCCCCTCCACGAGCAGCACCGTCGCCTCGTCGACGTCGGCGTGCTTCACGACGTTGAAGAGCAGCTCCCGCACAAGTCGAAAAAGAAGGTACCGGAGGTTCTTGTCCGTCGTCTTCGCCGCCCCCCTCGCCAGCACCGCCACCGAAAGGCCGTACGAGTCTTCCATCTGAAGGGCAAGCCAGTCCAGCGAGTCGCGCAGCGATTGGTCGCCGACCGGCGGGTCGAGTTCATGCGAGAGGGTGCGGGCCTTTTCTACGCCCTCGTCGAGCAACTCAATCGCCCGGGCCGCAAGGCCGCTCTGTTCCGTATCGAACGTGCTCTGTTCCTGCAGGTGATCCACCCGCATACGGGCGGCGAACATGGTCTGCTGCAGGTCGTCGTGCAAAATTTTGCTGATGCGCTTCCGTTCCCGCTCTTCCGCCGACGTGAGCGCCCGGGAAAGCGCCTGCACCTGTTCGGTGCGGTCCTGCAGCTCCTTGTGCGAGGCGCGCAGGTCCTGTTCGGCCTCGACGCGGCGCGTGATGTCCACGAACGAAATGACCACACCTTCGACGGACTCACCCGCCTCGGGGGCCTCCACCGGCCGGTACGGATGATATCGCACCAAAAACCAGTTGCCCTGTTCACTTCTCACCTCTCGTTCGACGGGATCCTGGGTGTCCAAAACCTCTCGCGCATCGGCTTCCAACTCGTCGAACTGGAGTTGATGCGTGAGCTCACTGACGGGGCGCTCCAGGTCCGAGTCTCGCACACTGAAAAACTCTTCGATCCGGGGAGTATAGCGCCGAATACAGAGGGCCCCGTCGAGAAAAAGCGTGCCGATGTTTGTGGAAGCCATGAGGTTCTTCAGGTCGCTGTTGGCCTCCTGCAACGCGTCAACTTTTTCCTCGAGCTCCCGGTTGACGGTTTTTAGTTCCTCGTTGACCGACTGGAGTTCTTCTTTGCTCGTTTCCAGCTCCTCCGTCATCGATTTGTACTCCTCATTCATGGACCGGAGCTCCTCGTTGGCGGCCCGCATTTCCTGCTTCGAGGTTTCGTACTCCTCGAGGGTCGACCGGAGCTCTTTCTTGGTTTGATCCAGTTCCGATTCGAGCCTCTCCGTGCGCCCGTCGGCTTGTTCGTCAAGGCCCAGGTCCTCGTCGGGAGCGACCTCCTCTTCCTCGGACTCGATGAACACGACGAGGGCGAGCCTGCTCGCCTCGGGCAGGTCTTGTGCGGGCCGCACCACGAGCCGAACGGGACGGGCGTCCCCGTCGAACTGCACCGTCACCGGACGGGTGCGGACCGTTGTTGCCTGGTCGAAGGCCTCGCGGAGGGCCGACCGCAGCTTGACCCGGAGCTCCGGTCGCACGATGTCGACGATATTGGAGTTGGGCGTCCCCCCGGGATGTTGCAGGTACCGCCCCGCAGTCTGCGAGAGGTGCAGGAACGTGTGGTCTTCGTTGACGACGACGCTGGGCGGCGCGTAGCTCTCCAGGAGGCGACGGTGGAGGGCCGCCTCGGAGGACCGGTCCGTATCAAGAGGATCAGGTGACGGGGGCTCGATCGTACTGGACGAGAGCGGCAGGGCGGGCAACTCCGGCACGGTGCGGGGGCCCTTCTGCCGCTGGTACAATCGATGCGTCTTTCGCACCGGCTGGAACAGGTCGTCCGAAAGATCGACCGACTCAGAGTTGCCCAAAAACAGATAGCCCTCCTCATTCAGGGCATAGCTAAAGAGGTCGAAGACCGACCGTTGGAGGTCCCGACGAAGGTAAATGAGCAGGTTGCGGCACGAAATGAGGTCGAGGTTTGAGAAGGGCGGGTCCCGCAGCAAATCGTGGGGCGTAAATAGCACCCGCTCTTGAACTGATTCCTGTACGACGTACTCGGCCCCGTCCTTGCGGAAGAAACGGTCGAGGTAGCGCTCCGGAACGTCGGCGGAGACGGCCTCGGGGTAGCGGCCCTCCCGGGCCGTGGCCAGAGCGCCTTCGTCGAGATCCGAGGCAAAAATCTGGATCTGTTCGGTCAAAAGGTCCGACTTGGCAGCTTGCTCCAGCAGGAGCATGGCAATCGAGTAGGCCTCTTCCCCGGACGCACAGCCGACGACCCACGCCCGAAGCTCGTCGTCCACTCCCTTCCTCGAAAGCAGTGAAGGGAGCACCTCCTCCCGCAGAGCGCCATAGGCCTCTGGGTTTCGGAAGAAGTTTGTGACGCTGATCAGCAGGTCTTTCTGCAGGGCCGTAGCCTCTCCCGGATGCTCGTCCAGATAGGCCCGATACTCGTCGAGTGACGCAATCTGGTGCACCTGCAAACGCCGTCGGATGCGGCGTAGCATGGTGGAGCGCTTGTACTGGCTGAAGTCGTGACCCGTCTGGCTCCGCACCTGTTCGAAGATGGCTTGCAGGATCTCCTGCTTCTCTTCCGGGAGCACCTCTTCGGTCTCGCCCAACTCTTGAAGCCGGCGGAGGATGGCCCGCTGTTCGCACAGTCGGCGCGCGAGGTCGGCCACCGGCAGCACGAGGTCCACCCGGCTTGTCTCGACGGCACTTCGGGGCATGCTGTCGTGTGCGGCCTCCCCGGGATCCTGAGCCGCGGTGAGCCCCCCGGCTTCGGTGATGGCTCGAAGCCCTAAGCTGCCGTCCGTTCCGGCCCCAGAGAAGACAACGCCGATCGATTCGAGGGGCGCCTTCGCCAGGGAGCGAAAGAAGCGATCGATGGGATGCCGCCGCTCTTTCTGCCCCTCCATTGCAGAGGGAACGAGCGTCGTTTCCTCCACGACGAGCGTCTGCCCCGGAGCCACGACGTACACGTGATCGGCCTCAATGGCAACCGGCTCGCTCACCTGGGTGACCGGCATCGAGGTGTGGTCCTGAAGCACCTCGGCCATGTGGCTCGTCTCTTCGGGCGCCAGGTGCATGACGACGACAAACGCGAGCCCCGGCTCCTCGGGCACCGCGTCGAAAAAGTGCTGCAGTGCCTCGACGGCGCCGGCCGAGCCGCCCAGCCCCACGACGAGCGGGCGGTCCGATTCTGTGGACGAGGAATCTGTGGACGGGGAAGGAGAGATGACGTCAGACATGGGGGACGGGACGAGACGGGACGCGGGACAGCGTAATGCCATTGTCGATATTTAGGGCATAAAACAACAGCTTCCCCGGCCGTGGTTCATTTTTTTTCAAGTCCTGCGATGCTACCACTTATTCCTCCCTCTCCCCAACGGCGTCGACGCGTCCCTCGTAGGGCCGAAGTACACGTCCTCCCTCGTCGGCTGTCGGCTCGTCGTACGTTCCGATGAGGCGCGCGGGAGACGCACCCGTTTGCTCAGCGATCCGTTCAAAGGAGACGGGTTCGTCCGTGAAATTGAGCGAGACGACCACCTCCTTTTCTCCGAGCGTCCGGCGATAAGCGAACACGTCGGGGTGCTCGGGCGCCACGAGTTCGTAGTCGCCGTACACGAGGACATCGCGTTTGCGGCGGAGGGTGATGAGCCTGCGATAGTAATGCCAGACCGAGTCGGGGTCGTTCCGGGCCGCCGTCACGTTGATCCGGTCGTAGTTGGGGTTCACCCGCAGCCAGGGCCTTCCGTTCGTAAAGCCGGCGTGCTCAGAATCGCCCCACTGCATCGGCGTGCGGGCGTGATCGCGGCTCAGCCGACGGTGGTGCTCCAGGGCCGTCTCGCGATCCATCCCCGCCGCCACCTTCTCGTGCACGTCGTTGATGGTGTTGAGGTCTTCGAAGTCGTCGAGCGTCTCGAAGAGTGTGTTCGTCATGCCGATCTCGTCGCCCTGGTATACGTAGGGTGTGCCGCGCAGGGTGAAGAGAAGCGTCGCGAGCATTTTGGCCGAGCGGCGACGGTACCCGGGCCGGTCGTCCGCGAAGTACGAGACCGCCCGCGGCAGGTCGTGGTTGCCCAGGAAGACGCTGGGCCAGGCGGCGTCCCCGAACGCCTCGTCCCAGGTCGCGATCGTCTGCTTCAGGTCCGGGAGGGTCCAGTCTGCGGGCTGGTTCCAGTCCCCGTCGGCGCGGCCGATCCCGACGTGGTCGAAGTAGAAGAAGGACTGGAGTTCTTGACGCTCGCGTCCGGCGTAGCGCCGGGCGTCCTCGGGACGCACGCCCTGCCCCTCTCCGACCGTCATCACGTCGTAATCGGTCAAGACCCGCTGGTGCATCTCCTGGAGGTAATCGTGCACGTGGGGCCCCCCAGCGTAGAAGCCGAACAGGTCGTCGCCCGCCGCGTCGGGATGATCCTCAAACGGGGGCTTGGAAATGAACGGAATGACGTCCATCCGGAAGCCATCTACGCCTTTGTCGAGCCAGAAGCGCATCAAGTCGTACACCTCCGCCCGCACCGCTGGGTTGGTCCAGTTGAGGTCGGGCTGCGTGTCGTCGAAAAGGTGGAGGTAGTATTCGCCGGTTTCCTCCTCGAAGGTCCAGGCCGATCCGCCGAAGCAGGAGCGCCAGTTGGTAGGTGGCCCCCCGTCGTCGGCCGGCGGCCGCCAGTGGTAGTAGTCGCGGTACGGATTGTCCGTCGACTGCCGCGACTGCCGAAACCACTCGTGCTCACTGGAGGAGTGGTTGACGACGAGGTCCATCATAAGCCGGATGCCGCGGTCGTGCATCGCGGCCAGCATCTCGTCGAAGTCGGCCATCGTGCCGAAGCGGTCGTCGATGGCCCGGTAGTCGCGGATGTCGTAGCCGTTGTCGTTCATCGGCGAGTCGTAGACGGGGCTCACCCACACGACATCCACCCCCAGGTCGGTCAAGTAATCGAGCTTGGCGGTGATGCCGGCCAGGTCGCCGCTGCCGGAGCCGGTGGTGTCGTTGAAGCTCCGGGGGTAGATCTGGTAGACGATGGCTTCTTTCCACCACTGCCGGTCGTCGGTGTGGGCAAGAGTCATACAGACGGCAGAATCGAGAAGAGAGTTAGAAATGATAGCGGTCTCCCAAACGCCCCCTCGCGTTCCTCGTTCAGTCGGACCGAGCCGTTCAGAGTCGGTCGCTAACGCCCAATTAGCCCGGCGGCTGTGAACCGTGCCCTGAACTGCACCTGGTCGCCGTAGTACGATTACACCCGGGTGCTTGGCATGGGACTGCACGCTTCCGGATCCGGGCCTCGACGGCCCCGCTACTCTGCTTCCCTCCCATGTCGCGTCCTTCTCTCTTTTGGGCAGCCTCACTGGGGACGGGCACCGTACTTCTGTCTGTCCTTTTGGCCGCAGCACCGTCACCGATGCCCTCCCCGCCGCTCGAAGAGGAGTTGGCCACCGTCGATAGCCTGCGGTCCCACCGCCAGTTCGGGACGGCGGTGGCGATGCTCGACTCCCTCGCTAATCAGCATCCGAATCGGGTCGGCCTGCAGTGGCGACGGGCCCTTCTCCACACGGATCTCGGGAAGGTCACCGAGGGAAAAGACGCCGCGATCGCCCACTACAAGGAGGCCAAGGCAATGGCCGACACGGCCATCCGTATGGATTCGACCAGCGCCCATGCCCATCTCTGCGCGGCGCTCACCGCAGGCCGGCTCACCCTCCACGTCGGACGGTCCAGACGCATCACGCTATCCCGAGCGGTGAAGCGACACGCCGACCGGGCCATCGCCCTGGACTCGACCCTGGCGGGCGCCTATCACCTCCGGGGCCGCTGGCACCGCGAGGTGGCCGACCTGAATTTCATCACGCGCACCTTGGTAAAAGCGCTCTACGGCGGCCTGCCCGACGCCTCCTACGAGCAGGCCATCCGGGACTTCAACCACGCAATCGCGCGGGAGTCCAAGCCGTACAATCACCTCGAACTGGCGAAGACGTATCTGGCGCTCGGCCGCGAGGACGACGCTCGGGCCCAGTTGCGCGTGGCCCTCGAAACGGCCGGCTCCCCGTTCGACCGCGAGCACAAGCAGGAGGCCGGCGTGCTGCTCACCCAACTGCGATGACCATCAGTCCGCCGCGAACGGATCGGCGGAGACCTGGCCAACCCGGGGCAGGTCGTCAATCGTGGCGGCGTGCAGGGCGTTGAAAAGAAGTTTGTAGGTGCCGCGCGGCTGGCCGCGGAACTGGGGCCGGAAGCCAAAGAGGACCACGTCCCCCTCCCCCTCTCGAACGCGCACCATCGCCGGTGTGCCGCCGATGTGCTCCTTTTCCCCCAGCGCCCACCCGCTCATAAGGAGATCATCGTCGGCATAGCGAGCCACGACCTCCACCGGGGGAGGATTGGTCAGTTCCGTGTCCTCGCGCCCCCCCTCGCCCCTCTGGTCCGGACGCACCGCTTCGAAGGCCCGGCTCTGGCTGAAGGAGGCCGCGACGGTGTCCTGCATGCCGTACGCCAGCGGGTGCGCCGTATTGACGGTGGCGCGGATGAGGGATCCGGGAATGAAGAACTCGTTACTGGACAGCCCCTCTGTAATGTCCTCGACGGGCAGCCCGAACTGCTTGATTGCAAAGTTGCTGGCCTGGTCGAAGGCGACGACGGTGCCGCCGTTGGTCACGTACTGCTCCAGCGCGGCCGTCCCCTCGATCCCCAGTCCCCCCACAAATTCGCCCGGCATTTCGCTTGGGTCGTGCCCGTTCAGGAGAACGTCGTTCGAGTAGTGGTGCGGCAGAATGATGGCCGAGTACTGCGAGAGATCACGAGTCCGCACGTCCGCGTCGTGGAGGGTGTCCACCGGCAGATCGTACTCCTGTAGCACCCACCGGGTCCAGCCCTCGTCCATGCTCGGCACCCAGGACTTGTAGATGGCCACGCGGGGCGGATTCAGCTCGTGGAGGGGGCCGGCCGGCTCCGACCGCAGTCCCCGGACGGTTAGGCCGTGCTCCCGAGCGATCCGCTCCACCCGATCCGCGGTCGTGTCCTGGCGTTCGACCACGATGGTGCCCGGTCCCAGGTCGGTGCCGCGCACGGAGAGCCCCTCTTCGGCCCAGTGGACCGTTTCTCCGGCCGAAAGGAGTTCGTTCACGGCTTCGATGCTCGTGTTGGGTCGGTGAGACAGCGCATAGCCGAAACTCGCATTGCCCTGCACGGGGCGGGGAGCGGGCGCAACCGAGTCGATCACAGCGGTTGCCGGAGCGTCGAAGGGGGCGTTCACCCGGTCGACCGTCACGCCCATCTGCATCGGGAGCGTCCAGCCCGCGAGGTCGTAGGGCGTCTCCGGCTCACCCGTCGCCGTGCGGCGGGTGGGATACTCCTGGGGCTCAAGCATGTCCATCACGAATGGGCGAAAGGCCTGGCTCGCCGGGACGACGAAGGAGCCGGACGGATAGCTTTCTCCCCCAGCCTCGAACGAAGACGTGGCGCGGTCAACCTCCACGCCCCCCTGTCGCAAGATGTTGACGAGGGTGTGCGCCTCGCGTGGGTGCCACTGATCCGGGGGGATGACGTAGGCATACGGATCGCCCCGCTCACCCGCCTCAATGGCGTCGCGGCCCATGCGGTACATGTTGTAGAGAAACTGCTGCGGGCGGTCGGCCGCCACGTCAAGCACGCCCATCGACGCGGTGTTCGTGTAGTTGACGGCGTCACGGAAGCGTGATTCGCCACCCGGCCAGGGATCGGTATAGAAAAGCGCCGTTCCGTCGGTCGCCTGCGGGTTGCCGTACCCCACGCGGTCGGGTAGCGAATCGGGCTCGTAGTAACGCGGGGTGGGCGTGGCGTGGGCCACCTCCGTGAGGATGCCGATCTGGTTGTGGAAGTAGGGCGCCGTGCGCATCCCGCCGTTCCAGAACATAGTAAACGTGTCGTTCGAAATCACCCCCGGCATGTCCTTCATTGCAAATCGCTGCCCCATCGCCGTCCCCACCTGGTTGACGCCACTCACCACACCGGGATGGATGTTTGGATTGACGGGACCCGTGAACGGCGGGATAAAGATGCGTGCCCAGTCCGGCGCCGTCTGATGGTGATTGACGACGATCTGCGGGTACCACTCGTTGAAGATCACGTCCGTGACCGCCCGCGTCTCCGGCATCGTGTTCATGAACCAGTCGCGGTTGTTGTCGTGGCCCACGTATTTGTGGTAGAGCCACGGGGGATTGCTGGTCTCGTAGGGAGTACCGAGCACGCGGTCGTACCAATTTTCCACAATATCCAACCCGTCCGGATTCATCATCGGCATCAGAAGGAGCACCACGTTTTCCCGGATCTTCTGCATTTCCGCACTCTCCTCGGTCACCATCCGGTGAGCGAGCGCGGGCATGGCCTGACCGGGCGCTCGCTCCGTAGAGTGCAGGCCGGCGTCGACCCAAACGATAGCGGGACTCTCCCGGGAGAGCGACTGGGCCTTCTCCTCGTCCACACGGGCCCGGGCGAGGGTCGAGCTGACCTCACGCCAGCGGTCGAGATTGTCAAGGTTTTCGGCGCTCGAGATGAAGAGCAGCTTCATCGACCGCCCCTCAACCGTCGTCCCAATGGCCTTCATCTGAACCCGGTCGCTCGCCTCGGTCAGTTGGGCGTAGTAGGTCGTCACCTGATCGTAATTCGCCAGCTTGCGATCGGCGCCCGGCTCGAAACCGAATACGTCTTCCGGAACGGGTACCTGACCGGCAGCAAGCGTCGGGGCGAAGCAGAAAATTCCCATTAGGAGCACGAAGACAGGGCGTCGGTCACTCCGTAAAAGGAAATCGAACATCGTGACTTGCATTGCAATAACGGATATTGAATCCCCATCCCAACACACGGTGGCGTCCGTCCAGACGGTATCAACGTAGCCACTGGGGAGTGCGAGCGCAACGATGACCCAATTTTTGGGATCCTCCTTTTCGACCGGATCACTCCACGGGCCTGCCCGAACAACACGTCCGATTCTATCTCAACAATCAGTCCACGCTTATTCCAGACCCCGATAGGTTTGCCGAGAAGAAGGCCCTCGTCGAGGCGGCCATCCACCTCGACCGAACCGCCGACACGGCACTGACGGTCAATTCCGTTTGTACCGAGGCAGGTGTGCCGAAAGAAACCTTTCACGCCCATTTCGACAGCCCCGACGACCTCCTTCCTGCATTCTACGACTTGGTGGTGGACCAGTATCACCTACTCACCGTCGCAACGGACAGTTATGAAGACTTCACTTTCGAAGAGCGGCTGGCCTCTTTTTCCTACATTCTGCTCGATACCCTCGGGGAGCAGCGTGCCTTCGTCCAGGCCACGTTCGACAGCGAGGTTCGCTACAGGTCTTCGTTTCGAACCGACGTGCAAGAGACGCTTCGCAGCCTGTTCACCGACGACCGCATTCCACAAACGAACCAGCTCGTGACGGGCTTTTGGCCGGTCCAGGCGGTGCTTACGGAGGTGACATTCGCTATCATCCGGCACTGGATCAACGACGACACCGAGAACCAGGCTGCTACCACTGCGCTCGTCGACAAGCTCGTTGCATTCGTCGCTGAACTGGTCACGTTCCGTGGCGTGTCAACCGGTGTAGAACTGGCCTGGCACGTGGTGCAGCACGACGCGCTGGGGGTGCGGCGGCTGCCCGTCGTGGGGTGGCTGGTTCCTGGGCGAAAAGACACGTCGACCGACTGAGCCTCCCTCTATTGCGTCGTTCAGGCGCCAGTCGCTCATGACGCAATGCGAAATGCCAGCCCTCGATTCGGGCACTCCTTTCACGAATCCAGTCTGTGCCTCATGGATGAGCCGAATTCTTCCGACGACTTCCCCGCCTCGAAGCTAGACCGGGGCAAGATTTTCGCCAAGACGGGTCTGAAGGTCGGGAAAAACTACGCACAGTACCTTGCCAACCGTGCCACGGGGGGCGACGC
The DNA here is from genome assembly GCA_964445365.1 of uncultured Salinivenus sp. Classification (GTDB taxonomy): domain Bacteria; phylum Bacteroidota; class Rhodothermia; order Rhodothermales; family Salinibacteraceae; genus Salinibacter. The sequence goes on along the minus strand of CAYULG010000001.1, from coordinate 6,716 downwards.
CGACGAGCAAAGGCGTGCCCTCAACACGCAGAACGCCAAGGACCTCTTTCGTGAGTTCACACACCTGCGCGGTACGGCCCTCAAGCTTGCGCAGTCGATGAGCATGGACACCGGCATGATGCCGGACGAGTTCATGGAGGTGATGGCGGAGGCGCAGTACAACGTGCCGCCCATGAATAGGGCCCTCGTGCGAAAGCGGATCCACGACGCACTCGGGCGCTTTCCAAAGGTGCTCTTCGACGAGTTCGACCTGGAGGCGATCGCCGCGGCGTCGATCGGGCAGGTGCACCGCGCTCAATTGGACGACGGCCGGGACGTGGCCGTAAAGGTGCAGTACCCGAACGTCCGCGAGACCGTGCAATCGGATCTTGCCGTAGCCCGCACGCTCTTTAAGCGCCTCATTCGCGGCGGGGAGATCGACGATCACTTCCAAGAAGTTCGTGCCCGCCTGCAAGAAGAAACCGATTATCTCAACGAGGCTCAGAACATTGCCTTTTTTGCAGAGCAGTACAACCGGGATGGGATTGTGACGCCCCGCGCCGTCGACGAGTACACGACCGAAACGGTTCTGACCATGACCCACGTCGAAGGTCGCCACCTCGACGCATTTCTGGAGGAGGACCCGGATCAGGCCACCCGCGATCACTTTGGTCAGCTGCTGTGGGACTTTCTGCACGAGCAAGTGGCCGGCAACCATCGTACGCTGCACGCCGACGCCCATCCAGGGAACTTCCTCTTCCGCGACGACGGTCAACTGGGCGTAATCGACTTCGGCTGCGTGAAGACCTTCCCGCAGGCGTTCCGAGACGACATGCTTCGGCTCTATCGTGCCCGCATCGCGGACGACGAGGCCGCAATAAACCAACTCCTCCACCGCCTCGACATTCTGCACAGCGACCTCTCAACCGACGTCCAGAATGAGATCCGCGACTTCTTTGACCGCTATGGGTCGCTGCTGGTGGAGCCCTACCGCCGGTCTAAATTCGACTTTGGCGATCCGGACTTCAGAGAGCACCTGCACGAGTGCTTTCAGCAGGCGTCGGGGCTGCGGGAGGTCGTCGGATCCCCCCATTTCATCTTCCTGAATAAGGCCCTGGTGGGCCTCCTCAATCTTCTCACCCAGCTTAAGCCACGGATCGAGACCGACAACAGCCGTACGCTCCTAAACAGTGAGGTGGACGCCCTCGGCGACCTGCCGACCACCGCTTAGTTGACTCAGAGGCGACTTCGCGATGGCAAGAAGGCACCTCGGATTGAAGAACGGATGTCAAAATAAAAAGCCCCTCCCTCACCGGCTGGGCAAGGGAGAGGTACATGAAAGCGACGGGATGCCTGCCCGGGAGGATTCGAACCCCCGGCCTCAGCCTCCGCAAGGCTGCGCTCTGTCCGACTGAGCTACGGGCAGGTACATGGGTCTTCGGCGGGAGCACCACGGGAATCTGAGAGGGCTACACGCCGAAAATCCGTAAAAAGATCCGGCGGTTTACAATCTCACGAAGTGTTCACGGCACCCGCCCTCTCTTCTCCCACCGTCATCATGAGCAAATCACGACCCGGCGACCGACATCGACCCGAAGAGGGGCTGAACCTGTCCCAATTGGCTCTGTTCATCTTTTGGCACGTAATCTGCATGTTTTGCGTTCAGCCGATTCCTTTTACACAGTCGTTCGTCTGGATTCGTGAGTGAATCGCCCAATCCGTCATCGGAACCGTCTAGAACGCTTTACGATCCTCCCCGCGACAGCACCGAGGACGTGTCGGAGGAGAGGAACAGTGTGCCCCTGCGCCTTTCTCTTCCCCGCGACCGGGCCGACCGGCTTCGGGCCGTCGCGCAGCAGTTGGGCCTCACCCCATCACAGATTGCCAAACGTGCCATTGAACTGGTCTGCGACGAGGTCGTCACGGTCCAGGACGACACTCGATCTACGAACGTCTTGATCGACCAGTATCAGGCTCGACTCGATCTCCTCCACTCCGTCGAAGCCCCCACAAACGGTCAACTCGAATCCCTGTCCGACGACGAATAGGGACTTGCGGCGACGTCCTCAACTGAGCGGGTCGGGCGTCGTCACGTCCGCAACGGCGGCCTCCGCGTCAATGTGAAAGAAGTGGTTCGTGGGCCCCCGCCCGTTCCCCAGCGGCAGGGCGTGCTGGATGGCACCGGTGACGTACCGCTTGGCCCGGTCAACGGCGGCATGTAGGTCATGTCCCTTTGCCAGGTTGGCGGCAATTGCGGATGCATAGGTGCAGCCCGTACCATGAGTGTGCGTCGTGTCGATGCGTGGCGCGGCAAAGGAATGGACGCCGGTCCCGTCCACGAGCACGTCGATCGCCTCCTCTTCACCGGAGAGGTGCCCCCCCTTCACCAACACCGCCTCCGGCCCCTTCTCAAAGAGCGATTCGGCGGCGGCGCGGAGGTCATCGACCGTGTCAAGGTCGTCGTGGTCGGTGAGGTGCGCCGCCTCATGCACGTTCGGCGTAATGATCGTCGCCAGCGGCAACAACTCGTCGATGAGCGTGTCGATGGCCTCGTCCTGAAGCAGCTTGAAGCCGGTCTTAGAGATCATCACAGGATCGACGACGAACGGCTGCAGGGTGTGGGCCTGCACGCGGTCGGCTACCGTCTCGATGATTTCGGGCGCAGAAAGCATGCCGGTCTTTGCGGCCTGTACGTCCATGTCCTCGGCCACAGCGTCGATCTGAGCCGCCACGAGCTGTGGCGGCAGGTCGTGGGCCGCGGCGACCGTGTCGGTGTTCTGCGCCGTCACGGCAGCGAGGGCCGAGGTCGCAAAGACGCCGTTGGCCTCCATGGCTTTGAGGTCGGCCTGGATGCCGGCGCCCCCGCCCGAGTCACTTCCGGCGATGGTGAGGGCTACAGGCTTGTTGGACATAGGAACACAAGTTCGCTTGTGATAAAATGCGTCGTTCGAAAATCGTCAGGCGAGGGCAATGAGGGCCCGTAGATACGCCCGTGTGACAGCCACCGGGAGATCGGCCTCCATAATCCCCGAGAGCACGGCCACCCCTTCCGCCCCGGCCTCCCGGCACGCCTGCACGCGCTCCGGGGTGATGCCCCCCAGAGCCAGGGTCGGCGTGGGCGCAGCGGCCCGACAGAAGGAACGCAGTGCGGGAATGCCCGATGGGGGCTGGTCGGGCTTGCTGCTGGTGGCATAGACGGGACTAAAAAAGTAGTAGTCCACGTCCGGCGCCCGATCCCCTTCAAGGCCGATCTCGTCGTGGGCCGAGTATCCGACCAGAGCATCGTCCCCGAGCAGCTCCCGGGCTTCTTCCACCGACGGGCCCCGCCACCCCAGGTGCACGCCCGTCCCGAGGGCGTCCGCCACGGCGAGGCGCGTGTTAACGGTGACCGTGACGTCCTCGGCCGCGTCCCGAAGACGGGCCGTCAGGTCGCGGGCCGCGTCCTCGAACGTGTCCGGCCCCACCTGATGGTCGCGGAGGTGTACCCACCGAACCCCCGCCTGCACGGCGGTGACGGCCCGGTCGGCGCGGTTTTCGTCGCTGAACCCGTCGGCAATGAGGGCAAGGCGCGGGTAGGGAAGCTCAGCCATGGCAGTCAATGCCGCAGGGATTCGAAACGGTCTGCTCTGAGCAACGGCCTGTTTGTGTCGGGTCGACACGAAACAAGGGATGCGCAACCGAAGGAGCGATCGTTGAGGGAGGGATTTCTCCCTACAACACGATCCACATTTGGGGACGGCGAAAGTAACAAAACCCAACGACGACGAGCAAATGCAGGAATGCGGAGGCCGCAGGGAGAGCTACTCGGCGCTCACCTGCCCCCCAGTTGGAGAGGACGCCTGTGCATACAAACGGCGCGGAATCCGTCCCGCGCGGTGAGCGTGGCGGCCCGACTCCACGGCGAGCCGCATGGCGTGGGCCATCTCCACCGGATGCTGTGCCTCCGCGATGGCCGTATTCAGCAGTACGCCGTCATAGCCCAACTCCATCGCCGTCACGGCGTCGCTTGCGGTGCCAATGCCCGCGTCCACAATGAGCGGCGTGTCATCGATCACTTCCCGAATGATGCGGAGGTTATATGGATTGACGATGCCCATTCCGCTCCCGATGGGCGACCCCAGCGGCATGACGGCCGCACAGCCAAGGTCTGCCAGCTTGCGGCAGGTAATGGGGTCGTCGTTAGCGTAGGCCAGGACGGTAAACCCGTCGTCAACCAGCGTTTTCGCGGCCTCAAGGAGCTGCTCCACATCTGGCATTAGCGTCTCGTCGTCCCCGATAACCTCCAGCTTGATGAGGTCCGTGTCTAACGCCTCGCGGGCGAGTTGCGCCACCAGGACCGCCTCGCGAGCGGTGTAGCAGCCGGCGGTGTTGGGAAGGACGCGGTACCCCCCTTGTCGGATGAGGTCGAGATGGCTCTCGGGGGCAGGGTTTTCCACGTTCACGCGGCGAATCGCGACGGTTACGAGCTCGGTCCCGCTCGCGTCCAGGGCCTCGAGCATGACCTGCGGATTGGGATAGCGGCTCGTGCCTACAATGAGGCGCGAGGAAAAAGTCTCGCCGCCGACGACGAGCGGGTCCCCTTCGTCCGTCGTCACCGATCCGTTGGTGTATACATCCTCAGCCATAAACTTCCGATTTACCGGTACGGAAATACATTCGTGACGTCCGTTCCTGCCTGCAGCTGCACACGATCCCCAGGCTCTCGTGGAAAATGACGTCCCTACGTTCCCACAGGTCAGTATCTACCGGGGACCTTCCATTCCACAATCCAAATTCTGAACCCCAAACTCGCTACCCTCCCTGCTGGGCCTGAATGACCTCAACCGTATCTTCCTCTGACAAGGTTACGCCGTCCCAGTCCTGCCGTCGGATGACACTCTCATTGATCGCCACCGCGACCCCCGAACTTTCTTCCGGATCGATTTCCAGATCGCGCAGCACCTCCGTCAGTGGATATCCGTCGGGCACGGTCCGAACCTCCCCGTTCAGGGTCACCGTGATTTGTTCGTCGGTCGCAGGACTCATGGGGACACATTCGACGATTGAACTTCGGAAAATCGCGTGGGAGAAAACGGCTCCAGCCACGTCGAGGTTTCCCTCGTTCGGAGGAGACGCGCCATTTCTTCGGCCGTTACGGGCGTGAGGAGAATCCCGTGCCGATAGTGGCCGGTCGCCAAGAGCACCCCCGGCGCGCCGGAAGGGCCCAGTAGCGGAGCATGGTCGCGACTGGCCGGACGCAAACCGGCCCACGTCTCGTCCACCGGCAAGTCGTAGATCCCGGGCACCACTTCCCACCCGCCCTCCAGCAGGTCGTAGAGCCCCCCGGCGGTCACCGTGGTGTCAAAGCCCATCTCCTCGCTGGTGGCACCCATCACGATGCGCCCATCGCTCTTGGGAGCGAGGTAGGCCTCCGGGCCGCGCACCACGTGTTGGAGGTCGAACGGCGTTTTGCGCCGCAGCTGCATCATTTGCCCCTTTACGGGGCGAACAGGAGGCTGGGCATCGGGCGTCAGGCCGTCGAGGTCGCGCGACCAGACGCCGGCGGCGACGAGCACCTGATTCCCCTCCACCCGCTCCCCGTCCGCCGTCACGACGCTAGGCTTATCTGCGTCCGGCACCACGGCCTCGACGGGCGTGTCCTCGTGGAGAATCCCCCCCTCGGCCTCGAACGCCGCGCGGACCGCGTCCAGCAAGCGCCTGTTGTCCACCTGATGGTCCGACGGGCAAAAAATGGCCGCGGTCAGCCGAGGAGCAAGAAACGGCTCAATTTCACGTGCCTCTCCCCCGGTCAGCCACTCCACTTTCAGGCCCTGCTCCTTCTGAAACTCGTAGAGGCGCCGCAGGGCTTCGGCGCTGTCGCGGTCGTCGGCCACGATCAGGGTCCCTTCATCGCGGTAATCGATGTCCATCCCGCTGGCCGCCTCGACGCGGCGGGCAAAGTCGGGCCAGCGGCGCAGGCTCTCGCGATTCAGCCGATAAAGCTCCAATTCCTCGAATCCAATCTCGGCGTCGGGCGCGAGCATGCCGGCCGCCTGCCAGGAGGTGCCCCGGCCCGCCTCGTCGCGATCGAAGAGCGTCACGGGCGTTCCCTGACGCACGAGCTCGAAGCCGGTGGCCAGTCCGATGGTGCCCCCGCCCACGATGAGAACACGGTCGGTCATCATCTACTGAAGTTCTTGCACAAAGTAAATAGTCGGGTCGAGTCCGAGTTCGCTAAATCAGCTCCCAGCGGTCCAGAACGTCAAGAATCGCCGGCAACTCCTCCTGCCACAACCACTCGGCCTCGATCCAAAGCCCTTCGAGAACAGTCGATTCGGCCCGTCCCTGGTGCCCTTCGAACGCCGTTCGGTAGCGATCCTCCTCCAGCCGGTAGACGGCGAGCTCTTCCCGCTCCGGATCGACGAGCCAGTACTCCGGAATGCCCGCGTCTTCGTACTCGTAAAACTTTTCGCCCCGATCCCGCGCCCCGCTTTCGGAAGAAACGACCTCCACCACCAGGTCCGCGGGACCATCAAGATGGGTGTCTCGGATCCGGTCACGGTGGTCATCGGTGATCACCAGCAGATCCGGCTCGCGGCCACGTTCAAGCTTCATCTGAAACGGGGCCACGAATACCTCGCCGTCGTCGCGTTGCTCAACCCACACGCTCAGGATAGTGGAAAGAAAGCGTACGAGTCGCTGATGCGTAGAAGAAGCAGGACTTATGATGCGAATGTTTCCGTCGATCCATTCGGCCC